>JBAYZV010000137.1:0-5186 GCA_041672325.1 Candidatus Izemoplasmatales bacterium
TAAGTAAAGCAGAATAATCATTTTTATAAGTTGAATCTCTTGTAATATCTATATCAGGATTGTTTGTTAAAAAATCTTCTAATTTAACAACTCTTTCATCTAAAGAAACATAATCATAATCTTCTAACCAATGGTTTAATGTTCTTACATAAGTTGAATTACGAAAATCACTTATATCAAAAGTATCTTCGATATCTAGATCTTGTTCTAAATTTTCAAATTGGTAAAGGGCGGAAATTTTTAAACTTCCGCCAAAAAAGATCAATGTAATTAATAATAATGTAATAAGGAATCTTTTCATACTTTACCGCCTTAATAGAATTAGTTTAAATCGCTAATTAATGCATCAAGAATTTCTCTTGCTTGTTCCATCGCAAAATTAGCATCTGTTTGTAATGTATCTTTAATAGCTGCATAAGTTGTTTCACCAGTTACTGTTTGATAGATGTATGGATAAGCAATACTATCCGCTTCATCCCAACCAACAGTTTCTTTATTAATCCAGAAAGCACCTGATTTAAGTGACTCAATAAATTCAGGAGCTACAAATCCAGGAGCTGTAATTCCATAAGGAATTGTTTCCCAGATAAGATTACGTCCCTGATCATCAATACCGTAATCAACAATTGGATAACCATAGTTATTTGCACTTACATATACTTGGTCAGAATAATCTTCAAATAATTGATATCTAGTTAATAAACCTTCTTTTGAATAACTCATCCATTTTAATAATTGATAAGCAGCTTCTTTATGTTCAGATGTTGAACTAATACCCGCGATATCAGTGTTACCACCAGTAATACCATTTGGTCCTGGATATATATCCCAATTAAAAAGCATTTCAGTAAAATGATCTTTAACGCTCCAAGAAGCTTCACGCCATAAAGCAACTTTACCGTTATAAGTTGGTTGGAAAGATGGATCTAAATACCATTCTTCTAAAGTTTCAGCTCCTAATTCATTTACTACATAACCACCATTTAATCCATCAGTCATTCTATTCATAGCTGATAAGAAAACAGGGTCAGCGAAATTAAATTGTTCACCATCATATGAATATGATTGCCATTTATTTGCATAAGCAATTTCTTCAGAAGTAACTGCAGCTTCCATCTTTAATACTTTCGGTAATTCACGATTATAAAAAGCAGTTCCATATATTCCTAAAACATGATTATTTTCATTAGTAGTTGCTTGAGCGATAGCTTCCATTTGTTGGTAAGTCCAATCATAACTTGGAGCCGCAACACCTGCAGCTTCTAAGATATCAAGATTTACTATCCACATAGTTGGATAAATAAAACTAGGAACTGCATATCTTTTATCCTTATAAACACCTAAATCTTTAATTGAATCAAAGATAAACTCAGTATCTGAATCATTTTCATAGTATTCAGTAATATCAGCTAAAATATTATATGGTAAGAAACTAGCAATTCTGTTTACTAAAAACACATCTGGAATTGTTCCTGATTCACTAGCTGCGACAAAGTTCGCATCCCATTCTTCACTTGAAGCACCCATCATTTGTATTTCAACAGTGATATTAGGATATTTCTTCATAAACTCATTAATCATCAAAGACTCAATAGTAACAATATCTTCGGAAGTATGTTGCCAAGTTGAATACTTTAAAGTAATAACTTCCTCAGTCCAATCTTCAATACCATTACCATCTTTATCCCAATAAGTAGGTACTATTGGTTTAGTAGTGGTATTATCTTCTGTGGATGGTAAAGTAGTTGTGCTTCCCCCATCTGTAGTAGATGTTTTATCCCCACAAGCTACTACACCAAATGCAAAAAACATCGTTAAAGCTATAATTATAATTTTTTTCATTTTTTTCTCCTTATCTGACTATGAAGGCATAGTCTTTTTGAATTGATAAATCTTCTAAAACAAATTCATTGTTAATAACATCTATATTTCTTTCATCAATTATTTCTCCAGTAATTGTATCAAAGATTAATAATTGATAAGTTCCTGATTTAAATGGTACTTTAACACTAATGTTTTCAACTATTGCAGGATCTCTTTGCCAATAATTCCATGCATCATTATAGATATACCCATAAATAGTGTCTTCTAATAAATAACCCATCAAATCTATTCTTTCACCGATAACACTAATTGCACTATTTTCTTGTAATAAACTATATTCTTTTCCAGCTAAATCAATATATTGAGCATATGTGGACGCACCTTTTATTCGATACCACAAATCATATTTATCAATCCAACTATCCCACCACCAGTGGTTAGCGCTTCCACCGCTAGTCATCATACCACCCCATAAAGCTTGGTGAATGGTAACCCCTGTATAATCAGCGTTATAAGAATTTTTTCCAGATTGCCAGTCAATTCCTATCTCACCAAAAAATACTGGTTTTTGATATTTATTCCATAAACTAGTCATTTCCTCAACTAATTTATCATAGAACAAAACATCGTTATAAGCATATGAGTGAAAATTCGCAAAATCAATTGTATCCAATTCAAATGCTGGTGTTCCAAATGTATATTTATAACTTGTGGAAATTAAATGTTGATATGGATCATTTTCTTTAATAAACTCAGAAATTTCTTTATGCCAGTTTTTTACAATTAAACTGCTATAACCATCAACCCAATCTACTTCATTAAACAATTCCCAAGCAAAAATATTTTCACTATAACCATAACGACTTAAAATATACATTAATTCGTTTTTATAATGCGCTATTGCTTCTTTGTTATAGAAGAATTGAATAGGATATTCTAACATTCCTCCATTTTTAACATTGTAAGGATTCTCAGACCATTCAGGATTTGTGGAATAAGAAAACTGTCCATGATTTATAAGCGTTAACATAATGTAAACATCAAACTCATCGGCGAAATTAAACAAATAATCTAATCTAGCCATAATGTTTTGCCTTGAATCAAAGTTTGTATAAGAAAATTTATGAATTGAAAATGACCAATTAGATAACCATATTCTCGCAAAATTTCCATTTTCTAGATTAAGTTGTCTAAACCAATTATAGTAATCATGAGTACCTAAAGTTGTCGCAAACCAAGCGAAATTAGATCCCATTGGTATATATGTTTTATCTTCTTTGCTAAAGATAAAGTTACGATTGTTAGATTTATCAACCTTTATATAACCAAGACTTGTTTCTTCACTTGAAACTACAGAAAAATCGCCTGTCAATGATTGTACATCTTGATTATTTATAACTAATTTAGCAACATAAGACCAACTGCCTGTTTCATCAGGATTAATTCTTACTCTATATCTAAAAGTAGAATCATCTCCCCAATTAATATATTCTTGACCGTCAGTATAAAAACCATCTTCATCCTTAACTTCACCAATCATACGGATTTCTTCATAATTCTTATACCAAAAAGCTGTTTGTTTTAATGTTTTATTACTAGGAGTTGTAAAAGTAAATACAACTTTTATATCTTCGTAATCATAAGGATTGTAATTATCAAGTATCTTGATTCCGCTTGAAACTTCAAATACATCAAACTCAACCAATTTATCAACCACTGCTGTTTCATTAATCATTGATACATGACTTAATTTCGGTAAATCCTTAGATATTGTAACTTCATTTGTTGATGAGTTTGAAGAAGTCATAAGAGAATTCCTTTCCGAAGTAGTCTGTGAGGAGGTAGTGTTTGAACAAGCGGCTATAAAGATAACAATCACAAAAGATCCAAATAAAGCTAATATCTTTGTGACAAATCTCATCGGCCTATACTTCCATCATTACCAACGACTTCATTATTTTCTTTAATATAGTCAATTAGTTCATCAATATTTGCATAAGCTAAAGCAACATAAGAATCAGCTGCACCATAATAAATTGCTAAACGATTAGTTTCAGGATCTTGTAAAGTCGCACAAGGGAATATTACGTTAGGAACAAACCCTTGTTCTTCATAGTCAGTTTCAGGTGTTAATAAATAGTTTTTACAACGGTATTTAACTTTAGAAGGTTCATCTAAATCCAATATTGCAGCTCCCATTGAATACACATATCCATTGCAAGTATTACAGACTCCATGATAAAGCATTAACCAACCTTCGCTAGTTTCTATTGGTGCTGCGCCACATCCGATCTTTAGCCCTTGCCACCAACCTTCGCCACCTCTTTCCATAACATGACGATGTTTACCCCAATAAACTAAATCTGGGCTTTCTGATACGAATATATCCCCAAAAGGTGTATGGCCATTATCAGAAGCACGTGATAAAATTTTATAGTTTCCATTAATCTTTCTTGGGAATAATACTCCATTACGGTTAAAAGGAATAAAAGGATTTTCAAGTCTAACAAAAGTCTTGAAATCTCTTGTCTTAGCTATACCAATTGCTGGTCCATGCGCTTCAGTACACCAAATAACAAAATAATCGTCATCTACTTTAACAACTCTTGGATCATATGCATAATATGGATTCCAAGATTTTCCTTCTTCATCAACCATTTCTAATCTTTTATCTTCAAATTCCCATTTAATTCCGTCTTTACTTCTACCAACTCTCATATGTGGTAATGTGTGTACTGTCTCAGCTCTAAACACACCTATGAAAGTTCCGTCTTTCCAAGGAACTACAGCTGAATTAAATATTCTAGCAATTCCTTTAATAGGGTTTCTTTTCACAATTGGATTCATCGCTGAGCGCCAAACTGGGTTTGTATCATTTAAAGGTCTATCTTCCCATGGCATATTTATTATAGGCTCACTGTAAACTTTGTATTTTTTCATATATTTGTCCTCATTCTTTCATTATTATAATTAATCAACAATCTTTAAAATAATTGCAATATCCTTACTAAAGTTTGGTAATGTAATGCTTGTCGTTTCACTGTTAATATCAACCAGTTGTGAAGAAATAATACTTCCATCAAATGTATTATAGGCAACTAACTGGTAAACATCATTATTTAATGAAGAAACATCAAGTTCAATATTTTGTCTTAGGATCGGGTTTTGATTATGCAAATTGTATCCTTTATCAAAGATATATAAATATAATCTATCCGCATACTTATACCCCATAAACCCAAGTGATGTAGAACTAATTGAAACAGAATCACCACTTAATTCACTATTTACATTCTCCAAATCAGTCCCAGTTAAATTCACTTCTTTTAAATATTTACTCACTCCAAGATACTCGTGATATA
>JBAYZV010000138.1:0-5160 GCA_041672325.1 Candidatus Izemoplasmatales bacterium
CATCTGCAATTATATTCGCGTAGTTCCGACAAGATTTTACAATATCTTGATTTATATTTAATTTATTCATTATAACCATCCTTCATTACGTTAATTACTTCTCTATTCAAAGCTTTTTCTAGTTTGCTTTTAAATTCATCATTATTGTATTCATAACCCATTGGTGAAACTGGATTATAACAAACTAAAGCGACATCTATAGGATTCATTACAAATATTTCGTTTTTTAACTTAAACAACTTTTCTAAAGTATCACTGTTTAATTGAATATTAATTGGTGAATCAATTAATAAACTGAACTTACATCTTTTCCTTTCAACTATTAGTCTTTCCACAAATTTATTTGTCAATGATTTAGGAAAATGCACCAATATAATGTCCTCTAAAGGAAGAGAAAAAAACTTATCAACATTTCCTATTATACTTGAATAATCAAGAAATATTTGATTATTCAAATTATCGATAAAGCTGATTTTATCGCCAAAACAATAGTCTTTATCAATACTACTTTTAATAGATAGTTTTTGATACAATAATTTAGCATTTTTAATCACACTATTTATATCAGGCGAATAGTTTGCTCCAATAACAAGTATTGTTGCTTGAGTAATCTTAGCAAAAACATCACGTGAAAAAGCACCATCAATTATTATTTTAGATAATTGATAGTCGCTTAACTCATTAATTAGTTTTTCCATATCAGTAACTCTTGCTGGCCCCGCTACTAATGCTTTACCCAAGGAATTTATCTTTACTATCAATACTTTACCTATAGAAGTTGTTATATTTGTTTCTTTAAGTATTTCATAATCACAAGTAAAGTTTTGTAAAGTATCTTTAGCAGTAGCGACTAAATAACCCGGCTTAACAATAATCTGCGGTTTTTCTAAATTTGTTACTTGATCGATTTCTTCGCCATCTAATCCAATAGAGGTAATAGCGACCAAGTTATCTATTTGTTCCAAATAGTAATTCATAACTGTCGTTTTACCAGCGTTTTTAGAATTACCCACAACACTAATTATATTATAGTTATTCAAAGCTTCAACTATTTTTTTAATGATCGTTTCCTTCTTTCTAAGTCTTTTGGTTCTAACGCAATTTGCTTTCCAGCTAATAAACCACTAACACCGTCTTCATCTTTATAATGTTCAGGGTTTTCATAGTTAGTCGGTTCAGAGTATGTAGTAATAACCCCTTCGTAGTTTCTCAACACTACCTTTCCAGGAGCTTGTGAAATAACATAATTAGGCATTACAGGAATTTTTCCTCCACCTCCAGGCGCATCAATAACAAAAGTCGGAACACATAGTCCAGACGTATGTCCTCTTAACCCTTCAATAATCTCAATACCTTTTGAAACAGGTGTTCTAAAATGTTCAATACCTAAAGATAAATCGCATTGATAAATGTAGTAAGGTCTAACTCTTATATAAACTAGTCTTTGTACTAATGTTTTCATTATTTGAACTGAATCGTTAACCCCTTTTAGTAAAACTGATTGATTACCTAAAGGAACTCCAGCATCAGCTAATCTTTCTATGGCTTCTTTAGATTCAGTCGTGATTTCATCATAATGATTAAAGTGTGTATTTAACCAAACTGGATGATACTTTTTTATCATGTTAACGAAATCTTCAGTAATTCTTTGTGGCATAACAACAGGCGTTCTTGTACCTAAACGTATAATTTCAACATGTTCTATTTCTCTTAATTGTTTTAAGATATATTCTAAAGCTTCATCACTAACTAATAATGCATCCCCACCAGAAAGTAAAACATCTCTAATTTCTGGATGTTTTCTTATGTACTCTATAGCCATATCTATTCTATCTTGAGGCATTTTTTGATCTTTTTGCCCAGCGAATCTTCTTCTAGTACAATGACGACAATACATTGAACACATATCTGTGATCAAGAATAAAACTCTGTCTGGATAACGATGTGTTAATCCAGGAACAGGTGAATCCGTATCTTCTGCTAATGGATCTAACATATCATTAACACCAACGTGCATTTCATATATACTAGGAATTGCTTGTTTTCTAATAGGGCAATTTTTATTATTTGGATCAATAAGGCATAAATAATATGGTGTTATGGCCATTCTAAACTTAGAAAGAACTTTAGTTATATCATTCTTTTCTTGTTCATCAAGTTTAATGTATTTATCTAGATTTTCTACAGTTTTTATTCTATTTCTAACTTGCCAGTGCCAATCCTTCCAATCACTATCACTAACATCTGGGAAATATTTCCTTTTTCTTTCTAAATAACTATCATTAGTTACTTTCATTATTTATCACTTCCATATCTTTCTTTAAAAATTTCAAATAATAGTTTAGATTCTCTTAGTAGATTTAAAGTGAACTCTGCATGATCTTTAGTATATCCATTTCCAATTATCATCAGTGATTCTGAAGCGATCCCTTCAGCGCCTAAAGCAGCTTTTGTAAATGAAGTTGCCATTGAAAAATAATAAATTGTACCAGAACTCTTAGTCGGTAAAATAGATGACATTTCAGTATTAGGAACATTAACTACGTTAATTGTGACATCAACCATTTCCGGAGCTACTTCTTTTACTTTATTATAAACTTCCATCGGTTTTGTAGCATCCGCAACAATAATATAATCGCAAACGCCTAATTTTTCTAAATCATGACGATGTTTATCCGAATGAATTAAAGCGATAACTTTACCGTTTGCTCCCGCACTTTTTTTAGCTTGATATGCACATAAAATTCCTGATTTACCTCCAGCACCTAAAATTAATACATTATCATCTTTCTTTACAAGTTTTTCAACTTGAGCTGCAGCACCGGCAACATCAAGGGCTGATAAAACTATGTCTGCTGGTAAGTCACTTGGTATTTTTGCATATATTCCAGTTTCAAAAAGAATCGCTTGACCAACAATATTTACTTGATCTTTTGATAAATCAATTCCAAGAACTTTTTCGATTTTTAATGGCGTTAATGATAAAGAAACAAGTGATGCAATTTCATCTCCTGCCTTAACATTAACTATTAAGTCTTTTCCAACTTCTTTTATTCTTCCTAAAAACATACCACCACTACCAGTTACAGGGTTTTGCATCTTACCCTTACTGTTTACGATGTCTTCAATCATTTCTTTCATCTTCGTAACGTCACTATTACAAGTATTTCTTATTTGTGTAAAAGATGCAGAGTCTATATTTAAAGTATCTACATCCACTAAAATCTCATTGTCATAACATATCATTTCATTATTGATTTTTTCAGCAGTTTGAGGTAAAGCGCCTTCAGGATAAATCACTCTGTGTGTTCCGTATTTACATAAATTGTTCATTTTACTTTTCTCCCATTTCTAATATTTTTCTAGCTTCTTTTGGAGTAGCTATTTCTCGATTATATTTTTTAGCAATCGCTACTACTTTTTCAACAAGTTCACGATTTGATTTTGTTAAAACGCCTTTTTCTATATATATGTTATCTTCTAATCCCACACGAACATGTCCGCCGTATTTAATTGATAACTCAGCTAGAGAAAACTCATATCTACCAATTCCAGCAACACTATAGGTTGCCCCTGCCGGTAAACTATCTTTCAAAAAAACAAAATCTCTTTCTTCTCCGGACATTCCGCCATTAACTCCTAAAACGAAACTATAATGTAGATGTCCTCGAATAATTCCTTTTTTAATTAATCTTAAAGTAGAATCTATATGACCTTTTTCAAAGCATTCCATCTCATACATCACGTTTAAATCATTCATTTTATTAGCAAAATATATAATATCATTCTCTGTGTTAATAAATATTTCATCACCACCAAAGTTTAATGTACCACAATCCAAAGTAGCCATTTCTGGTTCTATGTTTAAAACATCAGATCTTTCTTCTCTCGACATACCTACTGCGCCACCAGTAGAGACTTGAACTATTAGTTCTGGGCATTT
The DNA here is from genome assembly GCA_041672325.1 of Candidatus Izemoplasmatales bacterium. GTDB lineage: Bacteria > Bacillota_I > Bacilli_A > Izemoplasmatales > Hujiaoplasmataceae > UBA2289. The sequence continues at coordinate 3,944 of JBAYZV010000138.1, forward strand.
TGCCTTGATGGCAGAATATATTTCAGCGTATCTTTCTTTGCTTTGTGTCGGAGTCCCGTCATCATTTCGAGCGTGTAAATGAATAATGGATGCACCAGCTTGATATGCTTGATAAGCAGCATCTACCATTTCCTCAACGGTATAAGGTACAGCTTGATTATGTTCTTTAGTTACTTCAGCACCTGATATTGCACAAGTAATAATTAATTTATCTTTCATTTCTTTGTAACCCCTTTGGAACAATACAAGTACCTACAGCTTTAGTTGTCAAAACTCTTTCTTTTAAAACATCACAAGCGCTTGGTGCAATTTCTGGTTTAGCAGTAATAATTTTGTAACAAAAGAATTCCATTTTTCTTGATGTGTTTCCTGCTTCAACTATTTCAGCTTCTACTTCCAAAAAATCTCCAGCATATACAGGGGCTAAAAAATCAACTGATTCATATGCTCTAAATAATCCTTCATCGCCATCTAATCTAATTAGCAATTCAGTTGCTGCGTCACCGAATAACCCTAATATTCTAGCGCCGTCAACTAGATTACCGCCATAATGTGCATCATGATTAGACATTCGTAATTTTAGTGTTGTTTTCATATTATATACCTCTCATTCTTTCAACATTATTAATTATTAAATCTGCTTCAGTAGCATTAATAACTTCTTCCAAAGAAAACTCTGGGTTTATTTCTAACAAATGCAACCCATCCTTCTCAACCTTCATTACTGCCATTTCAGTAACAATTAAATTTGCTTGATGAGCAGCTGTTAAAGGTAATGTACATTTTTTCAATACTTTTGACTGACCTTTATTTGTATGCTTTAGTGCAATAATAACTTTTTTAGCTCCAGTAACCAAATCCATAGCTCCACCCATTCCAGGAACTTTCTTGCCCGGAATAATCCACGAAGCTAACGAACCCTCTTGATCAACTTCCAAAGCACCCAAAACAGTAACGTCTATGTGTCCTCCACGAATGAATGAAAATGAAGTTGCTGAATCAATAAAAGCGCCGCCTTTTTGAATTGTAGCTTTTATTCCGCCAGCATTAACAATATTTGTTTCTTCATCTGTCAATGGTCCTAATCCAATAATTCCATTCTCCGCTTGAAAAGTTACTCTCTTATCTTTTGGTACATAATCAGCAACTAAGGTAGGAATTCCGATACCTAGATTTACTAAATCACCATCATTTAATTCCAACGCTATTCTTGAGGC
>JBAYZV010000139.1:0-5127 GCA_041672325.1 Candidatus Izemoplasmatales bacterium
TTATAAAATCAACAAGCAGCATATAGTTGACACTATAGGAAGTATTGACAGGTTAATTGAAATCAACAATACCATTATCGCAAAGATAGAAGAGCATATTTCTCACATTTTCGCTTTAATATATAATCCAAATGAAGAATATGAAATTCTTGAAGATCATTGCCAAGTTGTTTTAGGCGGAACCCCTTCTCGCGCAAAATCAGAGTATTGGAACGGTGACATTCCTTGGATTAATTCAGGTGAAGTAAATAGAGATTCTATCTATTTTGGAATAGAATATATTACAAAATTAGGTCTTCAAAAATCTGCAACAAAACTTATGCCTAAGAACACGGTCGTGTTAGCTATCACCGGAGCAACGTTAGGACAAGTAAGTATCTTAAAAATTGACGCATGTGCAAATCAATCAGTTGTAGGAATACTTGAAGCAGCTTCTCTTCCATATGAGTTCTTATTACCACTGACAAAATATAAGATTAGAGATTTAATGTCCAATCAAACTGGTGGAGCCCAACAACATATTAACAAAAATGACGTATGTTCAATGTTTTTTAATAAGCCATCATTAGATATAATGAAAATGTATTTATCTATCACAAAAGATATTTTAATACTTGAAGAAAAAATTCAAATCAAAAATAATTACTTAAAAAGTATTAGACAAATTTTATTAACAAAATATTTTTAAAATGCGATTTACCAAGTTATTATCTTATTCACAATTTCATGCTGTTCTTCAGAAGTTCTTCTTAAATATATTCGAGTTGTTTCAATTGACTCATGACCCATCAAGTCTGCTAATAAAGAAATATCATTATATTTAGCTAAGAAATTTTTTGCAAAACGATGTCTAAATGAGTGAGGATATACAACTTTTGGATTCATTTGAAATCGAAGTGCGAATTCTTTCAACTGATGAGCTATTCCTCGTGTTGTTAACCTTTCACCGTTTCGGTTGCAAAAGATATATCCGGAATTAAAATGGTTTTCTTCTAGCCATTTTAGTGCCTCGCATCTTAGTAAATCAGCAATATAAATGCGTCTAGTTTTCCCACCTTTTGTATATAAATCAACGTATCCCATTTTCACATGTTCAACTTTTATCTGGATTAGTTCGCTTACCCTAGCACCAGTAGCACCAAGAAACCTTACAACAAAATACCAATTAACATAATTACGTTTTCTTAATTGATTTTTTAAAAATTCATAATCCGCATCACTTATTACATTTTCTAAATATTTTTTTTGTGGGACTTTTACATATGTTAGTTTATCTTTTTGTCTATCCAAAAATTCAAGATACTTGTTTATCCCTTGAATTCGTAAGTTAACTGTCTTTGCTTTGTATTTTTCTAACAAAAAACCTTTGTATGCTAATAAATTTTTCTTAGAAATTTCTGAATAATTATTTAAAAATGAATTTACAGTGAAAACATAAGAAATTATAGTGTTTTTAGATAGATTTTGGTGTATTAAGAATTTTTCGAATTTTGACATCATTGATTGTCCTCCATAGTTATTTAGGACCATAATATCAAAATCATAATAATTTAATTAGAAATATTTAGATAGAAGAGCTTGCTTTATATCTCTTAAAATTGATATTTGCTTTTTATGTTTTGAAATTAATACTAAAATTTCATCTTCCATATTGTAGTCACTTTTAATTTTTGGGATCTTAATTTCAAGCGTTTTAATATTTTCTATAGTGATTTGTGGTTGAGCAGAACCAGTGCTAGAATTTTGCAATTTAGAATGTTTGAGATACTGATAAATATAAAATTTATTATTATCGTTAAACAGATTTAAATATAATGAATTACTAGAAATTGTTGATTCTGGTTCTGTTAATATAATATTGCCCGAAGCCGCTCCTCTACAAGAGATTGAAATTTTATAGTTTTCATGTTCATAGGTAGGTAATGTTCCAATAACACCATTTGCTCCGTAAACAGGATATTTGTAATTATAAGTTAAATTCGATGCTGATATGCTTGTTCCATATTTTATATCACATAATTGGTGAAGATAATAAATATCCATTTCTTGCTGTAACATACTCAAAAATTTCAGTTCAAGAATTCGAGTATAGTTTGTAATAAGAGAATCATATTTTTCAATCAAATTATCAACACTTCCTATAGTGTCAACTATATGCTGCTTGTTGATTTTATAAAATTTAATAATAAATAGACTTTTAAGTATAGATAATATGATAAAATTATAAATAATATGTTGATTAAAGGTGATCAAAATGGGGTTAGACAAATTTAATGAAATGGGGATCGAAGAAGCTTTATTAAGTCTTGTTGAAAAAGCAGGATATACCTTTATTGATGAAGATGAAAGCTGGCTTCAAGAAAGAAAGCTAGATGATTTTATCAACGATAAGTTATTGCTTGATTATCTAGTTCGTATTAACCCAAAAATTAGAAAGAATATCCTTCTTGAGGGAATCAAGAAAATTAAGAGGATTGATGAACCCTCTCTATTTGTACGCAATAAAGTATTCCATGAATATTTAATTAATGGTATTACGATTGAAGATTTCCAATCAGTAGTAAATCCTATTATTCATCTTGTTGATTTCGATAATCCAAAAAACAATATTTTTCAGATTGCTCATCAGATAGTTTTTCAAGAATTTAAGGAAAGAAACATTAGAAAACCAGATGTTATCATTTTTATAAACGGGATCCCCGTTATTGTTATGGAACTCAAATCATTTGCTGAAGATAATGAAGGTGCAACACTTGAAAATGCTTATAACCAATTAGGATCTAATACCGAAGGAAATGGTTATCGATTTGATATTCCTTCGCTATTTACTTACAACTCGTTCTTAGTAATAAGCGATGGGGCAAATGTAAAAGTTGGAACTCTTACATCTAAAATTGACAGATATAATGAGTGGAAAAGTATTTATGGCGAGCCTGGGTATGAGGATGACTATGCATACAAACTAAATGTTTTTGTTGATGGATTATTAGAGCCAAGTAGATTACTTGATTACATTAGACATAACCTATTTTTTATTCAAAACAAAAATCAAAAACCAATAAAAATAATGGCACAATATTTTCAATATTTTGGCGTTCTAAGATCCATTGATAGCATAAAAAAATCTCTTAAACCTAATGGTAATGGAAAAGCTGGTATCATTTGGCATACACAAGGTAGTGGGAAGAGTTATTCTATGGTTATGCTCTCACATCGTTTAATGCTTGATAAAGAATTAAATGTTCCAACAATCGTAGTATTAACGGATAGAATTGATCTTGATGAACAAATCTATGGTACTTTTCATAGTGCAAAAGATTATTTAAGAAGTGAACCAGTATTTACTAGCTCGAGAAAAGACTTAGTCACAAAATTAGAATCAATTCAACAAGGTGGAATCATTTTGTCAACAGTCGGTAAGTTTGATAAAGACAATGTTAAACCGAACCTTCGAAGTAATATCATTGTAATGGCAGACGAAGCACACCGTGGCCATTACGGAATATATGAAAAGGTATCCTATGTAAAAAATACAGAGACAAAAGAATATGAGCTGGTAGCAAAATACGGTGTTGAAAGGTATATAAGAGATACTTTACCAAATGCTACTTTTTTAGGATTTACTGGAACACCAATCACTTCTAAAGAAAAATCGACTGCCGATATCTATGGTCGTGTAATTGATACATATGATATGACACAATCAGTAATAGATGGATCAACAGTGAGAATTTGGTATGAAGGCAGACTTGCTCAAATATGGACAAATGAGAGTGTTTTAGAACAAATTGATTCGTATTATCGAAAACTCGAAGAGACTGAAACCGGTACCAAAGAAGCAATAGAAAAGTCTAAAAAAGAAATGTCTAAACTCAAAGTGATTCTTGAAGATGATGATGTCTTGAAGAATTTAGCTAGAGATATTGTTTATCATTATGAAGGACGTAAAGGATTTCTTCATGGTAAAGCAATGATTGTTGTATCAACAAGATTCAGTGCAATGAAATTATATAAGTATATGCTCCAGTTAAAGCCTGAATATGAATCGATTCTTATTCCAGTTGTTACCGAATCTAATAAAGATACAAGTGAAATGCGTGAGCTATTTAAAAATAGCACTTATCGTTCTGATTTAGCTGAAGAATTCAAAAAAGATGATTCTAAATATAAGATAGCTATAGTAGTTGATATGTGGCTTACTGGATTTGATGTGCCTGACCTTGATGTCATGTACTTCTTTAAACGCTTAAAATCACATGCGTTGATGCAAGCAATCGCAAGAGTTAACCGAGTATACCCCGGCAAGGAAAATGGCCTTATAGTTGATTATATTGGTTTAAATAGACTACTTGAAGATGCTTTAGAAGAATATACTGCTAGAGACAGAAACTTTAATATTCAAGACATACAAAAAGAAGCTTTAAAACTTTTGAAAGAAAAACTTTCAATATTAAATGAATGGTTTTCCAAAGTTGATAAGGCTGGATTCTATTCTGAAGATAATCTTAAACGCTTCACTGCTATTCAAAATGGAGCAGAGTATATTTTATCTGATAAAGAAGAAGATAAAAATCAAAACCGAGAAACTATTTTCCTCCTAGATTTGTCAATTATGGTGAAACAAGCTTTTGTTTTATGCGCTGGAATTTGCACGAGCGATGAAAGAGATGATATATTTTATTATTTAGCTGTGAGAAGCTATATTCTAAAACTCAAATCTGGATCATCTAAAATATCGATAGGGGAGATTAATTCACACGTTAAAGAGTTATTAGCAGATGCATTAATGAGTGATGAGGTTAAAGTCTTAACTAAAAAACAGGATGATGTTAATATAATTGATCTTTTAAGACCAGAAAAAATTGAAGAATTAAGAAAACTCAATCCACCACATGTGTTTGTTGAACTTATAAAGAAACTACTGGAACGCGCTATTGCTGAAAGTAGAAAAAATAATATGTTTAAGTCTCAAGAATATTCGAAAAGACTCCGAAGAATTCTTGAAAAATATCACGATAGAGACGCTTCGTTCGATACTTCAGCAACGATTGTAGACATGATAAACTTTGCAAAAGAAGTTGTTGATGATGAAGATGAAGCTAATTCAAGAGGTTTGTATGGGCGAGA
>JBAYZV010000140.1:0-5091 GCA_041672325.1 Candidatus Izemoplasmatales bacterium
AATAAGAAAAACTATCAAAATCATCTACTTTTGTAACTCTTTTAAGTCTGTTATATTCATTAATAGCCATATTCTTAGCAATCGTAATAAGGTATGAAAGTACATTCTTTGCTTTATAATCATCTATTTTTTTGAGGAATTTTAAGTATGTATCTTGTACTATATCTTCCGCCAAAGCCTGATTTTTTGTAATCGGAATAATAACAAAAAAGATTTGGCGATATGTTAAATTATAAAGCTTTGGAAACGCTTCATCATCGCCTAATTTAATTTTTTTTACTAAGGCTTCTAAATTCGTGTTCAATATCTTCACCTCTCTTTGAAGATATTTTATCACAAAAGTAATTGTTTTAGAAACTCATTAATATAAACAAACAAGGATTTAATTTTGTTGGAAAAAAAAAGCAAAACCTTTTAATAGTTTTGCTTTCTAATTTTTCCATCTCTTTTGTGAATAACAATTGCAGTATCTTGATTAAGAGCTTTTATCGTTGCCCAAGCAATCGCTTCTGCTTGAGTCTCTAAAACTCTTAATACTTTTTCTGAACCTTCTCTTTTTACATACCATTTTCCATCATCTTTTCGATAAAGTACATGGTATTTTCCTAATTCTTTAGTCTCTTTAACTAAATCTTCTTCAGATGATGTTTCATCTATACTATCTTCAGAGACTTGATCATTTTCTTCATCAAATGTATCATCAATTTCTTTTTTTGTTTCTTCTTCAGTTTTTTCTTCTTCCTTTATTTCACCATCAGGCCCTTCGCTTTTTATGTTTTCATCAATAAGAGGCGTATCATTAGAAATTTCAACTCTATCATCTTCTAAAACAATGATATCTTCTTCTAATACTTCATCTTCCATTTTCTCTTCAACAGGTTCTATTTTTTGTTCTTCTGGTATTTCGACAGATTCATCTAAAACATCAATTTTAGATTGAGAAGAATCTTCTAACTTTTCGCTATTATCTCTTTTTTTCGACTTTGGTACATAGAAAAATAGATATGCAAGTATGATAACTAGCACTACACCTACAAAAATAATGACAGTTGTTAAATATTCATTGAAAATATCTAGAAACATAAATCCCTCCTAAAATAATTTTAATTGAGTAAAATTATCATCACGATATAAATCGATAATATCCTTCATTGCATATTTAATTTTACTTTTTTTACTGTTAAAAACTAACACTTTCTTTAATTCACCAAGGTTTTCACTTTCCCAACTGAATTTAAAACCATAATTATCAAAATAATAATTTCTTAATTCAGGTCTTTCTTTTTCTATTATATCATAAAAGTTTTTGATTTTATAACTATCAAAATATAAAGTAAAACTTGGATAAATAAACTTAACCTGCAAATCATCGCATTTCTCGATTATTTTCTTTAACTCAGCTATACTATCATTTATTCTTGGAATTAAAGGCTTAAATACTATTCCAACATTCAACCCAGCTTCCACAAGCTTATTAATAATCTTACTCATGTTTTCTAGATTTGCTTGTTTATCAAGTAGCAAAGAATCAAAAGTCTTATATGAATTAATAGGTATAGCGATTAATAATGGATGATTCTTAGAAAATTCTTTTAGTAAATCAATATCTTTCAAAATTTTATCAGAGTTAGTTTCGATGAACAAACCATGATTATAGATAGATAAAACCTCTATAATACAGTTAATTGAGTCCAAGCTATGATAAATATCAGGATTTTGAAATAGACCAATTATTTGATTATGTTCAATTGAACTTAAATCTGTTTTAAAAATATTGAATTTATCGCTATTAAAAATAACTCTTTCATCTCGATAAATCATTAGTTCATCAATTGATGAACCATAATACTTAAAAGTATAGTGGGATCCGTCATAAAGGCTAGCAAAATAATCAACTCCATAGTATTTCTGCTTATTTTTATTAGGGGTTAATACTTTAATGTTTGATTTTAACATTATAAATCCCTAGAAGCGCCATAATACAACCATCATAGTAATAAAAATAATTATAATCCAGTAATTATTGATAGTGAAACGCTTTTTGCGTTTACTTTCAGCTGCTTCAATTCCTTTCATAATTTTTTTAACTTCACCTTTGCCATTATCAAATAGTTTAAGTAGCCAAAAAGTTTTTTTGTTGTAAGAATAGTTAATGTTTTTTTCATTGTTTAATTGTAAAAAATAACGAATTCGATGATATCCAGTCCGTCCTATGTTAAATAGTACAAAATATTCTGTTTTCTTGATTTTCAAATAACAGTAACAAACTAGATTAATCAACGCTGAAGCACTTATAAGAATGGTGAACAGTGCATTATAAACTAAGTCACTATAAATTATGAAAACAATCAAAACAGAAAACACGAACAAAACAAAAAATATATTACTATAAACATGAAAACGAAAAATTGAATTAACAACTACATATAATGTAATAGCTGAAAACAAGGCCTTAATTATTAGGTTAAAATCATTCATAAATAAGTTTCACTCCTTCTTTAAACAAATGGTTTTACTAAAGCTAATAACTCATCTATACTGAGTTCTTCAGTTATTTTTAAAACCGGAACCGCAACATCATCTAACCATAAAAGATGTTGCTTCCTAGACCTAATATATTCGGGATTTGTTTCATAATTAGAAACCCATTCTAAAAAATCTAGATGTTTTTGATATAAATCTCCACCAGGTAAAACTCTTGAACCAAAACGTTTTTTTTCTCGTTCTTCAATCCTTTTTATTCTAGTATTGATTTCAAGATTAATAAAAACAAATAGTTTTATCTTATGTTTAATGTCTTCTCCAAACCCAACTAAAGATCCTGAAATTACAATATTTTTTTTATTACCAATCTTTTCTAATATAAGATTTCTAGCATCAATATCACTTCTTTTAGACGTAAATGGTGGGTCTGTATTCTCCCAAACAGCATCATCTACATCAATGTGATAATATGAATATTTATCAGCAATGATATTTGCTAGAGTTGTAGATCCAGATCCAGAAGAACCAAAAATATTTATAATATTTTGTTTCATAATTCACCTATCTTGCAAACATTATTTTTTCACTACTAAACATTTTATTTAAAATTGATACAAAAACAACTAAATATATCAAGTTTGCACCAACTGTGATTAAAGTATAAATCAAAGCTTGATCTGAAAAAGTCATGATAGCTTTCAAACATTCAACGCTGTTATATATTGGTAATAAGAATAATAATAAACTAGGATTAGTAGAACCACTGAAAGATGTCGAAATACTAACAACAATTGTAAGGATATAAATTGGCATTATATATGATCCAGCCTCTTTTATAGATTTTGCAAAAGCGGAAAGGATTGAGATAATTCCAATGATTACGAAAATTGTTGAAAATAAAATAAGTAATATTAACAAATAGTCACTAAAACTATAAATAGAAATGTTAGCTCCTTCATAATTAATCAATTTTGGTAAAGACAAAATAATTCCTAAGAAAGAAGATATTGCTGATAATAGCGAGAGAACAGATAACCCAAAAATTTTACCTAAAGCTAATTCTTTTCTTTTAATTGGTGTTATTAGAATAGTCGCAAAAGTACCTCTTTCTTTTTCACCAGCAATTGCTTCTGGTCCAATACTCATAGCTCCAGAAAACAAAAACATTATAACTAACATTGGTAATAACTGCCCTAAAATACTTCCCATCATTACATTATCATCTACATCAGTTTGCCCTTGATTAATTAAAAAATAGTTAGTATCTCCATAAAAATCTAAACTTAAAGCAGTTTGATATTCGATTAGATAATTCAAAAATCTATTCAACGAACTACTTGATTCAATATCATTAGGGTTAGAATACATTGTAACAACTGGTTTATCCCCTACACCAGAATACTCATTTATATTTTCAGGAAAAACGATAACCATTCCCCACTCTTTTTCATCAACTAAAGATATATACTCATCTATTTCATCAGAAAAAATCTCAACGATATTTACAGTAGATTCGTCTTCAAACTGGCTGTAGATTTCGGTAAACCCAGTTGATAGATTAACAATAGCTACATCAGCCACTTCATTTTCGATATTATTTATCATAGTACCCATAATGCTATAAATCAAATATATGAGTAATCCAGGCATTAGAATAACAGTAATTAATAAACGTCGATCTTTTATTACTCGATCCCATTCTTTTTTAAAGATTGTTAGAATATTTTTCATCATTTCACCTCTTCTTTAACTAAATCAAAGAAGGTATCTTCTAAACTTTGTTTGCTTATAAGATTTTTCACACTATCAGTTAATTTAAGTTTTCCATCGAGTATAATTCCTACTCGATCACATATCTTTTCTACTAAAGAAAAAATATGTGTTGAAACAATTATAGTTTTCCCTAATGCTCTTAACTCTAACAAGAAATCTGTCACAACTTTTGCGGTTAATACATCAAGTCCATTGGTGGGTTCATCAAATATGATAATATCAGGATCATGAATAATAGAAATTACTATTTGAACCTTTTGACGCATACCAGTTGAAAGCTCTGAAATCTTAACTTCTTTAAAATCATCAATTCCAAATTTGCTAAATAACTCATTTTTTCTATTTTGAGCTTTTTCTTCAGGAATATTATGTAATTTAGAAAAAAAATCAAATAGATAATTAGCAGTAAAGAATTCTTCTAACTTTAATTCACTAGTTAAAAAACCGATTTTAGTTCTAACAATGTTTTCTTCTTTAATAACACTATGCCCATTAATATAAATATCCCCTTTATCAGGCTTAATTAATGTTGATATACATCTTAATGTGGTAGTTTTACCAGCCCCATTAGGACCAAGCAAACCATATATTTCTCCTGCATAAGCAGAAAAGCTTAATTCATCTACTGCAACTTTGTGTTTATTAGTTGTTTTATCAATCTTCATTTGTTTTTTAGATAATGTAAATGTCTTAGAAATATTATCTACTCGAATTGTTTCTTCCATCTGATTCACTCCAATTTTATATTATGTCAGTATTATCTTATCAAAAAATCCTTTATTTTACAATGAAATATCCAATAAGTCTTTGAATTATTTATTATTCAAATATAAA
>JBAYZV010000141.1:0-5039 GCA_041672325.1 Candidatus Izemoplasmatales bacterium
TTGTTCTCCTTTTGCTTTTCCTGGATGGATTTGAATACTTTCTTCTAATAAATCATCACCATATTTTATTGTGAATGCATTTTGTGATGGGCAAGTCATGACTTTTTGTCTTTGACTCACAAAAGGTATTTTCATTATTTCGCCATTGATTTCTCTGTAAAGATAAGTTTCATGCCAAATTGCTTCCGATACTAAAGCATCTGTATCCTTAGCGTAATAACCTTCATTTCCATATTGATCAATAGAATTAACTCTTTTAAACTCCGCCAAAACATCTCCATGTCCCTCAGAAATAAATAATGGACTATAAAAATCTTTTGGTTTACCTCCAGGTAAATTATATGATTCTCTTAACGAAGCATATTTTTCTATTTTAGTAGTTTCCACTACTTCAATTCTTAATTGTAGATAATTCTTTATTGGAGTATAAATCTTCATTCTTAACAAATCACCCGGAAAGTAATAATAGCATAAACTTCTAGGCTCAGAAATATTCCAAGAATTCCTATTAATTCTTTCAATATTACCTTTGAAATCAATTGTTTCTTTGTATATATAACGCCAAAATGGACGATATGCTAATTTTGGCGAACTTAAATTTAAATCCTCTGATGTATCTTTAGATAAATAGGTTAGATTTAATCCTAATCCAGCATCACTTTCTTCAAGCGCATTACCGCCCATGTATACACTTGGATTGTCCATAAAACGCCCATTACCATCAAGATTAAAACGAGTTTTGTCTGGAGTAAATTCGCCAAGACGAACTAAGCCTTCAATCCCTAACCATTTATCTTTTGATGACATTACTTTATGATACCAAGCTCCAGCAAAACATTTTTGTTTTCCTTCAGGATAAAACTCATTACTTATTTCCCCAGAATATACTAAAACATTATCAAATTTTGAAACATCATAAGATTGAGAATCTAAAATAGGTTTAACTAACTTAGTGAAATTCATATTTTCCTCCTAGTGATATTTATATTTAAAACTACAAGAATTAAAGTCACAAATAATACAATACCCGGAATCAAGAACTGCATCATTGGATTAGAAGTATCTGTTTCATCTAATTCACTATTATCAGTAGTATCTTGAGCATTATCATCTTCAGTAGTAGTTGTTTCCCCGTTATCCCCATTTCCGCCATCATCTTCATCATCATTAGGCACTTCATATTCAAATAATGTTGGATCTGGTCTTGTTAGATCTGTTTCCGGATGATAAACACCTAAAACTATCATTTCTCTTGAAATCCTGACATCAAGAGTTTGTTCTAAATCAGTTAAATCACTATTAATAGCTGTAGATAATTCTTGATCAGAGATATACGGAGTTAACTCTCTTACAAACTTAACTTTATCATATGCCAGTTTATATTCCCCTGGATTTCTTACTTCTAGATTTTCAATATCAACAAAATTATCTAAAAACATTTTTTTGATAGTTTCGTCATTTACATTTTCATTAACTAAAACTCTAAGTTTAGACATAACTTTACTTACAATAATTTCCATGTCCGCAAACGGGCTTACCGCTTCATTGCGAAACACACCATCTTTTAAAGATTTCTCTGCATCGGTATTACCTATAACGTTTTGGCTCGCAAAAATAGCTGAACCGCCAGTCATACCTGCAATTACAATTTGTTCTTGTTGCTTTTGTACTGTATCACCTGAATAAACAGGAGCTATACCAGAAGATAAAAAAGTCTTGTTTTCTAGTTGGTTATAAATTGTCTCTGTCAAACTTTCCAATCTTGTATTTGAGAAAGTATATATCATTGGACATAATAAATCAATATATCCATTTTGAACCCAAGTTAGCCAATCTTGCATGTAAGTATTCCTAGCACTTTGAATTTCCCCAACAACATCAGCTGATATTATTAAATCTGGTTCTAACTCTTTCAAATTATTAACAAAGTATTTAACAGCTTTTGAAATATTATTTTGGCGCCATGAAAACCACTTGCTTCTAATGCTAGTATCAACAATAAGTTTTCTAACATCTCCTTCTAATTGATACTCATCCAAGAACATTTTATTAGCATTTACGTTATATCCACTATCTCTTATTTCGGATAAATCACTAAAATTATTGTCATAATAACGAATATAATCTAGCTGAATACCCTTGAAATCATATTTTTCAACCATTTCCTCGAGCATTGCAAGAACAAATTCTAAAACCTCTTGATTTGATGGATCCAAGAAATAAACTCCTCCATATGCATTAGGATGTAAAATATTACCTTGATAGTCTTCTACTAACCAGTCTTCTTTAACTGCGCTTGATAGGTGATTAACATTTCCAGCATTAAAAGTATGAATCCAAGCATGAACATCAAGACCTCTTTTATTAGCTTCAGTAATAAAAGCTTTTAAATAATCATTTCCATATTCATCACCGTAAGTAAAACTTGATAGATTAGGATGTGTATCTAGAACTTCAGAACGCCCACTAACATATCCATTCCAAAAACTTTCGAGATAAATAGCATTAAAGCCTAATTCTTTAAAACGATCTAATAGATTGATTATTCCTTGTAAAGTATTCTCTTTTATATCAGTAGCATTAGGTCGATGCCATACAGCTCTAATTTCTATTATTCTTGTTTCTGTAGTCATATATATTACTTTTTCTGTTCTATTTTTAATTTCATAACTTAGTGTAACTAGTCTAGTTTCATTTTCTATGTCAATGACATCATTCTGATAAATTGAAGCCATCTCTTGAAAAGCTATATCAATTTTTGAAAGTTGATATTCTACCTCTTCTTCATCAAACTGAATATAGTTAGCTATCGCAAAATCAAAGCTTTCAATTGCTTTTTGTTTATTACTTAAAGAACTCAAATACGAACTTTCGATTGAATCTCGGTATATAACTACAGTCTTTAAAGTTAAATCCACTTCAACTATATCGCCTATTTTCACATTCATCAGTGTTATTTTCTTAGTTCCATGAGCTGATAAGATATAACCGCCTCTTACCATTTTTACATTAGTCGAACTTTCCACTACCATATTGTTTTGATCAACTGCTACTTCATAACCCCATACATTTGCCCCTGAAGCATCAAGACCTTTGTTTGAATAATATACTAGTGTATTTTCGAACCTTTCACCATCTATTGAATCAATGGTTTCAGAATAAATCACGTTAGAGTCTCCCTTCACTGAGAATGGCATGATTAAAAATGTTAATGTAATTAAAATAAATATTCTCTTCATGTGTCATTTCCCTCTTTGTTTTTACTAATTATAACATTATCAATTTATGAAAACAAGCCCTTTCATAACTTGTATAGACATTTTGTTTATACAATAAAAAAAAGATCAAACTGATGCTTGATCTTTTATAAAAATTAATTCAATTTGTTTATACGACTATAAACATCATCTTTAAGTCTTTCAACAAAGGCAGTTGCGTATTCAACAACATCTAAATCATCATTTTCTATTAATGGAGTTAAATCAATTCCATAAATCATTTGTTCTGCTTCATCAATACTATGAGATTCAGTATATGATGCATTAGCTTTTCTTCTACCAATAGCACCTAAATCGTACCTTTTTCCTCCAACGATTTGTGAATCAAATATTTCGACTAGTGCACTTGCTAAATTAGGATGAGCACTAGTATCAAATAAAACTTTATCATCAGGCATCAACCAATCCAAATTGCGCCATACCTCACAACCGTAAAGTTTCTTAGGTCTCTTGTTTGGTTCTATTTGTCTAATGGCTTTTATAGTTTTTACTACCACACTAACATGAGTGTCATGTTTATCTGCTAAATTATGAGTATAAATAACTTCAGGACTAGCTTCTAAAATTAAGTTTTTTATTTCATTTACAATTAGTTGATTATTCTTATCTTTTGTTTCTTTAGAAGAATAATCCAACATAGCTACCGCACTATATTCACCAAGAATAGCTGCTTTTTGTTGTTCTTTTCTTCTTATTATAACCATTTCTTCGTCAGTGTAATCTTTATAAACACCAGTTCTAGCTGAACCAGCACCATCGGTAACTACTACACCAAAAAACCATTTATCTTTTTGGTTAAAACACTTAACTATTCCATCATACGCCATTATTTCTATATCATCTGGGTGAGCAGCGATTGACATGTGAGTTGTTCTTTTAAAAGCTTCATCTTCTGTTTTATTGTCTGGAATAAATATACCAGCAGTTTTCTTATTAAATTTCATTATTAACTCTCCTTTATAATTTAATCTTTGGCAAACTAGCCGCTGCGATAGACTGACCTACTCTACGTGATTTTTCATCCGGTAATATCAATTGTATCTTTTTATTTAAATCAGGAAATTCAGATTTCAAGACCTTTTTAGCATATTTAACTATTTGCAATCCGCCTTCTCCTGAAGTTACTCTTCCTAATATCAAAACGTTTTCTAAATCATAAAATAAATCATAAAATCCAAGTGCATATCCCAAATACACTCCGATATTTTGGAATATTTCTAAAGCTTTTTTATTACCTTTTTTTACTTCTTCTTGAACAAAAACGAGTTTTTCAGCTAGTGATAAGCTTTCATCAATCTCAATCCCAGCATTTTTAGCCAATTTAATTACACTATCTTGAGAGAAATATTTACAGCCAACTCCATAGTCACCTGACCATTCATCGACTATTGAATTCACATTAAAATCTACAGGAACAAAACTTAGTTCGTTTAGCCAACCAGTAATGTTACCATTATAATCTATATATCCAGCTGCTTGAGCTGTTCCCATCGCAATACCTAAAACCTTATTCTTATTTAAGGACATAGATCCAGCTAAAGCCGTTACATCGCCATCGTTAGCTACTTCAATAGGAACTTCTCCCAATTCTTTAGCTACATTCAAATAAATATCTTTAATTTTCGCGTTAAATAAATCGTCAGGTACTTTGATAAATAAAGAAGCTGCCATTGTTCTATTGTTAACAAAAGTTCCAGCTGAACTTACACCAATTGCATCTACTCTAGGCATTTTGGAAGCAGCTGTTTTCATGGCTTCTAA
>JBAYZV010000142.1:0-5016 GCA_041672325.1 Candidatus Izemoplasmatales bacterium
CCGGAACTGACGGACGATGATTAAAAGCAAACTCTACCTGCATCAGCAGGAAGCAATTGAAAAACTCTCCTGCGTCAAGGTGGGAGGGTTATTCATGGATATGGGAACTGGAAAAACATTGACTGCCCTTAAACTATTTGATATACGACGTAAGGCCGGGAAAGTAGACAAGTTGATTATTCTCTGCCCTATATCCGGGAAAAGAAATACCATTGCTGAAATAGAAAAGCATACCTATTTTGTTTACGGTCGCGATTATGAGATTTTCGGAATCGACTCAATCAGCCAGAGCGACCGGATATATCTTGAGGCTTTATACGGCATCAACTCGAGAACGATGCTCGTTTTGGACGAATCAACTTACATTAAAAACCCCTACGCGATAAGATCCAAGCGAGCGTTAGAATTAAGCAAAAAAACCGATTATAAGTTGATAATGACAGGAACACCGATAACGAAATTCGTCAATGATCTATGGGCGCAAATAACATTTTTGTCGCCGTTAATATTCGGGTACAAGTCTTACCATTCTTTCGCTAACAACCACCTTATCTTCCACAAGGAAAAGGGTTACATCATTCGAAGCGCGAACGTTGATTATTTGACACAGAAACTATCGCCTTACATTTATGAGAAGAAAATTGAAGAAGTAATAGATATGCCGGAACAATCTTATAATTTGAAATACTATTTCTTGTCGCAGAAAAAACGCGAAGAATATGAATTGCTAAAAGACAAAATATTGGGCGAATGGCTCTTGGAGGACGCCAGCGATCAAATTATCTATCGGCTTTTTACGGAACTACAAAAATTAGTAAGCTACGATCCAGACCGGCTTAATATTCTTGTTGACATTATTCGAGAACTTAATCCGGAACAACAAGCAATTATATGGACAAAATACCATAAAGAACGTGATTATATCATTGATTATTTGAAATCCCAAGGTGAGTCATTTTCGATATTTGATGGAAAGCATAAACAGGAAGATGCTTTTAAACAAAAAAGAACCCGATTTTTGGTTGCAAATTTGCAGACTGGAAGCCGAATGCAAAACTTCCAAAACAGTCATTATCAAATCTTTTACAGCAACAGTTTTGATTATGATATTCGCATCCAAGCTGAGCGTCGAACTTGGCGAGCCGGTCAAAAACATAAATGTATTTATTACGATATCCAATCAAATACTGGGATTGAAAATTTGATATTTTATAGTTTGAGAAAAAAAAGCAATCTACTTAGAGATTTCCAGGACTTAAGCAGGCGATTTAATAAAAAATACCTCGAAGAATACTTGAGAAAGGAGTTAGCAATAAATGATACGGATAGGTCTGAATTTGAATCAAAAGCAATGTGAAATAAACGATTATTTGGCTAAAACGCCTGAAATTAAGAAAATAAAGATATTCTATTTTAAAACTCCGACCGAGTACGTATTGCCAGGTTATAATGTCGAATATATCGAATGGTCGGACATTATCATGTATAAGTTTTTTTATAGGTTACTTGAGGAGATACATGGAGACACCTTAATTGTTGTTGATGAACTGATGCGGACTCAAAACAGAAGCGATCTGACTTATAATTGTGCCCATCACTATCTTAATCAAACGCCACATAAAATCATTTTTGAATATTTCCCTATTATTGAGCAGAAAGAAGATTTTATGATTTTACTTAACTTTGAAAATAAGGACAAATATAAAGGGAAAGGATTTCAATATGAATTTTTAAAAGAAGAAGACATCAAAATGATTTCACGAAATGTTGAATTAGAAGTGATTGATGTGGAAACGACCGCAAAAGAGATTGAACTCTACGAGAAAAAGAAAGAAAATTTGTTTGCTAACCTCGGCAACAAAGATCCAGATATAATTCCGCGAAATTTACAGTTACTAGCCGGCGATTTTAAAAAGAAAGCAATAGAACCGGATAAGATATATGTAGCTCGCAACAAACGATTTAAGTTAGATAATGTTATATCCTATGACGAAGTCGTAAGTGGTGAATATATCGTTATAGATATGCATTATCGTCGGCTAAATTTAAATGATTTTCTAAAAAAGACTCAAGTTAATAAACTCCGTTATTTAACGACCGCGCTTCCGATTGACAAATTTTATATAAGCGAATTTAACAATTGGAGCAAAAATTTGGAGGACATTTATGCTAAAGCAAGTCTATATTGACAAGGATGTTCTTACTGCCACGAAAGAAAGGATATCGATGATTTTCGACGACTACGAAAATATCGTTGTATCCATAAGCGGCGGCAAGGACAGCACGGTTCTGGCTCACCTTGCACTTACCGAGGCGAATAAACGCAACAGGCGCATCGGGATATTCTTCCTTGATGAAGAAGTGGTATACGACAGTACTGTCAAGCGGGTCGAATACATGATGAACCTTTTTCCTGACAACACCATACCGTTATGGTTTCAAATTGAATTTCACTTAACAAACGCTACGAGTTTGATCGAATCTCAATTGATTTGCTGGGAAGCCGGTAAGCATAAAATTTGGATGCGGCCTAAAAAACCGTTCGCAATTCAACACAAGCCATGGCCGAAAGAAAAGGAAACTGTTCGTGACAAAAACAAAGGTTTTGGTTTCTATGACGCATTGGAAAATTTCCAAAACTCTCGGTATAATACTGCGTTTTTAATTGGTTTGCGCGCCACGGAAAGCCCTAATCGTTGGCGGGCGGTCTCCAAAAATCCCGGCCATAAAGACTGGTATTGGACGACCAAAATGAAAAACAACAACATAGCAGCTTATCCGCTTTATGACTGGAACTTTCACGACGTTTGGCGATATATTTACGACAATCAACTCAGATATAATAAGATTTATGACTATATGTGGAAAAAAGGCATGCATTTACAAGAAATACGAGTATCAAGTTTGATACACGAAAAAGCGTTTAAGGCGCTCGTGGAATTGCCGGAATTCGAGCCGAAAACATACGACCGATTGTTAAGACGAATCAACGGAATAAGCATTGGTCATATATACGGCAAAGACAACAAGGCAATGCGCGCCAGGAAATTACCGAAAAATTTTAAAAGTTGGCTGGAATATCGTGATTTTTTGCTTAAAACATATCCCAACGAATCGAAAAAGTGGATTTTTGAAAAACGATTTGCAAAACAGCTTAACAATAATTACGTCGCTCGGCAACAATGCCGGCAACTGATACTAAATGATTACGAAAACAACTTACCGATTGATAACCGGCCTGACCCGCGAGAAGAAAAAATCAAAAAGTGGAGGGAATTGTTATGAAACTTAAAACAAACAAAGGATACATTGATTTACCTTGCATGGACGTTGTTCTAGTGCCGACGGAAAAGGTGATAGCGAATAACTATAATCCTAATGCCGTTCCGCGCAATAACATGATGTTATTAGAACGTTCCATACTCGATAACGGTTTTTGTTTCCCGATCGTGACGATTTATGATGAAGAGATTGACAAATACGTCATCGTTGACGGATTCCATCGTTATATGATACTTAAGGACTGGTTGCAAGCCGAACAAATCCCCATTGTCGTATTGAAGCACGACATGAAAAAGCGCATGGCTGCGACTGTCCAATTTAACCGTGCTCGCGGTGTACATCAAGTTGAGCTGATGGGCGATCTGGTTCGGGCGCTTGTCGAACAAGGCGCGACGGACGACGAAATTGCAAAGCACTTGGGAATGGAATTGGAAGAAGTGTTCCGACTCAAGCAAATTACAGGAATCGCAGAATTGTTCAAGAATCAACCTTATTCAAAATCTTGGATTATGGTTGACATAAACGAGGAGGATATACGTGAATAAATGGAATTATGGTGACGCTTACAAACGATATCCTCTAAGCAACGAGCCGTATGTTTTCCCGGACGGGAGCATCATTAAAGTTCATAACATTTTCGACCCACTTCCTGAATTTATGAAAAAAGCAGATTTAATCTTTGTGGATCCTCCATGGAACTTAAGTAATATAAACACGTTTTATACAAAAGCAAATAGGAGGGATTATCTTGACAACTTTGAAATGTTTTACAAGCGGCTTTTTGATTGCATAAAAGAAATAAATCCGCGAACTTGTTATGTTGAGATAGGGAAACAGTATCTAGCGGATTTTATTATCGAAATGAGAAAACTTTACAAATACGTTACATTTTACAACAGTACATATTATCGCGATAATAACAGACTTTGTTATGTTATTCGCGGATCGAATAATGCTAAAAAGCCGTCTCTAGACGGTATGGACGAAGAAGACATCATAAAATGGGTATGTAAGAATGAAGATTATAGTTGCATTGGCGATCTTTGTATGGGACAAGGGCTAGTCGGAGTTAATGCTTATAAAAACGGCAAAAGATTTGTTGGAACTGAGCTTAATCATAAACGATTATCTGTATTAGTTGAAAAAATTATGACACTAGGAAGGAGCACAAATTAATATGCCTAAATTTCATGAACTTTTGAAAAAGGCCCGTTTGGCGAAAGGATATACCCAAAAACAGACCGCCGAAAAAGTCGGGGTCACGCTCGTGTCGTATCAAAGATGGGAGTACGACATGCGGATTCCCGAAAGCCAGTATCTGCTCAAATTGATAATCGTCCTCGAACTCGATGCCGTCGAGGTCAGCCGAAGCCTTGAAGATGCGGTAAAAACATAGTCAGGGACTAGTTCTTGACTATGTTTATTTTTAAATGTTGTATTGTTTATCATAGACGGACATATATGTAAAATAACACAACAAAAATGAGCCGTCACAAAATAAATTCGATACGTTCAATTTTATTGTCCTGGATATAAATTTTTTTGATAAACAATGTAACAAATTCTTTTTTCCGTTGCAGCGTTAAGGAGTTCCATTCATTCAAAATATTCATTGCGATTTTCTGTTCTTCCTTGGCGCTAAAGATTTTTTCCAGATCGGCAATTTGCCGATCTGTTTTTTTTATATTTTCATTTATCTGCGCTATTATGAGATCCATCTCCGATAGTAGTAGA
>JBAYZV010000143.1:0-5015 GCA_041672325.1 Candidatus Izemoplasmatales bacterium
ATAGTACTTGATGAATTTAAATTTAGAGTTTATTCTTTAGTTGAAGGGTTTGACACTGGATTTATTAACATGCCATCAGATTATTCTTATGTTTATGATACTCAAGATTTCTTAGATTTAATTAATAAAATGGGATTTGACGGTTCTATAGAAGAATTTAAAACAATGTTCCAATTATCAGATGAAGAAGATACTTATTATTTAACAAGGTCTTTATATAATTATGTTAATTCATTTATGAGTATCAGAAACTTTATTGATATTCAAAACTTCTTTGCTGGTATTGAAGAATTTGGTTTAACAGAATCTCAAACAATTGATATTGGTATCGTATTAATGAAAAAATTAGTCTATGATGAACTTAATTCTTCTTCAAATGAAGAAGAATACTATCAGAACATGATTGATATTTATTCTAATTACTTAACTCAAGAATTAAATCAAATGATTTATTATGAACAAGAAATATTAGATTTTATCAATGATAATGACCCTTCATTTTATGATGTTTCAATAGAATACTGGGATATTGTTAAATTGCTTTTACAATATAGCGCTGAGTATAACTCCCTTCATGAAATGTTAATAAACAAGATTGATAGTGGGTTGATTTACGATGTTGAAAATTTATTGCTTAACATTATAGTACTTGACGAAGAAGACCCTAATTATGCTACAGATTTAGCTTTATTAGAAGCCCAGTATGATAATTATTTATTACAGGTTGGAACTTTTTATGAAGGATACATAGAACAATTAAAAGCCGTATATTTCGCTAAAGCACAAAGTGCTGAAGAAATGAATGATATGAATTCAACATATTTTGATACTCCGTATGAAAGTATTCTTATAAACATATACAATATGGCTTTAAGTAGTTGGGAGTGGTATGCTCAAAATTACTATGATTATAATATACAGTTACTGTATTATACAGACATGTTAAATAATTATACTCCTCCTACAAATTATGAACTAGAAGCTTTGATGGATCTTTTAAACAATGATCCGGATCTATTTAAAGGCTTTATAGTAATTATTCTTGATGATATCCAAAATATTACTTCTACAATGTCAGATGACTCATTTATGGAAATTTATGATTTAATCTTCTTTATGGAAGCTCCTCATGGAACTTACTCTGATTTTACATCTGAAGATATTCTAGCATTAACTCAGGATTTATCAAGTTTATTAAAATTAATTGGGAATAGTATAGATATTACTGATGAAGCAAGTATTGATGCGGTAATAAATGCTTATGTTGGATATTACGCTGATAAGCTTGGCTTGGTTGGAATAGAAAAAGATGATTTTATAATTAAACTTACAACAGTCATCGATAAATATCGCGGGTATGCAGATGATATTTTTGATCAAATGGTATATTTCTTAGATTCCTTAACTATTCAAAAAATTGATAATATAATCAATTTTGCGCATGATGTTTCTTCAGAAAAATTGAATGAAATTGAAATGGCAGTTTTAGGAGCTAAGCTATTTGAAGAACTGTTTGATGTACCTAATTTGGATTTGACTGTAATTATTAATTCTTATATTGAAATCAGAATGGACATTGAAAATGATTTTGATTATGATTCAAGTTTATTGAAAATTGAATTTGCTAGTTACTATACTGAGGTAAGTACCCTAATTTCAGAGTTAGCTTTAGTTGATTTAACTAACATTACACCAGAAGATATTAGTTTAGGAGTAGAGCTTATTGATCGTTTACAACATTTTGCAATGTATTTTGAAAATCCTACACTAGTTTTAGATGGATACCTTTACGCTTATGATTCAAGTGATTTCGAAGAATTAATCTATATGATATTTAATGCATCGGAAACAGAAGTTACTCAAATCATTACTGAAATAACTACACTTCTTGATTTGCCTGAAGAAGAAGCTTATTATAAAGTTTTAGGTATAGCAATGGTGTTACGAGGCTTTGAGAATGTCCAATCTCTTTCTGATGTTGTAAAGATTTATGAAGGCCTAAGAGCTATGGGGTTATCAAATTCTGATATCGCAAGTTATGGAATGACAATTTTTATGAAGATGGTATATCCTGGTTTACCAGAACAGTTTGATACACAAGACCTAATTGATCAAAACGCTGCATTAGATATTCAAAAACAGTCTGTAGATGGACAGTTAACAGATTTGGAAACAAGTATGACAAATGAAATAAGTCTTCTAGATTCACAGATTGGCGTTGAAGCTTTAGAAATTTGGAATCTTTATACAGATTTAGCTGATTTGATATATGAACAAGAACTCAAAATTATTAATTTTAGTTTGTATCATTACTTTGATGAAAATCTATTTTATAATGAGTTAGTACCTGCTTATAAAAATCAGGATTATGGATATCAAGATTATTTGTATCAAATTTATTATTTATCTGATACAGAAATAAATTTCTATCATGACTTATATTATATTTATTATAGTCAATTTGAAAATGATTCCGATTATGCTTTAGATAAATACTCGGCTTTTGCAAGTTCATATGGCAGTTTATTTGATTCTTCAGAAACAATACTATTCTATGAATTGTTAACTAATGCATTTGAATCTTATATAGATTTAACTATTCAAAAAGCTGTTTTAGTTTCGACAGTTGACAACAATTTAAATCTGATTAGAGAAATGGAAGATAATGGGTTAGAAATCGAAGTTATATATAATTACTTGTCTGACATAAATAATGTCACCACCGCTGAACAAGTAATTACAATAATATTGGATGAATTTGAAGTTATAAAAGACAGCCCAAGTTTCTTCGCTATTCATAATATAGTTAACAACTTAAGGGATAATTACAAGAATTATGGCTTTATCACTACTGATTTAGTTGATAATATCGGACATATTTCAACATTATTAGGTGTTTTAGGATCGACAATTGATTTAAGTGAAAAGACAATTATAAGTGTCTTCCTTAATGGTGTTATTTCAGAGTACGTTGGAACTAAAGACTTAGATTCAACAGCTGAAGCAGAAATGATAGCTGAATATGGAAGTGTTGTTGCAACCTATATGCCTATGTTGTTTACAATCCCTGATAAATTAAGCTCATTCCTTCAAACTATGGATGAAGCGAAGATTCATCAAGTTATATCAATTATTACGATGATGGATTATACTCGCTATAGTTCTAATGAGGAACTTCAAAGAATGGCTTTAACAGGAATGTTAATAGACACTATCTTTGGTGATGATAGTCTTGATTATGATTATTTTGTTACTCAAATCTATGGTTTAGTTTTTGATGTTTCTGACATTGAACAAACACCAATAGGTGTTGATAAACTTACAGAAATTACGGAAATTATTAATAGTATTGATGGTTTATTAGCTCAAGCAAGTTTAGTAGCTGATATTGGAATATTCGGTATTGACAGTCAAGATACCATCGTATTAGACAGCTTTATAGAACTTTTCAATTTGATATTTTCTATTGGACAAGAAGTTAACTAAAAGTATTTGAAAGTAAAAATTTTGTTAAAAATTGTTAAGAGATGTTGGGGATTTAATCCAGCATCTCTTCTTTTTTGCAAAATAGATGAAATTATCTTTGTATTATAGTAAAATAATAACAATGGAGAGTGAATATATATGATGATTCAGATAGATTCAGATAAAAATGACTTAATAAAAGAGATTTCCAAACTGAAACAAAAAAAATATCGAAATTTGAATAATCAATATTTGGTGGAAGGACCTCACCTTGTAAAAGAAGCTTTGGCAAAAGGTGTTTTGTTAAAAGTTTTCTTTGTTTCTAATATGACATTTGATTTTGATAATGCATACCAAGTTTCAGATAAGGTTATGAAAAAACTATCTAATGTGGATGCTCCACAAGGTATAGTTGCAGTTTGTGAGAAAAGACCAAAACAAGAATTGTCAAATAATATACTATTATTAGATAATGTTCAGGATCCAGGTAATATCGGAACGCTCATGAGGTCTGCCGTTGCTTTTGGTTTTGAAACAATTATTGCAGATAACTCAGTTGATTTTTATAATGATAAAGTTATAAGAAGCTCACAAGGAGCGATATTCAAGATTAATCTAATAAATACGAATATAATGGATTTTATCAACAATAATTTAGACTACGAGTATTATGCAACTGATTTAAAAAGTGATAAATATTTAAGTGATCAAATTTTTACAAAAAGAAAAATCGGAATTATTCTAGGAAATGAAGGACAGGGAGTAAGTGAAGATATTTTGAATAATATTGATAATAGATTAAAAATTCAGATTAAAGATATGGAATCTTTAAATGTAGGAGTTGCGGGTAGTATTATTATGTATGATGTTTTTAAAAGGGGTGAAATATTATGAATTTGATATATGAAACAAATCGTATCTATTCTAAAAGAGAAGATGGATTGTTGTTGATGGAAATTACATTTCCTTCTAGAGATAGTAAAAGGGTAGATCTCAATCATGTTTATGTTGATGAAAGCTTAAGAGGAAAAGGATTAGCTTCTAGCTTAATGGTGAAAGCTTATGATTATATAAAAGAAAAAGGTTTATTGATAGTAGCTAAATGTCCATACGCAATTAACTGGTTTAAGAGTCACGAAGACTATCAAGATATTGTTGTTAATGTAAAAACCAAGAAGTGATTTTTAAAATATATTTATTTTTCTTTATGGATAGAAGTCATAATCTAGATATTTTTCTTGAAAAGATATATACATTATGATATAATATTTTTGCATAAGAGTTAACTGAGAGGGTCGTTCCCTCTCTTTTTAATGAAAGGATGATGGCTAATGAATTTGGATAAACTAAAAGAACAGATCAAAGAATTTCTAATAACGACATCTTATGATTTATATGACGTTGAATATGTAGCTAATAAAAAAGATCCAGTTTTAAGAATTTATATTGATTCTTTAGAAGGCGTTTCGATGGATGATGTTGTGGAAGCCACAAGGCTATTGGATCCTTTTATAGACAAACTAGATCCAATTGACCATGAATACACTTTA
>JBAYZV010000144.1:0-5014 GCA_041672325.1 Candidatus Izemoplasmatales bacterium
AAGATAATGCATAAATATTGTTTTTTATCTCATTTATTATCATGTTTCTACCTCCTAATAATTCATTATCTAATATATTATATCATAGATTCAGTTTAGTAAAAATACCAATTATCTATGAAATTTTTAAATATTATTTATTTTTTTACATAAATAGTTTTAAAAACATTTATAGATTAAAAATGATTCTAAAAACAAAAAAAAAGTCTATTTCTAGACTTTTTAATTTAAAAATATGATTATAATTTATTTGTTTAATGCTTTTTCTGCTTGTTTACAAAGACTTGCAAATCCAGCTGCGTCAGTAACAGCGATATCAGCTAACATTTTACGGTTAACTTCAATATTAGCTAGTTTTAATCCGTTAATTAATCTTGAATAACTTAAGTTATTTAATCTAGCTGCGGCATTAATTCTAGTAATCCATAATTTACGAAAATCTCTTTTTCTTCTACGACGATCTCTATAAGCATATTTAAATGAATGCATAACTTGTTCTTTAGCTGTTTTAAATAAAACGTGCTTTGAACCATAATAACCTTTTGCTAATTTTACGATTTTTTTACGACGGTTTCTTGTTACGAAACTCCCTTTAACTCTTGGCATTTTTTCTCGACCTCTTTTCTACAAGTATGGAATCATATGTTTGATTCTTTTTTCGTCTGACTTAGACACAATTTCAACATTTCTTGATTGACGATTTTGTTTTGGTGATTTATGGCTCATCAAATGGCCTTGAAAAGTAGATGGTCTAGATAATTTACCAGTACCAGTTCTTTTTAATCTTTTCTTAGTTCCTGAATGGGATTTCATTTTTGGCATAATTAACTCTCTCCTTTTTCTTCTTTCTTATTTCTTTATTGGCGTTAATACCATTGACAGATATCTTCCATCATGGCTTAATTTTGTTTCTAACTCACCTAGTTCTGCGCAACCTTCCGCAAAACGAGTTAAAACATCCTTACCTTGTTCAATTAAGGTAGTACCGGCTCTATAAGGTAAACGGACTGTAACTTTAAGCTTATTTCCTTTTTCCAAAAACTTATTTGCATTTCTAAGCTTAGTTTCAAAGTCATGAGTATCAATTACAGCAGTCATTCTAATTTCTTTAATTTCAACTACTTTTTGATGTTTTTTAGCTTCTCGTGCTTTTCTTTGTTGTTCATAACGGAATTTACTATAATCCATTAATTTACATACAGGTGGTCTAGCATTAGGCGCAACTAAGACCAAGTCATAACCTTGTTCTTTTGCAATTCTATTAGCCTCTACTGTACTTTTTTCACCATATTGAAAGCCATCCGCACCAATTAACAGTACTTGTTTATAACGAATTTCTTCATTGATAAAATTTGTTTCCTTTTTTTCCGGTTTTTGATTGTTGTATATGATATTAAACACCTCCATGGTATAAAAAAATGAGTACCGAAAGGTACCCACTAATCAACTAAAATAATATAATCTTTAGCATTGACCTATTGACTTATCAATCAGGTGAGAAGCAGGCACTTCTACTTTCTATTTTTAAAACCGTAATGATTATAATACATTTAGCCTAAGTTGTCAACTATTTTTTCTTAGTAATTCTTCTTTTGTTTTCTTATATAATCAGGCTTATTTACTTGATAAGCCCTTGCGATTGCTAAATGCCCTTCTGGTACATTTTTATTAAGGGTTGACCCAGCCGCAATAAAAGCTTTGTCGTTAATTTTTATTGGTGCTATTAAGTTAGAGTTACACCCAATAAAGACGTCGTTTCCAATCAAAGTTTTGTATTTATTAGCGCCATCATAATTAACAGTTATTGATCCACAACCAAAGTTAACATTATTGCCAATTTCAGCATCTCCTATATAAGCTAAATGAGAAGCTTTAAATACATTACCAGTTTTTGATTTTTTGATTTCAACAAAGTTACCAATCCTATTATTTTCACCAACTTCAGCTCCATCTCTAAGATGAGCAAATGGACCTACTGTAGTGTTTTTATGTACAATAGAGTTATACACCAAAGAATGCTTACACATAACATTTTCACCGATAATAGAATTATGAATTTCAGTATTAGGTCCAATTGAAGCACCACTTTTTATATGAGAATTACCAGTTATATATGTATTAGGATGAATAACTACATTTTCATCAATAATAACATTTTGTCCAATTGTAATAGTATCGGGGTTAATCATTCCTACCCCAGAAATCATTAATTCTTTATTGATATTGAAACGCAGTATTGTTTCAGCTTTGCTTAAAGTATATAAATCATTAATACCCATAGCTTTATATGAATCAGTTAAAACATAAGTTCCGACTAAATAATTGTCTTCTTTCATAATTTTAACAATGTCAGTCAAATAATATTCGTTTTTAGTGTTATCGTTATTTATCTTTTTTAAACTAGGAATCAAATATTTGTTATTGATTATATATATTCCTGTATTTATTTCTTTAATTTGTTTTTGCTCTAAAGTTGCATCATTTTCTTCCACTATAGCATCAAGATTATTAGCTTCATCACGGATTATTCTTCCATATCCAAAAGGCTCATTTAAAACAGTACTAACAACAGTTAAATCATAACAAAATTCTACGTGAACATTAATAGCTTTTTTAATCACAGAATCATCAATTAAAGGCATGTCACCAGGTAAAATAATTGTATAACCTTCCTCATCTGTGATGAGAGTTTCAGCTGCTAATACAGCATGTCCAGTTCCTAACTGTTCTTTTTGTTCTGCATATTCCACTTTAGAATTAAGAATTTCTTGGATTATTTCTTTTTTGTGACCGACAACTGTTATTAGTTCATCAATCATAGTGGATTTATATAGGTGTTCAACAATATAAGCAATCATTGGTTTTTTAAGTAATGGATATGCACATTTTGGCAATTCAGTCTTCATGCGGGTTCCTTTACCTGCAGCAAGAATAATAGCGTATTTTTTCATTTTCTTCCCTAAGCGAAAACGCTTATTCAACCTTTCCTTTATTTTTTATAGCATTGACAAGTTCATTAGTAATTTCATCAACAGTACTTTTTTTGCTTGCTGAAACTGAAATGCGAATTAATGGTTCAGTCCCGCTTGCTCTAACTAAAACTTTTCCATCTTCACCAAGTAAGTTTTGATAATGCTTAACTAAAGAAATAATATCTTCATCTTTCACAATAGATTTGTCAATATTTCTGATATTCACTAAAGAATCAGGATAATAACTGACTTCTTTTTTTAATGAAGAAAGTAAAACATCGTAATGATTAAGAATTTTCAGTAAAAACCAGGCATTAAGAACTCCGTCTCCACTTTTTAGCAAGACCTTATTTATTATATGACCAGAATTTTCTCCACCTAGAGTCGCTTCTTCATCAGCTAACGCTTTAAAAATATATTTATCACCAACTTCAGTTTGAATGACTCTTATACCTAAATTATTTAATGCTTTTATTATACCTAGATTACTCATTTTTGACAATACAACCACATTATTGTTTAATAAATTTTGTGATTTCAAATATTTAGCAAATATATAAATTAATAAATCACCATCAATTATATCGGATTCATCATCGATAACTAGTACTCTATCTCCATCTCCATCAAAAGCAATTCCTAAGTCTAAGCAATTATCTTTAACAAGTTGTTGAAGCTTTTGTAAATGTGTAGAACCACAATCATCATTAATATTGATACCATTAGGATCATTTCCAATAACTAAGCATTTATCAGCGTATTTTTGTAATACTTTTAGTCCTGATTTAACTGTGGCTCCATTTGCTAAATCTAAGCCCATATTAAACTTTTTATTAATAGGAAAAACTTCATATAAATCAAAATAATCATCAATAAGATTTTTAATTGCAATTTCTTTACCTGGAGTAATACCAGCTAAATCGATATCATTATCAATAACATCTTCGATTAATTCTTCATCTAAAGGTAAAGACTTTTCACCACGATTAAAGACTTTAATACCATTGTCATGATAAGGGTTATGACTAGCTGTTACCATAATTCCAAAACAATCGCTTTTTATGGTCGCAAACGCTAAAATAGGTGTTGCGTAAACACCCATGTCATAAACGTCAAGGCCCGCTAATAAAGCACCTTTTTTAATATTATTAACAATCATTTCACCAGAAATTCTTGTATCTCTAGCAATAATGATTTTATTTGTTCTATTAATAAATTTGTTTAAACTTTTACCTACTCTAAAACTCATTTCTTCTGTTATGAAATCGTATGCTTTTCCTCTTATACCATCTGTTCCAAAATATTTCAACTTTATTCACCTACTCTACAGTTACTGATTTAGCTAGATTTCTTGGTTTATCAATATCTAGTTTTAATTCTTTTGCTTTGTAATAAGCAATTAATTGAGTTGGTATAACACTTAATAACGGAGCTAAGTACTCATGAACATTATCAATAATAATGTCATCAGAGCTAATAGAAACACCTTCCATTGAAATTATAATAGTTTCAGCTCCTCTTGCTTTAACTTCATGAACATTTGATCTAGTATTAGAGTTAATATTTTTTTGAGTGATAATTGCAATTACTGGAACATCCTTTTCAATTAAAGCGATTGTTCCATGTTTTAATTCTCCTGCTGCAAATCCTTCTGTTTGAATATAAGAAATCTCTTTCAGTTTTAAAGCTGCTTCCAGTGATGTATAGTAATCAATCCCTCTACCGATATAAAAACAATTTCTTTTCTTTAAGTGCTTATGAACTAAAGCTTCTATATAATCTTTTTTATCAATAATTGCTTCCATCGCAAAAGATAATTTAGATAACTCAGAAAGCAAGTCTAAACTTCTATCTTCAGTTAAACTATATGCTAAGACTGATAAAACACAAACTTGCGCAACATAAGCTTTTGTTGAAGCTACTGCGATTTCAGGCCCAGCAAATATCTCAAGTGCATGGTTAGCTTCTCTAGCCAATGTTGATGAAATAACATTTGTAATTGTTAAAACTGGATAATTCAGGTTCTTAATATTAATCAAACA
>JBAYZV010000145.1:0-5007 GCA_041672325.1 Candidatus Izemoplasmatales bacterium
CCATCATCATTATCCTACTTATTAATTGTTTCGCCAGGATACTCAATTGGAATTTTATTTGAAAATATTTTTCTTCGTTATCTTTATTCAGATTTGCTCTTAGTAATACTCGCTAGTGTAGTCCCTATTATCTATGTAATAATTCTTTTATTCTCTTTTATAAAACCATATTATACTCAATTATTAAAAGTCAAATAAGGAGAACTAAAACATGTTAAAAATTATTGAAAACGAAAAAATATTTCACCTCCAAACTAAGAATACTTCTTATATCTTAAATGTTTTACCAAGTGGTCATCTTGGTAATTTATACTATGGAAAAATAATAAATGATAATCAAAATTATCAAAACTTAATATTAAAGCATAATATTGAAGTAGGTTCTCAAGTTATTTATGATGAAAAAGATAAAACTTTCAATTTAAACACTTCTTTTTTAGAAGCTCCTACATTTGGAAAAGGAGATTTTCGAGAACCAATGCTACATTTTAGGCTTTTTGATGGTTCTAGAATTACTGATTTTCATTATCTTTCTTATGAGATAAAACCAAACAAAACTTCTTTTTCATCAATGCCTGAAACTAGAGACGATTCGACTGAGACATTAATAATCACACTTGAAGATTCTCATGCAAAAATATTACTAAAACTATACTATTCTCTTTATGAAGAAGAAGATGTCATAACTAGAAGAGCAATCATTGAAAATTATGGAGAAGAAGATTTCATTATCGAAAAAGGTTTAAGTATGAATCTTGATTTAAATAATGATAATTATTGCTTGACAACATTTGATGGTACTTGGATAAAAGAAAGACAAATTAATACTCAGCCTATTAATCCAGGAATTATCAAAATCGATTCAAAAAAAGGAGTATCTTCATCCGATCATAATCCTTTTGTTGTTATCCACAAAAACAATACTAATGAACAATACGGAAATTGTTACGGGTTTTCCTTAGTGTATAGTGGTAGCTATGAAGCGGTTATTGAACGAAATCCATTTTCTATGATTAGAGTACAAATGGGAATTAATTCCTTTGATTTTTACTGGTTGTTAAAACCGAAAGAAACATTTGTAACGCCTGAGGTTGTATTAACCTTTAGTAGTGAAGGGTTTAACCGTTTAAGTTTGAATTTTCACAACTTAATAAACAACCATATTATTAAACCGGACTTTAAGAACCAAGATCGTCCGGTTTTATTTAATAACTGGGAAGCAACAATGTTTGAATTCACTCAAAGAAAACTATTAAAATTAGCTAAAAAAGCTCGGAATTTAGGAATAGAGCTCTTTGTTTTAGATGATGGTTGGTTTGGAAAAAGAGATTCAGACACAACTTCTTTAGGCGATTGGTATGTAAATAAAGAGAAACTTCCTTTAGGTATAAAAAAATTATCTGAAAAAATTAATAACCAAGGTATGAAGTTTGGAATATGGGTTGAACCAGAAATGATTAATTTTGAGTCTGACTTATATAACGTTCATCCTGAATGGGTAATTAAGCATCCTTTTATTAAACCTAGTTTAGGCCGTAATCAATTAATTTTAAATTTAGGAAATAAGGACGTTGTGTCTTACCTTGAGAAGGTTTTAACTGAATTATTCTCCTCTGCTAATATTAGTTATTGTAAGTGGGACATGAATCGTAATTTTTCTGATTTATACACATCAGATTTATCTTCTCAAAATCAAGGCAAATTATTACATTTATATATGTTGGGATTATATGATTTGTTAAAAAGATTAACAGATAAATTCCCAAATATTCTTTTTGAATCTTGTGCTAGCGGAGGAAATAGATTTGATTTAGGCATGTTATATTATATGCCACAAGTATGGGTGTCCGATAATACAGATGCTCATTCACGTTTTTTAATACAATATGGAACTTATTATGGATATCACCAATCAGTAATGGGTGCTCATGTTTCTGACAGTCCTTCTGCTCAAGTAATAAGAAAGACTCCATTAGAAACTAGATTCAACATTAGTGCCTTTGGACTATTGGGTTATGAATTAGATATTACTAAACTTACTAGTTTTGAAACTAAAGTTATAAAAAAACAAATAGAGTTTTATAAGAAACATCGACATTTACTGCAATTCGGTGATATTTATCGTTTGAAAAGCCCTTTTAAAACCAACGAAATGCAGTTAATTGTTGTGTCTAAAGACAGAAAAGAAGCTATTTTAGGAATTTTTCAAGTATTACAAGAACCTAATGCAGAATATCTTAAAATACCTTTACCAATGCTTGATGCGAATAAAAAGTATCGAATAAAGAAAAGAGAACAATTCTTTAATCTGGATACTTTTGGTTATCTAGTTAAACATGCTTTACCAGTAAAATTGAATTCAAAAGGTATTTTATTTCATCTTTTAAAAAACCGATATCTTTTTAAAAGCGAAGAAGATGAACAAATTATTAATGGAGATGTTTTAGTTAATAATGGTTTTATTCCAAAACAGAAATATATTGGAACTGGCTATAGCGATGAATTAAGATTGATGGGAGATTTTGGATCTAGATTATATTATATATGTGAGGTGGAAAATGAAACGTATTAATATTAGTATGAATTATGATTGGTTTTTTATTTCTGATTTCAAGGTGAATTATCTTGACGATAGTTATGACTTCTATTCTCTAGATAAAATTAGTATTCCACATACAATGAAAGAATTACCATATAGTTATTTTAATGAAAAATCAAATCAGTTTATAGGAACATATTTTAAAGAACTTGTAATTGAAGAATCTTCTTTAAAAAGCATTTGCTTTCTTAAGTTTATGGGTGTAATGAATAAAGCAACAATATATATTAATAACAAAAGAGTTTTTATTCATCAAGGCGGATACGTGCCGTTTGAAATTATCTTAAATGACTATATAAAAGTAGGAAAAAACATAATAAAGGTAATAGTAGATGGATTTGAGTCAAAAGATGTACCCCCTTTTGGGAATTTAGTTGATTATTTGCCTTATAGCGGGATATATCGTGAAGTTTTCTTTGTGGAGAAGCCAAGTACTCATATTGAAAAAGTTCATTTATTTGCGGATGACATTAATGTTCTAGATCAAACTTCTATGTTGCTTAACGTTATGGTTAAAACTAATAATGAATTATTAAATCACAAAATACAAATAGAAGTTTTAGATCATTTAAAATTATTGAAAGAAGAACTTATCTCTAAAGAAAATTATGATGAAGGGATATTTTCAATCAGTGTAGAGAATATTCAAAGATGGGATATAAATAGTCCCAAACTTTACGATATTAAGATATCCTTGTATGAAGAAGATACTCTAATAGACTCTATTACAGAAAGATTTGGTTTTCGAACAGTAATGTTCACAGAATCTGGCTTTTTACTTAATAATGAAAAAGTAAAATTAGTTGGTTTAAATCGACATCAATCATATCCATACATTGGATATGCTGCGCCTAAATCAATGCAAGAAATGGATGCGGATATTTTAAAATCACTTGGATGTAATATTGTTAGAACATCTCACTATATGCAAAGTGATCATTTTATTAATCGTTGTGATGAAATTGGCTTATTAGTTTTTGAAGAAATTCCAGGATGGAATTATATAGGTGATCAAACATTTAAAGATTTGAGCTTATATAATTTAGAAGTAATGATAAATCATCATTTCAATCACCCTTCAATTTGTTTATGGGGGGTTAGAATTAATGAATCAGCCGATGATAATGAGTTTTATGAAAAAACAAATGCTCTAGCTAAAGCGATTGATCCATCTAGACAAACAGGAGGAGTTAGGAATATTAAGAAGAGTAATTTACTTGAAGATGTTTATACATATAATGATTTTTCTCATACAGGTGATAACGACGGGTTGGAAGCTAGAAAAATGGTTACTAAAGTTAAATGTCCTTATCTAGTGACTGAGTATAATGGACATGTTTTCCCAACCAAAAAGACTGACTCACAAGAAAGAAGAACAGAACATTCTTTACGCCATCTAAATGTCATTGAGTATAATTATTATTATGATAATATTTCAGGCGCTATCGGTTGGTGCATGGCTGATTATAATACGCATTTTCAATTTGGCTCTAATGATCATATTTGTCATCATGGCGTTTTGGATATGCACCGTTTAGAAAAATATGCAGCTTATCCTTATAAATCACAAAAGAACCCAAAAGATGAAGTAGTTCTATTTATCGCAAGCAATTTAATTGCAGGCGATTATAATCTTCTTAAATTGCCGGAAATAGTGGTTTATACAAACTGTGACTACATCAAGGTATACAAAAATGATAGTTTTATTAAAACATTTTATCCTGATATTGATAATTACGAATATATGCCACACGCGCCAATAATAATTGATGATTTAATTGGGGAATCTTTACAAAATAATGAAGATTTTAGACCTAAAGATGCAAAAAGAATCAAGAAAGTATTATTGAGTTATAATAAGAATAACTTTGATATGCCGATTAAAGATAAACTTACAACTTTAAACTTGTTAATCAGAAAAGTCATTAATTTTGATGACGCAATTAGTTTATTCGGAAAATATTTAGCTAATCAAGAAAAAGAACCTACCGTGTTTAGAATAGAAGGCTATATTGATGATGTTTTAGTTAAAACAATTTATAAAGGCCATATGACTGAGTCTAATATTTTAGTGGAGCCAGATCGAAAAGAATTAATACATGGTATAACTTATGATATGGTTAGAGTGGTTATTAAATTAGTTGATCAATTTGGTAATGTTTTAGATTATGGAAATGAAATAGTAAAGGTTGAAACTGATGATTCAATATCATTAGTAGGGCCAAAATCAACTAGTCTAATTGGTGGAAGTGTTGCGATATACCTAAAAACTGTTAAGGAAAATCCTTCAACAAAAGTAAGATTTGTTTTCAACAATTATCCTGAACAAGAAATTGTATTTAATATAAAAAAAGGAATTCTGGAGTTTTAATCCAGAATTCCTTTACAGACTGTTGACAAACAACAAC
>JBAYZV010000146.1:0-4988 GCA_041672325.1 Candidatus Izemoplasmatales bacterium
AATTTGCAAAAATATTGTTGACTTCTCTTGAAGAATATTTTTTATATAAATCATTCAAAAAAGAATAATATTGTCTTAATTTATTTAAATCTTCATTATCCAATAGATTACCATATGTCTTTCCAAATTCAACAAGACTAATTTTTCTAGAATTTAGATCTTTTGTTATTCCAGAATATTTGTTTTCAAAAATTTGAAGAGCTGAATTAAATGAAACGTAAAAAGATTTATTTTTGTTATATGTTGGTATTTGCAAAATTTGTTTCAAATTCGAATTAATTATATATTTTGTTTCATTTTGCTCCCATAAATCGCAAAATAACGCAAAAACCTTTCTTATTGACTCCTTGTATGTCGATGAATCAATAGGCTTAAAATACTTTTTAAACTCTTCTTTAATTGCTAATTTTGCATCACTATTTTCAAATTTCTTTCGAATATCTCCTTGCTCGCTTAATGTATAGTCTGTATCATTCAGCTCAGATTTATTAATTATAATGTTATGTCGTCCTAAGAAAGCGACTGCATCATTGTTAGCTCTACCAACTAGTGATTTAACTAATGTAGATTTACCAACAGAGTTATCTCCAATAATTGCATTGATACCATACGATAATGAAATTTCCCTATGTTCACCATCAATTTGACATTTAATACTTTTCAAAAAAGGTTCTCTATTTAAATCTGGATCAAAAGAAAATCTTTTAATATTTGTAATAGCCATTACGAGTCCTCTAAAAGTCGGCAAAGACTTCATGCTTAATAACGATGGAGTTTCCTTACTTTTAGAATCATGTTTTGGATAAGAAAACCAGTCATGACAATCACTTCCTGAAATTAAGGTTTGATTTTTTATTTTGTCTTCTATAAATCTATTCTTAAGAATACCTTCAACTTTTGAACTCCTGACTTCTAACGAATCAAAATATTCACAATCTATCATTTTAAAGAAATATTCAAGTCCTGCAGAGCTTAAACTATTTCTATCATTAGCCTCGCCTTTATAATCGCATTTCTGATGCGCAATAAGAACTACGTCAAGTCCAATATTTGATAAAATATTACCTAAATCACTAAGCGTATATTTATCTTTAGTTTCAAAAGAATCATTTATTAAATCGGCATGATTCAAAACCTCATCATTAAAAATACAAATTGTATGAACGGTTTTATCATTGACTAATAAATCTATTTCTATACCAGGCAATACTTTCTTAAGATAATTACCTTTGTTTTCGCATCCTTTTAAAGCATTATAAATGCCTTTATCAAAATAATTATGATCAGTTATCGCACAAACATTTATATGCTCGTTCTCTAATTTCTGAAATAATGTTTCGACATTATCAATAGTGGAATTCTTAACAAAATCTGAATCTCCGGTCTTAGTAATCGAACTATAATAAGAATGAATATGTAAGTCTATTTTACTAAAAGTATCCATTTAATCATTCCTTCCTAAATTTAGTGTCCACCTTTTTCTCTATTGCATGCTTTACAGAGCATTTGGCAATTAGCATCATCTGTTTTTCCTCCCAAATGCCATGGAGTAATATGGTCTCCCTCCATTTCTTCTATTTTCCAGACCTTTGATGCAGTAGGCTTTCCTTTAGAAACGCATAGAGGACAAATTCCGCCTTGTCTATGATAAGCTTTTAATTTTTGAGCATCAGTAAAAACACGTATATTTAAATGTTTTTCTAATCCGTCTAGAACATATAAATAGATGCCTTTTTTATTTGTAACATCATCATCTAAGTATAATTCAGCAATTTTATTTTCTAAATCAACTGTATTATAAGTATTTGTATGATATGCATTATATAATTCAGCCCAATTTATTCCTTTCATTTCTTTTCTATAATGAGTAAAAGTCAATTGAACCCAATCAATAACGTTTTTGAAATATGTCCATAATTCATTTGCGTTAGGATCATGTTGATGAATTGCCATATATCCTTCTATATCTCCACCATTAATCCATGATATAGCAGTTTCTAATAGTTCTTGTCTCAATGGTGAACCATTAACATAATCTTTAGCCAATAAATATGCTGCACAGTTTGACTTACTAAACTTTGATTTTGCATCGCTAAGCCATGGTCCTGTATAAACAGCATTTCTCAATTCTTGTGGAGTCAATTGCTCTCCGGCAATATTAATTGTTTTAAACCATTCTAATTTTTCTAAATCATTCCCCTCGCAAATATATATCATGCATTTATAATCAAGAATTTTATCTTGTTCAGTCTTTGTAAGATTATGAAAGAATTTGCTATTCAAAGAAAAATCAGAATTAACATATTGGCAAAAGCTTATTGTTCTTTGTTGACCATCAAGAACTTCATATGTTTCATCTTCATTCTTGACCCAATACATAACATTCAATGGGAATCCTTTGTTTATTGTATCAAGAACAGCATTTCTTTTTTGTTCATTATAAATGAATTCTCTTTGATATTTAGGGCGAATATTTAGTTTCCCATCGTAACCAATAACGCCATTTTCATTATTGTCTTCATAATTTTTTGCTATATCTCTAATTAAAATTTCATGTAATTCTATTTTCATAATTATTTTCTCCTAATAAAAATTCTACCATATAAAGAATGGACATTCCTTTCTCCGTCAGTGTAGTAGTTACCTTTTTCAGGAATTCCTAGCATAACAGGATTTCCATTTGTTTTTTTACCTGAACTACCTGTAGGAACTCCGTCATGAGTTACTTCCTTATAATTATCATAAAATTTATTACTATTTAAACCGAACCCATATTTTTGAGAAAGTCCTAATATTTCAAACTGATCAGGATTATATTTATCCATAAAAGTAATTGGAACAGCCATAACACCATCATAATCACATGGAATATCACAAGTCGCATTTATATTAATTGCATCATAGTTATCAAGTTTTGGAAAATAATCTGGACTATAATTTTTGTATAAGGTTAATTCTTCATGTTTTTCTTTATAATCTAAATTTGTAAACCATCTAACCCCCACTACTCTAATATATTTTCTCCCTTGATCATCAATCCTTAAAGACTTACTTCTTATTTCATAAGAATCAGGAACTCTAAATTCTCTATCACCTGAATGAATGGAACATCCAAGCCATATTTGATTATTCATTAAATATGGGAAAAACTCTTTATAAGTAATAGCATTTTGATTTCCAATTATTAAAAACTTTTTATTATATTTCATCAGCAAATCAACAAATACTCTAAATAAAGAAAAAGGTGGGTTTGTAACAACAACATCGCATTGCTTCAAAAGTTCAACACATTCTTTTGAACGAAAGTCTCCATTACCTTTAAGTTTTGTTAAAATGTTCTTCTCATTTTTTAGTAATAGTTCTACATCAAAAATATCAATTGCCCCATCTCCATTTAGATCATTAACCTCACTAATTTCAATTTTATAAGCCGTCTTCTTTTCAAATATATTTTCTTCGTCCATAAAATCAAATAAGCTTAGTTGTTCGCCAGTAACTGATGATCCGTCGTAGCAAGTTGCAATCAATTTTTTCAATCCCAAATAATTAAAATTAACAGCAAAATATTTAAAGAAATTTGATTCATAAGGATCATCGCAATTGCAAAATACAATTTTATCTTTAAAGTAATTTTTATAATGTTTTAATTCCAATTCAATATCGACTAATTGAGTATAAAACTCATCTGCCTTATCCTTAAAAGCCTGTTTTAATCCACTACTATCAGACATAGCTAATCCTCCTTAATTATTTTTGCTTCAATGAATAAATCGTGTAGTTTCTTTTTACATTTCATTGTCGGTTCAAATTTTCCATTTTCCCATCTATTAATGCTAACGTAAGAAACTCCAAGAAGTTTTGCCAGGTCTTCTTGAGTTAAAAATTTCTTTTTTCTATATTTTTTAATAAGCTCAGGATAATTCATTTGAAACCTCCTAACATAATCATATCAATAGTATATCACTTTTTTACTTAAAAAGATATGATTAATATAATTAAAATCTTAAATAAGTGTAAGTTTGATAAAATTATTAAAATCGTGCTCATATATTTCTAGTAGGGCAAATAATATATTCAATCTTGGCAATCTCCTACCAGTTTCATAACTTCTAATGGTTGATTCAGAGATTAAAAGAAACTCAGCTACTGATTTAATCGTATATCTTTTATCTAATCTTGCTTTTCTAATCTCATATGCAAACTTATCCATATCAATTTCATGAACGTAGATAAGTTCTGATGGCATAAATTTTCTACACCATTTTATATAAATGTTATTTCTAATTTCTTGATATCTCTTATCACTCATTCCTGTTAATGGAACATTTCTTCTAATATGGTTTGCTACTACTTTTTCTACATCATTAAGTTCGTTCATATATTCATTGAACTCTTCTAAAAACTTTAATGCTTTTTGTTTTTCTTTTTCTAATGTTGATGCATCCGCAAATGATAATCCCTCATAAGAAGTTAAAACAGTAACTGATGAATCTAAATGAACATCAGCATAATATTTTCCATTTTCAATCCAATCTATAAAAGAAGATAGTTTTCTTTTCTTAATATAATATTGACTCACTCTATCACCTCAAGTGTATGTATTACCTCTATAAGTTAAATATAGCAAGTTATATCCAAATAAATAGGTAACCCTAATCGGATTCGAATCACCGGTGAGGGTGATGGGTGATCTCAACTCAAAATTTCGTTATAATACCAGTTAAAAAGTTCAGTTCCCACTAGGGTTTAATAGTTTGTGATTATCAAATAATACTAGAAAAATGCCCTAAAAACGCAAAAAAAGACACATTTTGGCTTTGTGTCACTACGACACGCCAATAATGTGTCATGATCTTAATAATGGTGACCCGTACGGGATTCGAACCCATGAATGCATGCGTGAAAGGCATGTGAGTTAAGCCACTTCTCCAACGGGCCAAATGGCGCCTAGTGCAGGACTCGAACCTGCAACCGATCGGTTAACAGCC
>JBAYZV010000147.1:0-4967 GCA_041672325.1 Candidatus Izemoplasmatales bacterium
GAGATTTTCTATAAAAAAATCTTGTCCGTTAAATGTAGCATTAAATCGTTTCAACTCTTCTGCTAGTTCTTGGTCTCTGCTTGAAGGATTCTTATCAATAAGTGTATTGAATTCAGATTTCAACTTTCTTGTATCTTTTTTAATCATAAAGACACCCCTTTTTTATAAATATTATAACAAAATTCATTTATAAAAACGAGGGTAAACGTGAAATCTAATCACCACTATTTTAGTTTATCATTCCAGTACCATCTTTAAACTGGAACGTTATTGTTTTATCTCTATGCACTGTAGCCTTTTCAACTAACAATCTCCATATAAGTTCGTTCCATTCTGAAAGGTGACTTGGTGCTTTTTTTAAATTAGTTAAGAAAGCATTCATCTTTATAGATTTGTTTTCTCGTTTATTTCTTTCCGCTTTCAAATTGTCTAACTCATCCTTAGTTTCATTGAATCGTTCTGATAGCTTTTTATACTTCATGTTGTAAGTTTCAGAATTCGTGATAATTTTTGAATTATCTTTCAGGAGTCTTTTGATTAGTTTGCTTTGAGCTTGAAGTTCATTTTCAAGTTCAATGATACGTTTATCCAGTTCTTCTGTGTTTGTTTTTAGTAAAATCACTTCTTTGGTATCAGCAATAATTCTATCTTTATCTTCTATAGTTAAATTATAAGCTTCAATAAACTTTTGTTTGATTTCCTCTTCGGATAAATGAGGAGTTTTACAAATTTCTGTCCCTTTTTTATACTTTTGGTTACATTGATAAACATAGCGTTCATGTCTTGTATTTGAATGCCACTTCTTTCTACCATAATAACCACCACAATCTCCACATTTAAGTCTTAATGCAAATATATTTGATGAACTATACTGTGTGCCAATCATAATGCGTCTTTCCATTTCAAACTGTACTTGTTCCCATATGTCTTTATCTATAATAGCTGGATGATTGTTTTCAACATAATACTGTGGTATTTGTCCTTGATTTTCTACCCTTGAATGTTCAAGATAATTAGCTGTATATGATTTTTGAAGCAATGCATCGCCTTTGTGTTTTTCATTGGTTAATATGGATATAATTGTGTTCTTACTCCAGTTAGATGATTTACCTGTTGGTGTTTTGATGTTCTCGGATTTTAGATACTTAGCGATTCCTGAAGGTGTTTTACCTTCTACTAAGAACAATCGATAAATCATCCGAACAATCACTGCTTGGTCTTCATCAATCACTAGTTTATTATCTACTTTCTTATAGCCCAGAAACCTACTATAAGCAAAAGATACTTTACCTTGTTGGAGACTTACTCGTTTACCCCAGATAACATTTTGACTTATAGAACGTGATTCTTC
Source organism: Candidatus Izemoplasmatales bacterium (assembly GCA_041672325.1). GTDB lineage: Bacteria > Bacillota_I > Bacilli_A > Izemoplasmatales > Hujiaoplasmataceae > UBA2289. The sequence continues at coordinate 1,352 of JBAYZV010000147.1, forward strand.
TTGTGCGATTGATGCCATAATGGTTAAGATAAGTTCACTCTTTGGATCAATTGTCCACAAGTTTTCCTTTTCAAAGAAGACTTCAATTCCTTTTGCTTTGTGTTTACGAACATAAGATATGGTGTCTAATGTATTCCTTGCAAACCTTGAGATAGACTTTGTAATGATGAGATCAATTTTACCTAATAAGGCTTCTTTAATCATCCGATTGAAGTCTGTTCTTCTTTTGGTACTTGTTCCTGATACTCCTTCATCTGCGTATACTTTTGTATATTCCCAGTTCGGTCTTTCTTTAATGTATTTCTCATAGAAGTTTACTTGTGCTTCATAACTTGTATATTGTTCATCCTTATTAGTAGATACTCTAGCATAAGCTGCCACTTTTCGTAATGTAGTAGCGTTATGTGGTAATTGTGTAATCGGGTTAATCATTGAGGGTATGACGGTTACTTTTGGCATATTGTTTTCCTCCTTGATGTTGTAAGATTGATCGTTTTCTAGCTTGTTCTCTCATTTCAGGTGTCCAACTTTTACTTCTTGATTCATGCTTCCAATGGTAATCAATCATCTTTCCATCCTTCATGTGAAGCTCAAGTAGTCTATTTGGCTTAACGATTATCTTATTTACCTTTGATTTAAAACAAGTCTCATCATATAGGTCCATACCTAAAACGTCTTTAGCAGCTGGAACGATTATGTCATTTGGAACTAATTTTGCATTACATACCTTTTGTCCCATTTTTACCGAGAAAGAACATACCCACACCAATTTCTGTCTCATTCTTTTTCTTGTATATGATTTACCACATATACCACACTTAACCTTGCCGAGAAATGGATAATCTTGTCTTGGAGAATGTGGCTTATTCTTTTGTGCTTTTTCCTTTCTAATTCTTTCTGCTTTCTCAAAGGTGTCTCTACTAACAATTGCTTCATGGTTATCCTTAATGAAGTACCTGTCGAGTTCACCTTTATTAATGATTTGTCTTTTGGTTAAATGGTTTTCACGGTATGTCTTTTGAAGTATTAAATCACCTGTATAGTTTCTATTCTTTAGTATTTTCATAATGGATGAGTGTCCCCACTTTTTTGTGTACATTGGTTCTATACCTTTTGAATCTAATATCTTTCTAATCGAATCGGCTCCATGCCCTTCAATATAAAGTTGAAAAATCAATCTTACTATTTCTGCTTCTTCAGGAATAACTATGAATTGCTTATCTACTAACTTATACCCAAGTGATGAACGGCCACCCCATAAAACACCATTTTCAAACTCTTTTTTGATTCGCCATTTCATATTATCTGAAACACTTCTTGATTCTTCTTGAGCAAATGAAGCTAATAATGTAAGTATCATTTCACCATCACTACTGATGGAATGAATATTTTGTTCCTCAAAAAATACATCGACATGGATTGATTTTAGTTCTCTAACTGTTTTAAGTAATGTCACAGTGTTTCTTGCAAACCTAGATATTGATTTGGTAATGATCATGTCTATTTTACCTGCTTTACAATCTTTGATTAGTTGTTGAAACTCTTCTCTTGATTCCTTTGTACCAGTTAAAGCCTCATCAGCATACACACCTACAAATTGCCATTCATTGTTGCTTTGGATTAACTTCTTATAGTGATTAATTTGAGAAGCAAGCGAATGTAACATTGCATCCTTACCAGTAGATACTCTCGCATAAGCAGCCACTTTCGTTTTTGTTACTATTCTAGGCTTTGCTTCTATTTTTGTGATTGTTCGTTTCATAATACAAATCCTCCTTTTCCATACCATTAATCACTCTGTTTGAACCAATAGTCAAGGGATTAATAGTACTTACTTTGATACAATGTTTTTATCTGATTTAGCTTGCTGTTTCATTTCTTTGATATGATTGTTCCACCAATCCCATCTACAGCGATCACTACAAAATCGTTTTTTCTTTTTGCCATTGATCGATACAATCACAATTCCACATTTAAGGCATCTACTTATCAAATCTTCATTTGTATACTCATTATTTTCCATGTGTTTCACCTCCTACATCTTAGTCCGCAAAATTCATATAAAAGTTCGGGATACTTATGAATTTTATCGTTTCCACTAGATATATGGCGAGGTATAGAATGATTTGCCGATAATAGCCTCAACGTTTTCATTTTTTTCAAAAGATAAGTATTCATTAAAACTCTTAAACAAAAACACACAAATCAAATCGTTGAGGGCATATACAAAAAAATAAACCCTCATTTGTATTTCAAAATGAAAGTCTCTTCAATAAATTCAGAATTTATGGAAAAAAAAACGAATAACCAAGTTTTATCCCAGTATTAGTCAAAATTCTGAAGTATTTTCCAGAATTTCAAAAAAGTGGTCTCCTGTAAAAAAGTTGCCCAGCCGACGGTACCCTAGCATCTCCATATAGCATAGACCGGGGGGGTGGGGGTAGATTAATTATTTTTCAAACTCGTCACAAATAATGGTAATTGATTACTAGTTTTCAGTTTTTCTTCAGTTTTTCATTGGAAGAAAGGTGAGTGCTGACGATGATGCAATGTTTGGGATAGGGCAGGCTCACAAGCCCTATCCTACGAACATGCGTCAGCGTGTTGTTGCAACACATATATATAAGCCCTTTCTGCAGCAATCTGCAAATAGGGATTTTTCCCCTTTATGTTGCATAAAATTGCAGATAGGGAAATTTCCCCTTTCGGCAGCAATTTGTACATATACTTTTTTTGGTAATTCTTGAACTCTCATTATAAATTTTTTTAGTAAGTAGATCGTAGGTTTCAGAATTTTTTAGAATTTTTAGTTGAAGATAGGCGAGCGCTGACGTTGATGCATTTGTTTGGGATGGGGCTCATTCAATGCCCTATCCTACAAACATGCGTCAGCGTGTTACGTACAACACATATATAAAGCCTTTCCGTAACATTTACAGATAGGTAAAATCACCCTATATGCACTGTAAATCCGTATATTTTACAGATAGGAGTTTTTTCCCTTTCTGTACGTAATTTTTACGCATGTTAATTCTACTCTTCATCTATCTATCCATTTAAATATCGATAAGATTTAATACTAGTAACCATTAAACTTGGGAACAGCGTGAACTTGGTAAAATTGGATCAACCTATACCGGACTCTCAGGTAAAAGTTCTAATGATTTTGGTCATGGTGATGGTAGATATGTAACATATTTAAATGTATTTGGTAATCCTATATCAAATCCAGAAATAGTAGAGAAAGTTGAAATTGATAAGTCTCAAAATCAAGTAGCATATGGTGATGTGTTTTTTACAACATCTTCAGAAACACCTGAAGAAGTAGGTATGTCATCTATTTGGCTCAGTAAGGAGAAAGATACGTATTTGAATAGCTTTTGTTTTGGTTATAGACCATCAATTGAAATAGATCCTTACTACTTAGGATATATGTTAAGATCACCTGGATTCAGAAGTAAAATGATAGTTTTAGCACAAGGTATTTCTAGGTATAATATTTCAAAGACCAAAGCGATGCAATTATCAATATTACTTCCATCACTTCAAGAACAGATCAAAATTGGAAAGACACTCAATACAATTAGTAACCTCATCACCCTTCATCAGCGTAAGT
>JBAYZV010000148.1:0-4919 GCA_041672325.1 Candidatus Izemoplasmatales bacterium
GAAAGAATTGGATGAGATAAAATATAATAATCAATATAAAAATTCTCTTAATTCATTATCACCATATATTGGGAGACTGCGTTATGAATGCGCAGGGTATTTAATTGATCAATATGCTCAACCTGATGAAATATTATTTGATCCATTTTGTGGAAGTGGAACAGTATTACTTGAGGGTTGGGCTAAAGGTTACAATGTAATGGGCAATGACCTCAATTATTATGCTTATGTTCTAACAATGGGTAAATTATATCCCTATCAAACAGAACTTGATGCATTAGTAGCTCTTGATAAATATAATAATCGAATAACCAAAAAAACAAGTCAAATAAATTTGGATGTTATTCCTGAATGGGTACAATCCTTTTATCACCCTCAAACACTTCGGGAAATAATTGCCTGGACGTATTATCTCAGAAAAAATAAGGAATGGTTCCTGCTTTCTTGTCTCATGGGTATTTTGCATCACCAACGTCCAGGATTTTTGTCCTATCCCTCAAGTCACGGGGTACCTTATTTACGTACAAACAAATACCCTCGGGAAAATTACCCAGAAATGTATTCTTATAGAAATGTTTACGAAAAACTCAACGCAAAGATAAAAAGAAGTTATAAATACATACCAAATTTGGATTTTTCTAAAGATCGCATTGTTTACAACAAAAATTCTGCATCAATGAAAATTAATCATGATAGAATTGGTACAATTATTACAAGTCCACCCTATATGAAATCATTAACATATGCACGTGATAATCGCTTGAGATTATGGTTTTTAGGAAAAGATGATTGGAATTCGTTAGATCAAAAAATATCTCCACAAGGGAATGATTTTATCTTAATGATGAAGCAATGCATCAAAAAATGGTCTGAACATCAAATATCTGGTGATAACTGTGTAGTTGTTCTTGGAGATATAAATATTCAATATAAAAATCAGAAAATACCTCTGGCTGAAATGTTAACGGAAATTTCCTCAAAAAAATATCGTTTGGTTGAAGCATTTTATGATTCCATACCCGAAGCAAAAAAACAGATTAAAGGTAAAGATTTAGTTAAAAGAGAGATAATTACTGTCTTAGAAAGGATATGAAAAAATGGAGTCTGATAGTTTCATTGGGATAAAAATAGGGGGTTATACAATTAAAGAGCAAATTGGGAAAGGTTGTATTGGGAGGGTATTTAGAGCTTATAATAAAAACTATGGAAACAGGGCAATAAAATTAGTTCCATATGAGAATGTGTCAAAAAAACCAACATGGAAACAAGAAATCACTAAAGTAACCAGATTAGAAAACACAGAGGGGGTGGTACGCTTTCACAATCAAGGGTACAAAACAATTGCTGGGAAAAAATACATCTATATGATGTGGGACTACATTGAGGGTGAAACTCTCAAAAGTATCATTGACAATAAGAAAGTTACTATCCAAATGATAGTTGACATTATTGAAGGAACACTTGGTGTTTTTCATGCGTGTAATGCATTAAATATACAACACAGCGACTTTCATTCTGGAAATATTATTATTGAAAATCCAGATCCAAGAAATATTAATGTAAACCATAGGAGGGTATTTATAACGGATTTTGGATATGGCATTATCTCACCCGATGTCGTTTCCGAAGAAATAATGGATGATTATAAAGGTTTTGCACGTATTATTCAAGAGTGTATCTCATCAATCGATATGCATACTCTTGAGAAAGAAGATAGAAAAAAGTATCTAGTGCTTAAAAGCCAATTCCCCAAACTATTGTATGAAAATAATAGAACTGAGGGAGAATATGTAAGGAATCCATATCAACTCCGTCAAGAGTTGTATAATTTATTTAATAAAACAGATAACACTCAACATAGGCAGAAATCTATTGGTGATTATTTGGTTGCAGAATATCTGGGGGATCGTTATGACGATTGGGATTCTTTATATGCCCCAGTATTTTTAGCTAAGGAGGATTTATTTGACAGAAATATTTGTGTTTTAACAGGGATACGGGGTTGTGGGAAAACTACTATCTTTATGAGAGTCAGTTATGATTTAAAAAATAAATTAGGAAAGGCTGGTATTCAAGGGGAAGATGGATTTATTGGGTTTTATTTAAATGCAAGGACAATTGTAGAGGCTTTTCCTTGGTTGCCCTCTGAGAAATATGATGATGCACGTAAACAAGTTATCAATTATTTCAATCTAAAATGGACAATTCAAATTCTCGAATGGTTACGATCTGAAGCTGATAAGTATAAAGATTTAGATTATTCATGGGTATGTTCATTTTTTATGAGCTATCTGGAAGATTGTTCTTTTACAAGTACATCAAACATAGGAATAATTAATACCGCTATATCGGGATGTGAGAGTGCGTTACTTAGGTGTAAACTAGGTGAAAGATATATGCCTGATGTTCCTTGGGCATTTTCAGATTATGATTATTTAGAAATTTTTGTAAAAACAATCAAAAATAATTGTTTTTTTGCAAATCAAAAAGATTTCTTTCTATTCTTCGATGATTATTCATCACCTATGATTAGTGAGTGCACGCAAAAGATTCTAAATTGGATAATTTTCAGGCGAACCTCATCAGTTTTCTTTAAAGTATCTACAGAAAGTATCGAAAGTTTCATTAAATTAGGTCCAAATGATAAACATCTTGAAGAAAATAATGACTATAAAGTAATCGATTTAGGTGTAAAATCAATACTAAATAAAGATGTAAATAAAGACATTATTTCAGCCATATTTGATCGGAGAATTAAACGAAGTGATATCTTTGCTAAATATGATACTAATTTAGATGAATTACTTGGGAATAATAATATTAAAAACACCGAAAGAGCGCAAACAATTAGAGATAATGAATCCAAAAATCTCTACTATGGAACCGGCGTCTTTTATGATATATGGTCCAGTGATATCAGAGAGTTAATAAAAATTTTCTCAAGTATGGTGTCGGCTCAGTGTGAGGCAGGAGATATTGATAAAAGAATTGAATATGTTCGTTTAAATAAGGTAAACACCCCTGATAACCCTGTGATTCAACAAAAAACACAGGATAAGATGTTTCGCTTTGCGGGTGGATCATATCTTAATTTACTCAAAACAGTAATGAATCCCTGTAATAATCATGGGCATAAAACTGAGACAAAAAACAAAGATATTATCGAAGAAACATATGGTGAACACCTTTTCAAGATATCTTCTGCATTACATCAAATCCTTAGTTATGATTTGAAAAATAAAACATCAAAAAATCAAGAACAGTCCCCACCCAAACAAGCTAGAAGAATAGAAATATCTGATGGATCTATATTTGGACGGCTCACCCCAGTTGCTGAATGCTACTTTAGTGGGCTCGTACGATATGGTTTCTTTGTGAATGATCCACGAGGGAAAAGCGTCAGGGGTTCAGTAGCTACAAGATTATATTTGCGTAGCATGTTGATACCATTCTTCAACATAACGTTTTCGAAAAGGGATAGTATTACATTAACTTGTGATGAGTTTAATGAGTTACTTATGATGCCCGACAATTTCGTAAATACATATAAGAAAAAGGGCGATAACTTCGAACAACAAAAACTATTTGGAGAGTGGAGTGAATAGATGAGAAGATTACCAACAATAGAAGAAGCTGGAAGAATAGATGAGAATGATACTTCAAAAAGATTATTGATTATTTCAGAAGGGTTTGAATTAAGATCTCTGTCTTGGATCACTTCACAACCAAAAAGTAATAATCTCTTTAATGACACGTGGGTTTGTAAATATGAACCCAGTAAAATCTCCAGATATGAGGAGATGATAAAAGAAGTTTCGTGTAGATCTAAAAATGTATGTACGATTAAGTTTGATCGATTTTGTCCAACCTTTTTTGAACAGGAATTTAACGATCGCATAACTCAGATAGATCATTTTGATGAGATCATAATTGACATCACAGTAATGTCAAAAATTCTCATAATGATATTATTGTGTTCACTTAAAAAATATAATAAAAAACTGACAATTATTTATTCAGAACCCAATACATGGAGTCCATCTCTAGAAAGGTATACGGAAGAAATCTCTAAACGTACATCTGCTGATACTGGCAACAATTTTGCTTATTTTGGTCTTTCCTCAGTTGGAGTATATGACATTGTCAAAACACCAAGACTTTCCAGTATTATTATGCAAAATAGCCCATCCATTCTAATTGCATTTTTATCATTTAACGAACAACTCATTACAGTTTTACTAAATAATACAAACCCTGAATCCATATTCCTTATTAACACTATAAATGAGAGAGAAACTTGGAGAGAAAAAGCAACTATCGATATTCATAAAAATATAATCAAAACATCTCCCCTATATGAAGATGTTCAGAATTATAAATTAACAGATTACATCGGTGTTTTTGAGAAGATTGCAAAAATATATGAAAAAAATTATTATTCTAATCGGATTATAATTTCACCAACAGGATGTAAACTCCATGCAGTTGCTTGTGCACTTATGAAAAACTGTTGCCCAGACATTCACGTGGAATATCCAATACCTACTAGTTATATTTTTGAGGGTTATTCAAGTGATGAAATCTATAAAATACATCAGATCGTATTCAATTCATATATGGATGATATGGCATCTATAGCAGAAGAATATCATTTGAATGGTTAGAATATCATAATTTGAATTGACCTACGATTGTCTTTGAAATCATAGGATAATTCCATGTGAATATAAGTTCTCAGAACCTGCCCCAAAAAATTGGACACATTTTTTTCAAAACCCTGGGAAAAATTTCTAAAACCTAATTCTAAGCCTAATTACTACAAAATACAGAGTTTCGGGAAAAACCTGTCTCCAACTCAAAAACTCAGCATATCCGCTTATTCTCCAAAAACACAGCGCATTCGTCCCGAAAAACGCGGC
>JBAYZV010000149.1:0-4897 GCA_041672325.1 Candidatus Izemoplasmatales bacterium
TCATATTATGGTTTATTAGATAACCCGCAAGAATTCCTCCTATTAGAAAAGTAATACTCATCAAAACAATAGTTGGTACGTCTAAACTAAAAATCAATTGTAATAATGAAGCTAATACAATAAAAAATAATAGAACTATAAAAATAGCTATATATGTCTTAAATATCATGTTTTCATTTTCTACTGGTTCATTAAAATCATTTTTTAAATTTTTCTTTTTTTCTAAGTCATCTTCATAAGTTAATGATTTTTTAGGATCAGATTCTAGTTTTATTGCATACCTAACTAAAAAAGTTGAAATAACAAAATACATTATCCCAAAAACAACAAGTCTAAACAAAACTCCACTAAGAATATTAACTCCAGCTATTTCCGATGCTATTCCTACTGAAAAAGGATTAGTTATGGCGCTTGCAAACCCAAACCCAGCAGCTAAAACCGTTAATCCCATTGCCATCAAAGTATCATATCCCATTGATAAACTAAGAATAATCATTATCGGCAAAAGGGCTACTGATTCTTCAAAAATACCGAAGAAAGCACCAAAAATCATGAAAAATAGTGTTATCAATCTTATCAATAAATGTTTATTATGAATATAACGATCAACTAATCTTTTAATTATTACGACAATTCCTTTGCTTTTATCCATTACTGTAAAGAATCCACCTAAAATAAATAAGAACAAAGATATCATAATTACATTCAAACCATCACTACTTAACAACAATCCAATAGGAGAATAGAAAAATTGCCAAATTTTTAAATTTTTTCTTACTAATAGTTCATAAGTTCCTGCTATAATTTCTCCATCTGCTGTACGGGAATAAGCCCCCTGTGGTATTAAAAAAGTTAAAATGAAACCAATAATCATTAATGAAAACAATATTATAACAACATTAAAAAAACTTTTTTTATTAATATTTATTAAAGCTTTATTATCATCCATTATCTCACCCCTTAACATCTATTTAATCTTATCATTATTTCTATCAAAAATCATCATACCTTTAAAAACTAATAAAAAACAGCTAAAAATTCTAGCTGTTTTACTATATGTTATATTTTAGCTACCTGAAACTTGCATAGATTTTACTTTTATAGAAGGTGAGGTAATACCATAATAGCTCATTTTTAAATCATTACCTACCATTGTAATATCTTTAAGAACTTCTAGAAAATTACCAGCCACAGTAATTAAAGCTACTGGTCTACCTTTTTTACCATTTTCTAGTAAATATCCAGAAGCTTGAAGAGAAAAATCACCACTAATAGCGTTAACGCCAGCGTGTGCACCTTGTACATCAGTTATATAAATACCTTTTTCACAACTTGCCAATAACTCTTCAAGAGTATTATCTCCCGCTTCTAACTTAAGGTTAACAGCACTAACACTACCACCAAAACCGTTACCAGTTGATTTTGTTCCATCCTTCTTTGCAGTTACTAAATTATGTAAATATGTTTTTAACACACCGTTACTAATTAATTCTTTATAAAATGTAGCTACCCCTTCATCATCAAAAGATCTAGAACTTACACTTTTTTTCATGAATGGATCATCAACTATGTTGACAAGAGAAGAACCAACTAATTCATTTAACTTCCCTTTTAATAATGATAAGCCTTTCTGAACAGCATCAGCTGAAAAGACACCTTGAAAAGCTGACAAAAGTGTCGCTATAGCTCCATTTGAAAAAACAATTTCATAGCTATCGGAAGGAACAGGTTTAGCTCCTAAAGAAGCTAATGCATCATCAACTATTGATTTACCAATCTTTTCAATATCGAAATCATTAAAATCATTAGATATATTGACGTCAAATCCAACTCTTTGATCTTGTTCATCTTTAACAATAACACTTCCACCTATATAAGCGGAATTGGCTTTGTTCTTTAAATTAATACCTTTAGAATTCTTAAGCAGAACTTCACTAGTATCTTCTGAATACATCGTTTCTACAACTGATACTCTAGGATCATATTCATGTAGATATTTATCTAGCGCTAATAAATGTTCTATTTTCTTTTGAACATCTAGTTTAAATAACCCATCATTATAAATATCTTCTAAATCTTGATAGTGCTCATCACCTTCATAAATGATTGCATCATCAAGAGAATCAATTTCTTTAGCACTAGCAATAATTGTATCTAATATTTCTTCAATTACTTCATCTGTTAATACTTCTGTCCGAAAATGTCCCATTTTATTATTGTAAAGACCTTTAATTGAAATTGCGTCAACTGAAGCTATTTCATATTTATCTACTTCACCTGCAAATATTTCAATATTTAAAGAAGTCCTATCACTTGCGAATATTTCTAAATCAGTAATACCTTTTTCTTTTGCACGATTAAATAATTTATCTAAATTCATGGCTTTATTCTCCTTTCCCTCTACCACCAACAGTGATTTCTCTAACTCTTATTGTTGGTTGTCCAACATCGGCTGGTATAGAACCAGAAGCTGAGCCACACATTCCTCTTTGACTATCTAAATTATTAGCAATCATATCTATCTTATGAAGAATCTCAGCGCCATTACCAACTAATGCAGCTCCTTTTACTGGTTCTGCAATTTTGCCATCTCGAATCATATAGCCTTCCATAACACTGAAATTAAAATCACCATTTCCAGGATTAACTGATCCTCCGCCCATTTTTTTCGCAAACAAACCATATTTTGTGTTAGCAATAATTTCTTCAAGTGTAGACGTTCCATTATCAATAAAAGTATTACTCATTCTTGAAGTTGGTGCGAATTTATAACTTTGTCTTCTTGACGAACCAGTAGAATCCATATTCATTCTTCTACCATTAATTTTATCAATCATATAGGATTTTAAAATACCATTTTCAATCAACAATCGACGTTGTTGAGGATATCCTTCATCGTCGTAATTAGCTGATCCCCAAGCATTTTCTATTGTTCCATCGTCAATAGCTGTTACAATATCTGACGCTACTTTTGTCCCTAGTTTCCCACAAAAAACTGATGCATTCTTAGCAACAGAAGTTGCTTCTAATGAATGCCCACACGCTTCATGGAAAATCACTCCACCAAATGCATTATTAATAACTACAGGCATTACTCCACTAGGGCAATCATCTGCATAAAGCATGGTTTTAGCTACTTCTGCAGCTGATTTAGCAAAGTATGGAATATCCATTTCTTCAAATAAGAATTCATAACCTTTTCCAGAACCATCACCAGCAGAACCAGTTTGCATCGTTTTTTCATCAGCGGCTACTGCTGAAATCATTAACCTAACTCTAACTCTTGTTTCTGTAACAAATCTGCCTTCTGAATTAGCAATTAGTACTTGCTTTTCATCATCTACTAAATTACAAAGTACTTGTTTGATAACTTTGTCATACTCACTTGCGTGCTTTGAAGCTTCTTTTAATAGCTTAACTTTATCTAAAATATTAACTTCACTTGGTTTAATCTTAACTTGATGTTTAGTTCCTATTTCAAGTTCCATTAAAGGTGTTCTTTTAGATAATGAATCATCATGAAATGATTTTGATAAATCTCTAGCTAGTTTAATTAAATCTTCAGGATTCCTACTGTTTGTATATCCATAAACTGATTGAAACTTTTTTGCGATTCTAACTCCTACACCGAAAGCTTTTGTGTTATAGGATTTTTCTAGTCTTCCTGATATTGATTGTAAAACTGATGATTGATGATCTTCAATATATACTTCTGAAAAATCTGCCCCAGTTTCTAAAGCAACATCTAATACTTGTTCAATTAATTTTTGCTCTAATAACATATTTTCCTCCACGTTTTTTATTTTATAAAGTTAATAAAACTCAAACCTTATTTTAAATATAATTCTGTATATTTTTCCTTTAAGTAATTAATATAGTATTTTGGATTAAATTCTTCGTTAGTTATCATTAATAATAATTCCTTCGGAGTTTTACTTGATCCATATCTATGTAGTTTTTCTTTTAACCATTCATTAATTTTTGCTATATTATTTTCTTTTACAAGTTCTAAAATATTGATTTCCTTTTTCATTGTATTGTAAATTTGAGCTGCATAAGCAGAACCTAGCGCATAAGTTGGAAAATATCCAATCATACCTCCACTCCAATGAACGTCTTGAAGAACTCCATCACTGTCATTAGTTGGCTTAATCCCTAAATATTCTTCCATCTTTTCATTCCAAATACGTGGTAAATCATCGACGGTTATTTCATTATTTATAAGCATTCTTTCAATATCATATCTTAACATAATATGTAAAGGATAAGTTAATTCATCAGCTTCAATTCTAATTAAAGTTGCTTCTACTTGATTAACCGCATAATACATATCTTTAACATCATATCCTTCAGTTTGTTCAGGAAATAGTTCTTGAAATTTAGGAAAATGTGCTTGCCAAAATTCATAAGATCTGCCAACATTGTTTTCGTAAAATCTTGATTGCGATTCATGAATACCCATTGATGTTCCGCCTCCAAGTAAAGTGTCATCAAATTCAGTAGAAATTTGTTGTTCATAAGTTGCGTGACCAAGTTCATGTATCGCTGCATAAATACTTGATAAAACGTAGTTTTCAAGATATTTAGTTGTAAATCTAACATCTTCTGGAGATGTATTCCAAGTAAATGGATGTACTGATTTTTTCATTAACCCACTATCACGATTAAAGTTCATGACGCTTGTTAAATAATCGCAATACTCTTCTTGTTTTTTTACGTCAAAAGAATCGTTAATTAGTTTTGCATAGCTCTTTTTTTCTTTCTTTAAAACTTCTTTTACAAACGGTACTAATTCATTTTTTAAAGAATCAAAGAATATATCATATTCCTCCATACTCATTCCTTCTTCATAATCATCTAATAATGTGTCATATGGGTTAGAAGTAGGGTCGTAATA
>JBAYZV010000150.1:0-4792 GCA_041672325.1 Candidatus Izemoplasmatales bacterium
TAAAGCAAATCAGTATAGAGATCTTTATCTAAATCAAATTGAAGCTGCAGCTCAAACAATAAAAGATGAACTAGTAGAAGCGCTACAACTACAAGTTCAGGCACATAGAAGCGCTGTTATTGATGCTACAAAAGAACAACCTGATATAAGCGGATTAAAAGCTAATTATTTAGAAAATTTTGATGAAATTCACCAAGCTTATGTGAATAGAAATCAAACAAGATTACAAGAAGCTAAAACTAAGGCTTCAGAAAAGAACCTTATGGTATTTTCTTTAGAAATTAATCCGAGTGTTGACTTTGTTGTTGATGGCAACGGTTTAGTGTTATCATACTATTTTAAAAATGAAGATGCAGAAATTGTAGGAGCTGGACTTAGAATGGAAGGCATGGATTATCAAGAGGCATTAAACTTATACTTAAATGCCGCTGTCGATACAGGGTATTTAGACATCGAGCGAGAAGATAACGCAGTAATGATCCAAAATAGTGGAGTTAGTGTTGAATTAGAGAATGCTTTTATGAACCAAACAAAAACTATGATGCAGAAGTTTTTCTATGAAAACGCAATTGGAGCTGTTGTATTATCACAACATGAAATAAATCCAGAAATCGAAGCTTTAGCGGAAGAGTATAATGTAAGTTACGGCTTTGTTAAGTTGGTTTTATCTTATCTAGAAACTGATGAAACATTGGTTTTAGAAGAAGTGATATTGATGACTTCAGCTGAAATTATTGAAATTATGAAAGTAGAATGTCAAAACCAAATGATTCAATATCGCAATCAAGTTGAAGAAAATGCTCAAAAAGTAAAAGATGAATTAGTTGAAGCGTTACAATCACGTGTTCAACAACATAGAAGTGAAGTTGAAAATGAAACTAAAACACAATCTGATATTTCAGGCTTAAAAGAGATGTATTTAGCAGATTTTGAAAATATGCACCAACAATTCGTGAACAGAAATCAAGTTAGAGTTCAACAAGCAAAAGAATCACAGGGGAAAAACCCTGTTTAATCTTATTTGAAGCACCCCTCCCCAAAAGATTAGCGAAATAACTGTTTCGCTAATCTTTTTTTAATTATGGACTAAACTTCTGTTTAGTGTTTTATTGTTAATGTAAAGCGTGTTAATTTCGGTATTTTTTAATTAAATATTATTTAAAAGTTTATACATTCTTCTTTCTTAAATCAAAATAATGTATAATATCCAATATAATAGAAGGTGTTAATTATGTATACTAAACTTTTACTAGTCTATTTGCTTGCTGGAACTCTGACATTCATACCGATTATTAGGATGGATCTTTTTAAAACAAATTCAAAATATAAATATTTTAAATATGTCAGTTTAGCTATGTTTTTTTGGACTATTCTAAGCATTTTTAAATATGGATCTTTTAGTTCGTTTATCACATATTATTCAACCTTGACAGTTTATCCATTGGTTTACCTTATTACTTCTTTAATTCTTATTGCTATAATGCGTTATTTAGGAAAAAAAATATCTGTATTCACTATTTTAATTATAGTTATATTTTTTGTTTTTGACATGGTTGTTTCTTATACTAACAATTTTCATCAGTATATGCTTCAATTAAGTTATAATTCAGAATTAACAACAGAAGTATTGATTTCTTCAGATTATGGCTCATTTTTTTATGTTCATGCAATTTTTTGTTATGTAACTTTATTCTTTGCTATGACAGAAATATTAATTGAATTATATAAAAACTTCAAGAAATATAGAGATGTATACCCTTTTCTTTTTATGATTATTGGTATTGTAATAGGAATCAGCTCCAGCGTTATACATATATTCTTTTTTGATTTAGGCGTGGATCCAACATATATCGCTCTAGTGCTTGTGATGATGATACTGTATAGTATTTTTTATATTCGTGATGTTCAAATTGTACTGAAACTTAATGGTAATGAACTTATATTAAATAACTTGAGAGAAATGTATATACTAGTTGACCAAGATGATGTTATAGTTTCCGCTTCAAATGAATTTTTAAATAGATTTTCTTTAAGAATAGACAAGAAAATCACTTTTCTAGAATTTGAAGAGAAGATATCAAAAGATGTAACTATCTACTTAGATTCAAAGAACCTAGATGGTAGTTTTGATGAAAACAAAATGTATTTGCATCTGATGAAGAAAAATATTTATTTACCATTATTAAAGAAGTCAGCTAAGTTTTATTTGTTTTATGATGAAACAGAGAATCTCAAAAATATTAATGAAATTAACTATGTAATGACACATGATCTAATGACTGGGATTTATAATAGAAATTATTTTGAAACACTAGAATTGGAAATTGAGGAAAATTATAATAATTATTCGTTAATAATGTTTGATATTGATGGATTGAAACATTTCAACGATTATCTTGGTCATGAAGCTGGTGATAAATTGCTAATTCGTTTTTCTAACGCCTTAAAAACCATAGTAAAAAAGTATGATAACTTGATACCGATTAGAATGGGCGGAGATGAATTTTTACTAATTGCTATTGACAAAGATATGAACGATATTGAAGAAATAATATATCATTTAAAACTGCTAACTAGCAAAAAAGATTTACTTGAGAATGTAGGTTTTTCCTATGGCTATTCACAAAAAAATGATTCTAACACATCTTTTAAAAAAGTTATGTTTGTAGCGGACTCTAAACAACGACAAATGAAAATAACTAGAAAAAAAGCAAAAGATGAGTTGGAAAATTTCCTTAAATCATTGGAAAATGAGATGTAATTTCATATTATTCAAAACAAAATTAATGATGTAATTAGATGGGTATTAATAGTGTTTTTGGTAGCGTTTATGGCTACATATATTGGTTTATTAATATTTTAAATTTTTAGAAAAATATATTTATTATCTTATTCAGTAAAGGGTTATAATGCGTGTTACAAATTATTAGAAAATCGTTTTAGATTACATAATGTTTAAAATATAATCTATGACTACAATAACAATGTTCAAGATTATACATCGTATAACATTAATAATTTATAGGTTAAAGCAAAAGATTAAGTGGAAATAAAAAGACTTATTTAAAGATAAGTCTTCAGACTGTTGACAAAGTACTCTAGAAATAGGGTACTTTTTCTATTTTATAAAACAATTTAGTTATGTGTGAATATAAAGAAAAAACATTACTAAATTGTCGCTAAAAATAGGGAAGAAGCGAGACAATTACAGTAAAAAATGGTATAATATAACTGGTGATAGATATGATAAGTAAAAAAGATGAACAGTCAAGAAAAAGTATTCAAATGATAGATATCGATACATTAGTACCGAAGAATCATTTAGTTAGGCATATTGAAAAAGTCATCGACTTTGAGTTTATTAGAGACTATGTTCAAGATATGTATTCAATGGATAAAGGCAGACCATCAATTGATCCGGTGGTACTATTTAAGATAGTCTTTATCCAGTTTTTATTTGGGATTAAATCAATGCGACAAACAATCAAAGAAATTGATGTAAATGTCGCATACAGATGGTTTTTAGGATATGGCTTCACAGAGAAGATACCTAATTATTCAACCTTTAGTCAGAACTACCGAAGAAGATTCGTAGGGACAGATATCTTCGAGAAAATTTTCAAACATATTCTATCATCATTGATTGAAAATGGATTTATTAAGGAAGATACATATTTTATTGATTCAACTCATATAAAGGCTTATGCAAATAAAAGGAAAGTTGATAATGAATATATTGATGTAGACTATAATATATATACAAAAAACTTACATGAAGAAATTAATCGTCAAAGAGAAAAAGAAAATAAACAGGCGATAGATTTCAGTCAAAAAAAGAAAGTAGCTATCAGTAGAACTGATCCTGAAAGTGGAATGTTTCACAAAGGAGAAAAAGAAAAACAATTAGCTTACTCAGTTCAAACGGCTGTAGATGAGAACGGCTGGGTTATGGGTTGTAAGACGACAGCTGCTAATGTAAACGATAATAATGCCGGAATGGAATTTGTAGATGAACTAACAGATGAATTCGAAGATACAAAAATGATCGTAATGGACGCAGGATATACATCGCCACTATTACAAGATATTTTATTAAGTAAAGGTATAATGCCAGTATTACCATACCATAGACCAAAAGGGAAAAAGTTAGTTAAAGAATCTGGTGAAATAGAATTCACTTATACAAAACATTATTTTAAATATATTGAAGAAGATGATTTGTATATCTGTCCATATTTAAAGTTACTCACATATCGAGGGATAGATACTCAAGGTTATAAGGTTTATCGTTCTAGAACTAAGGACTGTCGAGACTGTCCTTATAAACATAAATGTACTAATCAAAATACTAAATCAATTAGTAGACACTTGTTAGAATATACCAAAAAACATACTATGGAATTTCGTTTAACCGAAGAGGGTAAAGAATTATATAAAAAAAGGAAATATACCATTGAGCGACTTTTCGCTCAATGTAAGATGAGTCATTGTTTAGGTTTTACTCTTTTGAAAGGTAAAGAGAAAAACCATAATCGGAACTTAATTATTTACAGTGCCGCTAACATTAAGAAGTTAGCGTTATTAGTGTGTAGATATGAGCTAGAAATAAGGAAGATATCTTCCTTAAAACAAGTTTTTTTAACTAAAATTAGACACTTTTTATCAAAATACTCGAAAAAACAAAAAAACAACCTAGTTTTCTTCAACTAAGTTGTTATTTGTCAACAGTCTGAAAAGGTCAGCTAATCTAAGCTGACCTTTAATTTTTTAGCTAATTATTTTCAGTTCTTTT
>JBAYZV010000151.1:0-4762 GCA_041672325.1 Candidatus Izemoplasmatales bacterium
ATAAATTCTTGTTGTCAAAACCTCAATACCCTTAGGCAATAATAATTCAGCGGGAACAGAATAATTAGCCATTGTTCTTGCCAAAACGAGAAGTCCAGTTGAAATAAATGCTGGAGCTAGTAATGGTAGTATTATCTTAAAAACAATTGAAAACTTGTTTAGTCCTAATGTCTTAGCACTATTTAATACATCATCATCTAAGATTTCTAATCTATTTCTTACTCCATAATATACAAATGGATACATATGTAAACTTAAAGCTAACGCCGCACTAGAAAAAGAATAGATATTAACACTATAGTCTAAACTTAGAAACGTATATATTCTTTCTAAAAAACCATTATTACCAAAAAAAAGCTTAATAGAAGTAGCAAAAATAAAAGGTGGAAAAACCATACTCAAAAAAACAAATCTGTCAATCATCTTTTTATGTCTAAAATTTGTTTTAACTCTAATTAGCGCTAAAAATCCGCCAAAAACCCAAGAAATCACTAAAACCAATATTTGTAGCTTCAGTGTATTATAAAATGCTATATATGTATGATTATTACTAAATACCTCTCTATAAGCAGCTAAACTAAACAAGTCGTTATAAGTAAAACTTTGTTTTATAAGTTCTAATATCGGATATATTACTAATATAGCAATAAAGGCCATTAAAATGGCCCATAAAACTTTTGAAAAATTAGCTCTTAAATATGTCATCATATGCAGTTTTGAAATCCGCTTCATGAGAAGCTGCATACTCCCAATCAATTGATTTTACAATAACTGATTTCGGCAGATAAGTGTTTTCAATATCCGTTCTAACACTAACAAACCCATTATTATACTGGATTGTTTGGCCTTGTTTACTTAACAAAAAATTAATGAAATCATTACAAACGCTAAGTTTTTCTTCTGACCTGGAAGCTTTTTTAGATATAGCTATTGGTCTTTGTATAGCGATAGCGCCTTCACTTGGTCAAATCATAGTTAAGTTAAACTCATATCCATCTTTCATCGCTTTTTTCTTCAGCCTTACAAACGAATCATGTGGAGCAATTCCCACGTCGTATGTTCCGTCCAGTATTCCAGAAGGCACATTACCATTTGACTTAGATAAAATCACATTATTCTCACTTAAACCGTTAAAATAGTCCATATTGTTACCCTTTAGCGCATAAATTGCAGAAGCGATAGCAAATGCTGTAGCTGATAAACTTGCATCAGCTATTGAAATTTTACCCATATAATCAAGATTTAATAAATCTTCATAACTATTCGGTGTTTCGGATAATCTAGTAGAATCGTTAGTTGCCATCAAAACAATATATCTGTCCACCACATATGCATAGTTATGGTCATTAACTACATAGGACGAATTTATTATATCCGTGTCCGTTAATAACAACTCTTCTAATTTATTTTGAGCATCCAATTTATTGAACAAAATTGGATCTGAACCAAAGAAAATATCTGCTTCTATTTCTCCGGATTGTGATTCTGTCCAAACTTTATCTCTCAATTGCCCACAGCTTAAAATGGTTATATCCAAAACATCCCCATGAGTTTCTTCAAAAGTCGACTCTAAACTATTTATCATCGCCTCTGGCCCAGAAATATATACTAAAACTTTACTAGTTTCACTAGAGTCTCCTGCAGTGCTTGAAGTTGTGGAACTAGTTCCATTACACCCAACAAATGTCAATGTTGTTAAAAATACGCAAACTACTAATACTATCTTTTTCATTATTCTCCTCTTTCTATGATTGCGTTTTATTAAGTTAGCATATGCTAACTCCATCATAAATTAACACACTATTTGACATAAGTCAATTATAACGATAATTTTTTTTTATTGAATTGATGTTTCATTCAAAAATAAATGGATTTTATTTTTA
This sequence comes from Candidatus Izemoplasmatales bacterium, assembly GCA_041672325.1. Classification (GTDB taxonomy): domain Bacteria; phylum Bacillota_I; class Bacilli_A; order Izemoplasmatales; family Hujiaoplasmataceae; genus UBA2289. Next base: position 1,884 of record JBAYZV010000151.1, read on the forward strand.
AAAATAAGTAAAACTCAACATGTCAAGTATGCCAAACAGAGATAATAACACTTATTGACAAGCGCTATAGCTTATCTGATTTAAAAAGGGCATTTTTTAGAAAGATTTGTATTAAATAAAAAGCTTCCTTCATCAGAGTGGTATTTCAAATATACCATATCTAAAACTTCAGGAAACTTCTTCATTCTTATATGGGTTGCAAGACGTATTTTAATACAAATTGACACGCTGCTGATATTTTTGGCACCCCTTCATAATTATTAGCGCCCTCACGCAAAAAGGTTGGTACCACTTGTTTTCTATGCATAGAGTCTCAGAAACCACTGTTCAGAAACCATTTCAGTTCAACTCTAAATCTTTTTCAAAATATCATGATGTCCTATATCCAACATCAAAATCAAATGTTCATCCTTAAATGTACAAATAACTCTAATAGACATATTGATACTAGATTCAAATAATATGTCGCTTCCTTGTATTTTCTTCGTCCTCAGACTTGGATGCAGATGATTATCAACAAACAGGTTTAGTTTTGCATAAAATAGTTTTCTCTCTGATGACTCAAGTTTCTGAAATGATTTCTTGAACCCTTTGTAGAATATAATCTGATATTTCATTTGTTGTTTGTCTTTTTATTCTTACTTTTGGGATTATTCTTAGAATCCAAATACTTAATGGCATCCTCCCCTGTTGAAAAAGGACCCTCTGTATAATCCTTTTGCTTTTCGTTTATCATCATTACAGTATTTTCTAATTTTTCAACATATGATTTGGAATAAATAGCAACTGGTTCCAAGCAAATAACCCCTTCTCTGATACTTACTTCCAGATGATCCCCTTCTTGAAGATTCAATTCGGAAATAATTTCCCTCGGTATAGTGATCTGCGATTTCTTTCTAAACTCGACAATCATTAGTATAACACTCCTTTTTTCTCACTTTTGAACTGATACCAAAAAGTTGTACTTTGATATAATAGAAGTATATGCAGGAGGTATCAGATGAAAGACCAAAAGAAAAAGAATCGGTTATGGAGCGGTGAATTCAAATTAAAAGTTGTTTTAGATATCCTTGAAAATGAATTGTCTTATAGTCAAGCAGCACGTAAATATGATATGTATTTAAGTAGTGGAACTCTAAACGATACATTACCAGCGAGATGGGTTTATCAGTATCGACTTTATGGCAAAGAACGATTCTTTCAAACGCCCAAAGACTATCGCAAGAATCCAATCAGACCATTTCATAAGCCATCCAAAGAGGTTGAACAAAGCCTAGAACTCAAAGTAAAGCATCTTGAAATGGAACTCGAATACACAAAAAAACTTATCGCCTTAGTTCAAAAACAGGAACAATCAAACAAAAGTATCAAGTAGTCAAGGAATTAAGGCGGGAGTATGCATTAAAGAGTCTACTTGAGATATCCGGACTTCCTAGGTCTGTTTATTACTATTATGAGCATCGAAAAGAAAATGATAAGTATCATGATATAAAAATACTGATTACAGAAATCTTTGAAGCAAGTAATAAGACATATGGATATAGAAGGATCAAATTAACACTACAAAACTTCTACAACGTGAGCATTGCCTATAAAACGGTTAGAAAACTCATGAAAGAATTATGTATCATCTGTAAAGTGAGAAAAAAGAGATATCGCTATATCTCCCAGATATCGAATAAAATCACGCCTAATCTACTTCAAAGAGATTTTAAAAAAGAAGATCCTAATCTAGCTTGGGCTACTGATGTTTCGAAATTTAGGATCAATCGTAAACGTCTATACCTATCTGTGATACAAGACCTCTATAATGGAGAGGTCAAAGGTTATCAAATATCTAGAAGCCAGAATCAAGACTTAATCATGAGAACATTAAAGAAAGCTATTAATCCAAATGAGGACTTATCAAAACTGCTAATCCACTCAGATCAAGGCATCTTATATGAATCCCCTAAGTATCGAAACTACCTAAAGAAATCATCTTTTGTACAATCAATGAGCGCAAAAGGTAATGCCTATGACAATGCCGTGGTTGAAAGTTTCTTTGGTACACTTAAATGCGAGACAATCTATCTTCAAAAAGTTAGAACATTAACAGACTTAATTAAGACCATTAATGATTACATTTATTGGTATAACCATCATCGAATAAAACTTACATTAGGAGGTTATTCTCCTGTACAATATAGATTAATGAATACTGAAATGATATAATATCTACAAAGAACAAAAAGTACAAGAAAATGGTATCAGTTCAAAAACTTCTATTGATTTCTTTTAAAAAATAACTATCCGTAATAATAATCTGTATGTAAATAACCGTAGTAATCTGTATTGTTTATACTATCAAAATAATTCAACACGGTATCCTCTTTAAAAGCATACCTTGAATATATATGCGTTTTATTTTTAAAAGAGTACCCATCTGGTATTTCTACTACATAAAAAGCATAGTTTGTAAATGTATCTCTATATGTAGTTTTACTAAACCAAGTTCTTTCAAGGTTATAATCAAAATCAATTCCAAAATGCTTATTAGCAGTATTTGTTTGATTATATACATAAATGTCATTGCTAGGGAATGACATACTTGAATGAACATAAACATCTGTTAGAGTGATAAGTGTCATGGATGTGCTTGAATTAGTTGTTTCTGGACTAGGCTGTAAACTTGAGATATTATTACCTATCGATGATGGATAAACATCTACATTTGACTCGATAATTAAGTCATCTGTAAGTCCAAAAATATAAGTAGAACATCCTGGGATATCAGTTGTAACCCCTTCCGTATATACCTTTACCATAATTACATAAGTACGTAAATCACTAGATATTGAGCTTGGGTCAATTTTATATCGCCCAATATATGTCGTAGT
>JBAYZV010000152.1:0-4707 GCA_041672325.1 Candidatus Izemoplasmatales bacterium
GGATATGGTGATTTAACTACGATATTACATAGTGATCAAGGAAATATCTATTCATCAAAGAAATTTGAACAAGTTCATAATGATTATCTAATCACAAGAAGCATGTCTAGAGTCGCTACACCAACAGATAATGCAGCCATAGAATCACTGAATGGATGGATCAAATCAGACTTAAAAAAGAACTTAAGAATTCAAGACTTCCAAGATTCTTATACAGCTATTGAAGTCTATGTAAACTACTTCAATAACAACAGACCATCTTGGAAGCTAAATTACTTAAGTCATGTAGAATATAGAATGATAAATGGAATCAAATAATTATCGTATCATCTATATAAAACACGATAAACATTTGATATACTATATTCAATAATGATATGAAAATATCCTCTTTTTTATAACATAGAGGGGGGCATATGTGTCTTGCATTTTCATAGCAGAGCACTATTCACGTGGGACAATATTCCAACGTGAATTGGTCGACATACATAACGGGTCAATATAGTGTTGTTCCAGGAACAATTACTAAATTTGAAGTTTTTGATACAGTGTTTTATAATACAGTTGGGAGTTATCTTGTTATGGCTGGTATTCAAGACGCATCAGGAAACAAAAGAACTCAAGTAATTATTGTTCATGTTTCAAGTTGTTAAAGAAAAGGAGTTGCTATGAAGAAATCATTAATAAAGGTTATTTTTGCTTTATCAATTGTATATTCATTATTGTTAGAACTGTTGTTTTACTTAAGTGAATTTAAAAGTGTTTTTGACTTTAGAAATTTAATGGCCTTTTATTCAGTGTTTCCATTAATATTCATAATTGTTTCAATAATCATTGATATTTATGAAAAAAGCAAAAAAAATTCACTTGTGAGCATTTATCTCCCAGCAATGTTGGTCTTTTATTATCTCCTTTTTGGTATATTAAATTTCTTCTATGCTTTTTCTAGTGAGTTTTTAATGTTCATAATTTTTATTGTTATTCCAAATATCATTATGATATTAGCTATAATTATTCTATTGAAGATTAATCAGCAAAAATATATGAAATATTTTATTAGCTTCAAGTATGTTGTTTCTATTTCATATGGAATTTATTGGTATATTATAATTTATGCTTTACCAAGAGTGTAATAAGTATTAGAATAACTTTTGAACTGTTAAGTAAAAACATATGATTACATTAATAATGCGTTGGCTTATTCAAAAATCTGTTTGTAGTTTGATTACTTCTCAAGTAAAATAAACCAACTTAGCATAAGTAATTGATCGAAAATCTATCAATAGTTATTTAGAAAGGAGTGAAAATCATTCCTTTTTTTTGCCTACTAACTCATAACTTATTCATTCAATTGAACTGATACCATTTTCTTGTACTTTTGGTTCTTTGTAGCGATTGTATTATTTATTGATCATGAGCCTACATTGAATCGGAGAATATCAACCTACCGTTAGTTTAATTCCTTTGTGATTACACAAATAGATGTACTCATCAATTGTTCGAATTAAGTTTGATAATGATTGTGATGGATACAATGATGCAAAAGTAATTTTCATAAATAAGGTAACACTAAAAGTAAAAAAAATATAGCAACAAATATCTAAGTAACTGATAGTTCTTGCTATATTAAGAAATACTTATTTGCTTAAAACAACTAAACGATTATCAATATCTAAGCTTTTAAAACCAAACCTTTTTTTGATATATTCAAAACTTTTTTTTGAGTAAAAAAACACATGGGTTTCATCGTTTTTATAGTACCATTTATTAAAATCAGTATTTGAATCATATAAATCTGTCATTAGAACCAATTTCCCATTAGCTCTTAATAAAGAACTTAACGTCTGAAACTCTTTTTGAGGATTATAAAAATGCTCTATTACTTCGCATGAAGTAATAAAATCATATTTATCTTTTAGTAATTCTTCATTATTATGGAAGTATGGGTCATAATTAAAGATCTTAAATCCATTTTTCTCTAGAACACTTGAAATTACAGGACTATGACCAGCACCAAAGTCGAGTCCTATATTTTTTTTATCAAGATTATTTAGAATATAAGATGTTATTGGCTTAATAAAATTTAGATATCCTAAATCATTGGTTCCATCTTTATGTAATTCATATCTATTTTTCTCATCTTTTGATGAAATAAAAAATTCTGGTAACATTTGAACAGAATCGCAATTAGGGCAATGATTGTAAGTTTTGTTGCGAAATGTTGTAAAATATATAGTTTTGTGATTGCATAATACACAATTATGAGTTTTCATTAAATACCTCTTTTTTTGCCAATTTAATTGATATAAACATTATACCATTTATAAAGAGTAGCTTATATGGTAATATTATATTGCATTGTTATGAATATATAAGGAGATGGTTTATTGTATGAAAAATAATAAGAAAGCTCTAATTGAAGTTTATAAAGAAATAAACTCTAGAATAAAAACTATTGATTTTAATTTATTATATCCTGGTTTTAAACCAGTTGATTTTGCATTATATAATGATAAAATAGTTGTTTTTAAAGATAAGGTAATACCTTATGATTCTCGATTTGTTGGTAATACTGCGATATTTTTTGAGGATTCATATCTTGCTATTTGGAAGTTAGATTCTATATATGTCCATTATAATATTTTAACTAGTAAGATAGTTCATGAAATGTTTCATGCTTGGCAGTTTAGTAATAATGAACTTAGATTTCCAAATGAGTTCTTAGGTTTGAGATATTTGTATGAAAAATTCAATTTAGGTTTGAAATTTGATGAAACTAAGTATCTTTTGAAAGCGTATGAAGATGACGATTTCACTGCTTTAGAGACATTTATTTCATTAAGAAACAAACGAAAAAAAGACTATGTAAATGAAATTTCATATGAAGAAGGAATTGAAACAATAGAGGGAATGGCTAGATATGTTGAACTTAAAGCTTTAAAGGAATTAGATTTTTCTGAATTTCAAAAATCATATGAGCAACTAAAGAGTCTTATTAAAAATCTAAATAATTATATTCCTATAAGAGTTATTTCTTATGAGATAGGAGCGCTAATGATGCTGGTGAAAGATAAGTATAATTTATCGATTGAGCATCAAATCGGAATTGAAACAAGAAACATTTATAATATACTTTTTGATGATATTGAGTATAAGGATATCCCTTATGAAGATAATAACTTGAACTTTAGCTTCTTAGAAGAGTATTATCAGAAAATGACTTTAAGAATAAGTTCTGTGTTGTCAAGTAATCCGAAAATTATTTCTTGTGATTCGGTTATTGGTTTTGATCCTTTAAACAGTTTTCAAATAGGTAAATACATTTACTTTCGACATTTTGTGATGATTAAAATAGGACATCAACAAATATTTGTTCACAATGAATCTGTAGGAGAAACAGATGATTTAAACCGTGTGTTTGTCATTTACGAAAAGAAAACTATATAATTTTTATTGTTTTAAAAAAGAAAAAGTTTGAAAAAATCCAACTTTTTCTTTTTTTATCAATAAATTAATATTCCAATAACTATAGCCAAAGCACCAAATCCTATGATAAAAAGTGTAGTACCTAATTTACCTAGTATTTTATCAAAAATCTTTATCTTTTTCATGTTCATAATAAATGTTGGTCTTAATCCACCTATCAAAATACAAATTATTCCATAAATTATCAAGATTATACTTAATATCCTCATAGTTATTCCTCCTAAAGATTACTTCTTTTTGTATAAATTTTCATAAACAAATATGCAAATAGTAAGTTATATAACAAGCCGAGAAAGAAGTAAATGATTAAAGAAAAATTGGGTTCAACCTCAGTTATTAACTCAATTTGAATCATTCTCGCAGACCAAAAACCAGGCGCAAATATTAAAAACACTTCTTGCCATGATTGAACAAAAAAAGCTATAACTGGGAAGGCGAGTATTAATGCACTCATTTTCATTATAACAAAGCCCTCGACTTTATTATCTGAAAATGAGTTAACGATTAAAGCTACTCCAGGACCTTGTAAAGCTCCCAATAGAGAAATCATTAAAATAATCCAAATGCTAGAATCCGGCAAAAGATTAGTGGTGAAAATTATGACAATGGTGGAGATTAAACCGAAGAAGAAACTTACAAATAGTTTAACAATTACATATAGTTTTACTGATATTGGTGTAACCTTTAAACTCATTAGAACTGAATCATCTTTATCGTCTAAAAGCGTAAAGGCTGTTAAAGCTCCAAATATATAACCTGTCATTAAAATAAGTAACATCGCTACTATTTCTGGCAATATATTACCGGGAGATAAAGTGTTTTCTAAATAAGGAATTAAGAAATAACCAACTACACCAAGAATTATTGGATAAACTCCAAAAAAAAGATACATAGGATCTCTAGTGATGTTTCTTAATTCAGCTTTGATAATAGTTTTTAACATAATTACACACCGCTAATTGAAACTGCATAACTGCTAAATTTTGGTAATATCAAAAATTTGTAACTTAATGATCCACCGATTAATAAATAAGCTAAACTATAAAAATACTTCCAATCTAAGTTAATATATTTAAAACCTCCACTAATTACTTCTTGAGCTGCTTGTATAGGGTTGATTAGTAAAATATATTCCCATGCAGGAGATTTAAAAATATTAAAAGAGTATAAAGTAGAAGGTAATAAAAATATAAACATAAGAATCATTAAATTTGTAATCAT
>JBAYZV010000153.1:0-4632 GCA_041672325.1 Candidatus Izemoplasmatales bacterium
TGGAGTTGAAGGTGATTATTATCAAATTCAGGGTGTTGTAGTAAGCAGAGGCGATGGAAATTTAATCATCTTGAAAGATGATACTGGATTTGTATTTGTTCAAGATGCTTTCTTCCTTGAAATTGGAGATGAAGTTATTTTAAATGTTAAAAAGCAAACAGAAGGTAAAATGGTTCTGATTACTTCTGAAAATGAAGGTTTATACTTAACTTCTTTTATAGATTCAGAAGTAGAACTTAACTTAATTCCTGAAGTTAAAACAATAGAAGATATATTAGCTTTAGACTATGCTGATCCAAGTATCTATGGCAAGTATTATGAAGTAAGAGGATTCTTATTACCTGAGCAAGGTGATTTTCACACTACACATAACTTAGTTATGGGTGAAAATAAGATTCCGGTGAGTTCTTATACTTATCAAGGGTTTGAAAATTTAATGGATTATGAGTATCTGGAAATAATTATTAGAGTTTATTTAACAAGTGGTGTTGATGGTCCAATCCTTTCATACGAAGGTATTCGTCAAGATATAAAAATTCCTGACTATTCTGATCAGGAATTGGTAGATACAATATATCAAATATTCTTGTATCTATTCAGTGATAGAGAATATGAAGCGTTTGAAGAATTCTATCTATTTCCTTATCATCCAGTTTTAGGCGGAAATATTAGTTGGGCATTAGATAGTACAACTGAAGGAGTTTATGATTATAATAATCAACAATTCTTATATGATTTTGTTGACACACCTTTAGCTTTTACAGTAAATATTTCAAAAGGAACTTCTTCAAAGACAATTGTTTATCAAACTATGCTTAATAAAATAGAACCAATTAGTTTTGATAGTTTTTACTCTGGTGATAAAGGATATGGCAATTATTTCATTAAAGGAACTATAGTTTATTGGCATCCATATTTTAGTTATATAATGGATGATTTAGGAAATATTATAATTGTTGAAGAGGATTTAGAAGGCGTTAAAAAAGGTGACATAGTGCTTTTATATGTTGAAGCTTCTTATCAATATGATAATAGTATTTTCTTTAGAAGACCTTATGGAGAAGAAAATTGTTTGATTGAGATTATCTCTAGAGATAATCCAGTTGATATTAGTTTTACATCTATGGATGTTTCAACACTTCAAGGGTTAGACTTTACTGATTCTTCAGTTTATCATGATTTAGTCGAAATTGAAGGTAAATTAATTAAGATAGATGATTACACATTAGCAATAGAAAGCGCCTATGGGTTAGTCTATATTGATTATCCAGATAATCACACATATTTTAATTTAGCACAATTTACTAATCAGTATATTAGTATCAAAGGGTTTGTTCATACATATGATAATGATGATGGGTCAATAACTTTAAGATATGTTGGTAGAGATGTAGATCTTAATGTACTTAGTTATTCCAATATTGACAAGATAGCAATTATTAAAGCATTTATTTTGGATGAGTATCAAAAACCAATGATTGGAGATATAAGTTTTGACTTCTTCCAAGTTTATGATATTTTTGATGAAGGAACATTTTCTTTTACACCTTTAAATGATACTTCCTCTGTTTTAAACATTACTAGTGGATATATTAATAGCGTTCTTGAGATAACTGTTATAAATGTTGATGTTAATATTGAAATTGGTGGAGTTACTGAGACATTTACTATGACGATGAATATAAAACCAATGATACCTGTAGGTACAATTGCTGATTTGAAAACAAATGTTAATGAATCATATATTGTTAATGCTTTAGTAGTGGCTGTTACAAGAACCGCATACGATCAGTATTGTTTAATGGTTGAGGGCTATGGTGGAACCTTGTTGTTATATTTGAATCATGAACAGTATTATATGTATAATGATTACAATGGCTATGTTGGTGAAATTATTGAGTTTATTGGTTTTGCTGAAAAAGTTAAAGGAAGATATGAAGTTACGCCAGAGAGTTTCAGAGTAGAATCTCGTGCGGGAATTGTAGAAGCGATTTTTGAAGAAAAAGAGATTTCTGATTTGTTAGCGTTAAGTCTCTTTGATGAAACAATTTATGGAAAACCTTATCAAATTACTGGTTTGGTAGAAAAAGAAAGTGGAAATAACGCTGAACTATATTATGTAAATGACGGTATTAATAGAATTTTAATTACAACAAATGAGCTTTATTATGGAATTCTTAATGAATATGTTGGTTATGATGTTACTCTTAAAGGATTTGTATTTGGAGAAAATAGTGCTTTTGAAAAAGAAGAAATAACACTCATAGTAAATAAATATAAGTATGATGGTGAAAACTCAATTGTTTTAGCTAATTATACTGATCAAGAAATAGTTGACATTCTGTTAGAAAATGTTTTATATAGTTACCAACAAAATTATATGAATCTTAATCCTGGCGATACAGGAAGTTATGTTAATGGTGTTGCTGAGCCGATCGCAAGTAGTTATCCTGAAGCTACAATTACAGCGACTGTTCTAAGCGGAATCGATTTTATTGATTTTTACGGTGGCTATTTTACTGCTAAAAATTTGAAACAAGATGAAAGAGTTGAAATACTGATTGATATTTCATGCAATAGCGCTACTACAACTACCGTTCTAGAATTTAAGATTAACGGTTATCAAACTAGTAGTTTTCTAGACTTGTTCGGTTCTGAAGAAGGAACTGAAGAGATTGTTTTAGAAGCAGAGTTAGTATTAAAAGATTGGGGTTATAGTTATTTTAAAATTGGAGAGTATATATATTATCTAGAAACAAAAGCATATATTAATGCTTATCCAGGTGAAAAGGTATTATTGATAGGTAAGAAAAACATTATCGATGGAATCGCTGATTATACTTATGATATTTCAGTTGTTAGTTTATATGAATATCCATATACAACATTGGAACCGACTACTAACGTTACAATCAGTGATTTGTACAGTAATGATTATAGTCTTTTACCACTTCAAAGAGAATATTTACAAGTGTCTGGTGTATTGGGGTATGATCCTTACCTAGAATTATATACTTTAACTGATGATGGTAAAATGATTTATGTTCGTTATTCTGATTATTACTCATATGAAGATTATCTAAGTTTATATATTGGTTATCCAATCTTATTAGATATATTCTTACCAATGGATTATATCTTTAAAGAATATATGTTAGTTGACACATTTGGAACTACATCTGATTTTGAAATTGATACTTTAACTGATGTAGAAGCTCTGGATTTTGCTCAAAATTACTTAGAAACATATTTTATTGATAAACAGATTCAAGCAGGATCATCAATAAATTCTTTCCCATTTTATCATGATGTAACATCTTGTTCTTATACTTATTCTCTAGTTAATACAACTGATAGTAATTGGATTGATATGTTCTACTATACAACTAATATAACTGATGTAGTAAGAAATATTGAGCTAGAAGTATTGATTGAACTTGATGGTTCTACAGAAACAAGGACTGTTAATGTTGATTTTGATTTAATCCCTAATGAAACGCTTACTGTAAAGGAAGCTTTGTATTCTCCTTATAGTCAATTGATTCAAGTACAAGGGGTAGTAACTTATATTAACAATGAGTATTTGTATATTATAATTTCAGATGGAAATTATAATTATGCAGTATCTATTGATAACAGTGTTTATTCTTTGTTTGATATGATAAATACAAACTTTTCGTTAGGAGATGAAGTGTTAATTGCAGGAATGACAGATTATTTCTCTGACAGCGAATATATTGTTTATATGAATGAAATTTGTGCAGTTAACACTATTAGTACGGGTAATTCTTATATCTTGACTCCAGAAGTTATGACTTTTGAAGAATTGATGTTTATGGACTATCTAGATCCAATTAATTACTTTAAATATATAGAGATTGAAGAAACTTTAACTTGGAATGATAGTTCGATGTATCCTTCTTATCAACTTACTGATTTAAACCGCTATGTAGAAGAATATGGTGAATATTTTGATATTGAAATAATTCCTAGCATTAGCGCAATTGATTTTCATGATATAATTAATTCTGAAGAAGGAAACACTTTAAAGGTTATAGGTTTTATTTACTTAGAATCAATCTACACTGATTTTTATTTCTCTATTGCGCTTGTAGATTATGATGTTATTCCTGTCTAGTTTTATGGGTTAAAAAAGTAATATATTTCATTTAGAATTTATAGGATGTTCTAAGCCTTATGTGATGTGTAATTTTAAAGTAGTGTTATATAAGGATTTAGAACATCCTGTTTTATTTTGGTTTGTTTTAGAATTTAGGAGGGAATATAATGAAAAAAATTATGAGATTAGTATTGATGATTCTATTTTTATCTGTTTTTGGAGGCTGTTCTTTATTTAAAGATAAAACAACAACTACCCCTATAACAGAAGACGTAACAACGGAAACATCGTTGATTCAACAATTAAGGTATATATATGACTTAGCTGTTGAAGCCGAAGCTTTTACGGGTACATATGAAGAATGGTTAGAGACTGTGAGAGGACCAGTTGGGTTGCCTGGGACTGATGGAAAAGAAGTTAACTTGAGAGTTAATAGTGGTTACATTCAGTGGCAATACAAAGGAGAAACATCTTGGAATAATCTAATAGATTTAATTTCTTTAACAGGGCCA
>JBAYZV010000154.1:0-4626 GCA_041672325.1 Candidatus Izemoplasmatales bacterium
AAATCGTGTAATTTGAGATCTAATCGTGTAAGCATATATTCTGCTATCGATATTTGTCCTTGTTTTTGGTTACTTTTTAAACTATACCCTGTAAAGTAGACAAAATAAATTGTGTAAAATCCAAAAACTTTACAGTTATATTGTGTAATTACTTATTTATTTACACCTAAAAAGTGTAGAACGTACAGAATATACAGTATAATTGTATAAAATCAAAAGCACTTACACATAAGTAGTTTACAAGGAGCGATAGATATGGCATTAAAATTGTTTACAGATACTGAAGTTGAAATACTAAAAAACAATCAATACACTTATAACGTTACGAATAAATCAATTAAATTCACAGCTGAGTTTAAACAATTATTTTACAATAAAATCCAAGAAAGATTACATACCCCAAAAATTATTGAAGAATTAGGATATGATATTAATATTTTGGGTATAAAAAGATCCTATGGAATCGCCTTACATATTAAAGAAGAATATAGAGTTAATGGTGAATTCCATGAAGGAAGAATGACTTCTACTATCGAACAAAGATTAGCTAAAAATGAAATCAGTCCGTCTAAAGCGTTAATTCAAATGAATACTAGAGTTACTTATCTCGAACAGCAGATTGAATATTTAAAAAAAATTCTTCAGGTGGATTCATGAAAAAGACTCCTCCTAATGAAATATTTCAAGTTATTGATGAAACGCTTCTATCCCATGATAATAAACTATCTATATCTCTATTATGTAATATTGCGGGAGTTTCTAGGGCAGGTTATTATCACTGGAAGAATAACGAAGAAATAAGATATTATAAAGAAATAAAGGACCAGGAAGACTTTAATATCATCCTGAACTGATACCCAAAAGTTGTACTTTGATACAATATAAATATATGCCTGAGGTATCAAATGAAAGATAAGAAGAAAAAGAATAGGTTATGGAGCGGTGAGTTTAAGTTAAAGGTTGTTTTAGACATCATTGATAACGAACTATCCTATATCCAAGCAACACGTAAATATGATATATTAAGTTTAACTCCCCTCAAATCCATGGGTTCTGCGAAATCATGAAAATCTAACTCCCCTCAAATCCCAAAGTTGCTTTTATACTAATTTGATTACATAGGTATGTTACAAAGAACAGTTTATTTCTAATAAATAAAAAAAGTCTATTTCAATAAATCGCTAAACAAGGTCGTTAAACCTGTTTTTCGATTAGAAATAAACTTAAATAGTACTGATGTGTTGCATGACCTATTTTGATATAATTACGCACCCCAAGTAGAATTTACGCACCCTTACTGATTTTTACGCACCCCTGCAAACTGTTGCGCACCCTCAATTATTATCTTCAGAAAATGATGTAGACGGTTAATTTATTACAGTAGCCTTTTTGTCTAATTTACTTTCAATTATCCAATGAATTAATCTTATGAATTAGTGCAATTGCATTTTTTTCAGAACCCTTAAAAGTAATAATAGATTTCTCGAATTTATTGTCCAAGTAAAAATAGAATGGGGATTCAAAACTACTAACATACTTAGATAACTCTCTGTTTTTAATTAATGTCAGCTTATTTGTTTGTTTAATAATAACCATCTCATTTTCATACTTAGATATTCCATTTAAATAATCAAATATTTCATTAAACTTTACATGAGCTTGTGTTTGTTGTACTACAGTGTTGGAAAAGTAATTATTCAGGTCATCTTCAGAAAATCTCCATGTACCTGCAATTTTTTCTCCTTTTAGTAATCCCAATTTAATATGCCTTCTTATAGTTCTTTCTGGAATGTTTAACATTTCCATAATTTCATTTAATTTAAACATTAGTTTATCACCTCAATTTAATTATATTTCAATAAATTCATTAACGCAATTACAAATTTGCATGATATGGCATGTTTGGAAATAAAAAAGATTCTGACACAAATTGCATCAAAATCGGTTACTCTTATGTCTTGTCATTACGGAGTTTTACTCATTTTCGGACGGAGTTGCTTTTTTTTTTGTTATTATACTATATTTAGTTCCTTGAGGGAGGGGGAACGTGTCCCACTTTTTCATAGCAGTGCATATCTCTGATTTATGGTTATCTGTTTTGTTTGTTATTTTTACTTCATTTGCGAGATAAGCGTATAAAATCAAAAGATGTTGGTCAGTGTAATTCACTTCCAACATCTTTTTTATGTCGTAATTTTTTTTGTGCAACACAACCAACCCCACCATAATGATGATATATATTATTGTTTGATATATCGATGTCATCATGTCTACTTCAAAAATCTCACCTATTAAGTTCACTGCATAATGAAATAAAACTGCAATCGTGATTGATTTTGTATTTATATATAAAAAGCCTGTAATAAAAGAAAGACTAATTATATCAACAAAAAATAATAATCCCGATAAAGTAAACAATCCTAAACCATGCTGATAGCTATCTACAATATAGAATAAAGGAATATGCCAAGCAGCCCATAATATAGCAACAATCACTTGTGCTTTCATCACATGTTTTTTGCTTAATTCGTGAAAAGCAATTCCTCTCCAAGCAATCTCTTCAGGTAGAGGACCAAAGATTAAAAGAAATAAATAGAGAATTAAGCTAAAACTTATAAATCCATTTCCTAAACCTATATTGAGGTTTCTAGTAAACATTAAGTTTATTAATACCGAAATAATTAGAACCATACTAGGGATGAGTAAACTAAAGAAAACATAGAGAACCTTAGCTTTGAATCGCTGGATCAATCCTTTTTGTTCTAATCGTTCTAATTTAAAAAAATAATACAACGACGCAATAAAAGGGCCAACACCACCTAAACTAATTAGAAGTGTCGTTTGTTCGATACGGAGGATGATTCCTAGAATCCAAATACTCCATGTATAAACAAATGAGATTAAATAAAAAGTTTTTACACGCTTAACCATGATAGCCTCTCAGGTTATTCATCAGTTGTTAATCGTATTTTTTAAATTCTTCTTGAGAAAACTCATCTAAATGCATTTCAACAAACTCTCCTGAAATTCTATTACAGTATCCTTTTTCTAATCTTATAACCATTGTCTATTTCTCCTATCCTTAAAGTATCCTATTCATAAAGTAAATATAATTGACAAAAACAGACTATATATCACAGTAATAATTAATCCTTTTAACGATGCTTTAGCATGAAACATGTAGTCACTGTACTCACTCATATTCTCAGTTCCAGGAAAAACAAGATATTTAGGTTTTATCGTAGAGAAAATAAGCCAGTCTAAAATAATCAAGTCAAACAAATTAAACGATGTCGAAATAATAAATATATTTAGAAACACCTTCAAAAAGCTAAAGTCAGAATTTGTCCGTTTAAGTATAATTGTAGAAATGATTGGATACCCAATCATAATCAGTATAAAAGGGATACCAACAAAAATCTTTGCTTTTTTTTCTCTTTTTGAAATTTCTCCTACTACCTTCTGAATTGCTAGCGGATAATCGTTAACCCATAATCTAGGATTTATGATTTGTGATACTGTAACTATTAACCCTAAGCTTAAAGAATATAAGATACATTCAATAAATAACCTCATATTTTCATATCCTCACTTATCTATAAAACTTTTCCTATTGAACAAATATTCAATATATCCATGGATAATTTTACTAAATTGACACAGTAATTTCAAGGGGATTTAAAAAACATATGTCAATTATGTGAGACATTGTTTTATTGTCTTTGCATTAAACTAAATGCACTTTTTAGGCTCGATAAATATTAGCGAATAGAGAAACGCACCTATATAGCGCAAAAAAAGGCCTGATACAATTGAACTGGTATAGTAAAAGTAGACATATGCTTCTAAGATGTCTTGTCTTTATGGACTTTATCGCACTTTTGCATAACCTCTTTATGGACTTTACTGCAACCTCTATATGGACTTTACTGTTTATGATGCTAAAAGTTCATATTTATTCAAAATACAAAATATAGTTATAAATCTATTAAATTACAAATCTATTTGAATCCATTAAACTGTCAAACCTCAAAAGCACAAGCTTAATTAATTTTTTTCAATATTCTTAAACAAACAACAATTAAAAGACCATAGAAACATATTGTAGTGTGAAATTATATTATCTAATTCTATTTTAATTCAATCACAATATCCAACATTAATCTATTAATTTTTTCTTTAATTGAAGCTCGAGTATCTAGGAAATCCGACCAACCATCTTGTTTAACGATATCTGAAAAGTAGAGAACTTGTGAAAACGGAATGTTTCTATATTTACAAACTGCAGCTATTGAAGCACATTCCATTTCAACAGCGACAGCGCCTTGTTGTATACGCTTATTCATTCTTGATATTGTTTCTTTATAAAATGCATCTGTCGTCCAAGTAATTCCTTCTCCGTATTCTAATTCAAGTTTTTTTAATGCATTTTCTATTTTTTTATTTTGTTCGTCATCGGTGTCAACATAAAGACTTGGTTTTAAATAAAAATAACTAAGTCCTTCGTCTCTAATTGCCTTTGATACTATTAAAAACTTATCAGACTGAAAATCTCCAATCAATCCACTACTCCCACATGCAACTATCCTTTTTATCCCGAACGCTAATAATTCTTCAACCAATCCA
>JBAYZV010000155.1:0-4611 GCA_041672325.1 Candidatus Izemoplasmatales bacterium
TCGGGCTATTGCATATCACGGAAATATTGTTGATTTATTAGAATATGCAGTTAAGCATAAGATTAGAATAGATCTTTTAAGTGACCAAACAAGTTGTCATGCGGTTTATGACGGTGGCTATTGCCCGCTAGGTATAAGTTTTGAAGAAAGAACTGAATTGTTACACAATCATAAAAGTAAGTTTAAAGAATTAGTTGATTTGACTTTAAAAAGACATTTTGAAGTCATTAAGAAGATAACAAGACAAGGAACATATTTTTTCGATTATGGTAATTCTTTTATGAAAGCTATTAGCGATAGTGGAATAAAAGAAATATGTAAAAATGGAGTTAATGATTTAGACGGATTTATTTGGCCTTCATATGTTGAAGACATAATGGGTCCAGTACTTTTTGATTATGGATATGGACCATTCCGTTGGGTGTGTTTAAGCCGAAAAGATAAAGATTTAGAAAAAACCGATGAAGCAGCAATGGGTTGTATTGATAAAGAAAGAAGATTTCAAGATTTAGATAATTACAACTGGATTAAAGATGCTAAAAAAAATCAATTAGTGGTTGGAACAAAAGCTAGGATTTTGTATCAAGACGCTTACGGAAGATTAAAAATAGCTTTAAAATTTAATGATATGGTTAGAAACAATGAAGTAGGACCAATAATGCTAGGTAGAGATCATCATGATACAGGTGGTACTGACTCGCCATTTAGAGAAACATCTAATATTAAAGATGGTTCTAATATTATGGCTGATATGGCAACGCATGTGGCTTTAGGTAATAGTGCAAGGGGTATGACTTTAGTTACGCTTCATAATGGCGGTGGAGTTGGAATTGGAAAGGTTATCAATGGAGGTTATGGGATGCTGCTAGATGGTAGTGAACAAACTGACGAAATCCTGAAAACAGCTATGTTATTTGACGTTATGGCAGGAGTTTCTAGACGTGCTTGGGCACGACAAGAAAATTCGATTTCGACCGCTACAGAGTATAATTCATACGATAATAACTCTTATATTACTTTACCTGTTTTAACTGATGAATCAATGATTAGTTCCTTGGTAAAAAAGCATTATGTAAAAGGAGGAAAATAGAATGACAAAGATAGTAGAATGTGTACCAAATTTTTCTGAAGGTCGAGATAAAGAAAAAATTGAAAAAATCATTAGTGTTTTTGAAAAACATGAAAAAATAAAACTAATAAATTATGAAGCTGATACTGACTACAATCGAACTGTTGTTACTTTGATTGGCGAAGCAGATGCGATGGTTGTAGCACTACTAGATATGGTAGAAATAGTAATGAATGAGATTGATTTGAATAATCACAGTGGTGAACACGCTCGAATGGGTGCAATTGATGTTATTCCATTCATTCCTATCAGCGGAATAACTATGAGCGAATGTGTTACTTATGTTAATGTTTTGGCGGAAAAAATATCTGATATTTACAATATTCCTTGTTTTATGTATGCAGAAGCAGCAAAAGAAGAAAAGCGTATATCCTTACCTAATATTAGAAAAGGTGAGTTTGAAGGAATGAAAGAAAAGATAAAACTACCTGAGTGGAAACCAGATTATGGAAAGCAAGAAATTCATCCAACATTTGGAGTTATTGGTGTTGGTGCTAGAGACTTTTTGGTAGCTTACAATATTGATATTTTAACTACTGACGAGAAGAAAACTGGTAGTTTTGCTAAAGCTATCAGACAATCCAGTGGAGGGTTTCAATACATTCAAGCGGGACCAGTTTTTTTAGAAAACAAAGGCCACACTCAGGTCACAATGAACATTTTAAATTTTAAGAAAAATCCAATCTATAGAATTTTCGAGACCGTTAAGATGGAAGCTAAACGTTATCACATGGAAGTTCCGAGTGCAGAGATTGTAGGACTAATACCTAAAGATGCTTTAATAAGATCTTTAAAGTATTATTATAGTGTAGATGACATTGAATTTCCTGAAGATATTACCTTACATGAGATAGTTCGTATGAGTGAGAGGTATCTGAAGCTAAGGGATTTTTCTGTAGACAAAATTATTGAATATTTCTTATAGGATTAAGTTTATGAACAGATTGATAATCCATAGTATAAAAACTTTATATACTAACAATCAATTAACACCTGTCAAAGGTGCTTTTATGAATGAGGTAGAATCGATTCATAATGCATTTGTTTTAATAGAAAATGGTAAGATTATTAAAATAGGAAATGATGACTATAAGAAGTATATAGATTTAGATACACAGATTTATGATGCTAAAGGACTTATTGCTATACCAGGGTTAGTTGATAGCCATACACATTTAGTTTTTGGCGGTTCTAGAGAACATGAATTTTCAAAAAAAATTGCTGGAGTAAGCTATCTTGATATTCTTAAAAGTGGTGGTGGAATCTTGAGCACAGTAAAAGATACTAAGAATGCTAGTTTTGATGAACTTTACTGCCAAGCTAAACAATCACTTGATGAAATGCTATTATTTGGAGTAACTACTATAGAAGCAAAGTCTGGATATGGTTTAGATTTGGAAACAGAAATTAAGACTTTAAGAGTTTTAAAGAAGTTAAATGAGAATCACCCAATTGATATTCACATAACCTATTTAGGAGCACATGCTTTACCTACTGAGTATAAAGATAAAAAAAATGAATTTGTTAGAAAAATCATAAGCGATCTAGAAATTATAAAGCAAGAAGATTTAGCAGAATATGCTGATGTCTTTTGCGAAACTGGAGTTTTTAGTGCTGAGGAAACAAAGAGCATTTTGAAAAAAGCAAAATCATTAGGGTTCAAACTTAGAGTTCATACTGATGAAATAGATTCAATCGGAGGTACGGAAGTAGCTTTGAATTTACAAGCTAAGACAATAGATCATCTGATGGCTATTACTGATGAGGACATCATTAATGTGGCTAAAACAGATACTATTGCTAATATTTTACCTTCGACGTCTTTTTTTCTGAATAAGGAATATGCTCCTGCTAGAAAACTAATAGATGCTGGAGCAGCTGTAAGTGTTTCTAGTGATTATAATCCTGGTTCTACTCCTTCAGAAAACTTTCAGTTAACACTACAAATAGCTGGGAATAAATTAAGAATGTTGCCAAATGAAATTTTAACTGCTGCGACAATAAACCCTGCTTTCAGTTTAGATATACAAGATAGTGTTGGAAGTTTAGAGGTAGGTAAAAATGCGGATATTGTTTTGTTAAATTGTAAGAACTTAGATTTTTTCATATATCATTATGGTATAAACCACACTAAAGCAGTGTTTAAAAACGGAAAAATCGTTGTAGAAAATAGAAACATTGTGAAAGGGATATGAAAATGAAACTTATTGATATGAAGGTTAAAGATTTTTTAGAGGAACTTGGTTCATCATCACCCGCACCTGGAGGAGGAAGTGTTAGTGCTTTAGCAGGGGCTAATGGATGCAGCTTAGTTTTGATGGTAGGAAACCTTACAATAGGAAAGAAAAAGTTTAAAGCTCTGGATGATGATATTCGTTTATGTTATAATCAAAGTCTAGAAGTTTTTAAAAGAAATCAAAAAGAATTTGTTGAATTGATAGATTTAGATACGGATGCGTTCAATAATTTAATGAAAGCATTTAAATTACCTATGAATACAGACGAAGAAAAAGCATCTAGGCAAAAAGAAATAGACAAAGCTACATTAGGTTGTATTAAAGTACCTCTTAAAGTTGCGGCTCTAGGTTTAGAGTCTTTAAGAGAAATAAGTAATTTGATACAAAATTCTAACAAGAATACAATCTCTGATCAAGGAGTCAGCGTTTTGATGCTTTATTCTGCTGTAGAAGGTGCAGCAATGAATGTTTTGATTAATTTGCCAGGGTTAACCGATGAAAATCTACATAAAGAATTTAAACGCGTAATAAATGATATTCTTAAAGAAACAGAAGGTTTAAAGGATAAGTTACTAGAGGAAATCAATTACCTTTTAAAATAAACACAAGGAGGAAAGAAAATGAAAATATTTGCAGATACAGCTATTATTGATGAAATCGATGAAGTTGCTAAGTGGGGTATAATATCAGGAGTAACAACAAACCCTTCTCTAATTGCAAAATCAGGTATTACTCTAAAAGAAGCAATTAATAAAATTGTAAATTTAGTGGATGGACCAATCAGTGCAGAAGTTCAAGAGTCAGACGCAACCTCAATGGTTAAAGAAGCTAAGATTTATGCAGCAATGCATAAAAATATTGTGATAAAAATACCAATGACCATCGAGGGGATAAAAGCTGTTAAAGAGTTAACAACATTAAATATTAAAACCAATGTAACATTAGTGTTTTCGCCATCACAAGCTCTAATGGCAGCTAGTGCAGGAGCTACTTATGTATCACCATTTCTAGGCAGATTAGATGATCTTATGGGTATAAATGATGCAGGGTATAATCTAGTTAAAGACATTAAAGAAATGTTTAAGACTTACAATTTTAAAACACAAATAATAGCTGCTTCTATTAGACACTTAGACCATGTTAATCAATCAATTAAAGCCGGAGCTGATATAGCTACAATTCCATATAATGTTTTAAAAGATATGGTTAAACACCCTTTAACAACTAAAGGATTAGAAATCTTTA
>JBAYZV010000156.1:0-4610 GCA_041672325.1 Candidatus Izemoplasmatales bacterium
ATAATTTTGTTTAAACGAATAATTTTTTGTAGCATCATGTAGTAAAGCCGATACTATAATTTCATCAGTTCCAACACTAAATAATTTTCCTAATTCGAGCGACACTTTTACAACATTTCTAATATGAACTAATCGTTTATGCTGATCAAGAAATTGATTTTCAAGAAATATATTTATTTCATTAATCAAATCGCTATTTATCATATAATTGCTAACCTAGTGTAAACACCCACAACAAACGGTGCATATGCTTTTACACAGAAAGGTGCTCTTAACGTTACAAAACCTAAACCACTAAATACAATGTCATACTTTTGGTTATCACGAACTCTGAATTCGTGATAAATCCACTTAGGTACATCTTCATCACTATTAAAAGGAGGTGATAACAAAGAGTGTAATTTTTCACAATATAGTTTGTCTGCTTTTAAAGTTTTTGTTCTATGTATGTTTAATGTATTAGCAAAATACGTAACAACACTAATAACATCACCAGTTTCGCCGGAAACAATATCAAGTCGTGCAAGACCACCAAAGAATAAAGTTTGTCCTTCATTTAATTGATAAATCATAGGTTTAATTTCTCTAGTTGGAACAGTTAACTTGTATGAGGGCCTTGTTAAATAATGCATGTATTGATGTTTATTAATTACACCTGGAGTATCATAAATATATGTACCATCTGTTAATTGAAAACCGATTAATCCTATAGTAGTTTGAGGAGACAATGATTCAGTAATGATATCAGATGCAGCTCCCAAATACCTCTTTAGGATTTGATTAACAATTCTTGATTTGCCAACATTGGTAGATCCCACAATATAGACATTTCTGTTACCTTTATATTGGTATATCTTTTCCATTAATTCATCAAAATTGTCTCCATATTTAGCGGATAAAAGTACTGAATCTAAGACAGTAAAACCTTGTGAATTTAACATGATTTGAAGCCAATTAAGTATTCGAGAAGGCTTAACATTTTTTGGCAATAAATCCATTTTATTACCAACTAAAATAACATCTTCATTTCCCGTTAATTCCTTAATTGCAGGAACGAATGAACCAGAAAAATCGAAGATATCTACAATTTTTACAATCAAAGCATCTTCAGATTTAATTTTATCTATAACCCTTAAATAATCTGAATTTGAAACCGTGTAAGGAAATACTTCTGAATAATGTCTAATTCTAAAACATCTTTGACACACTATTTCATCAGGATTTCTTGAACTTAATAGTTCTTCACTAACATAACCTGGTAGTGTTTTATCCTTATTTTGAATAAGTGCTCCGCATCCTTTGCAATACAGTTCTGCCATTAGCTTACCTCTTCTCTTGTAAATTTAGTTTATCGTAAAATTCCCTGTCTGTTCTCCTTAAACGTTGTAATATTTTCTTTTCTAAATGGCGATTATATTTTGTATACCATTTTTCTGTCTTCCTTTTTATTGCATCGACAACAATTACATAGAATCCCATTCTTTTGCCGCCGAGTACATCAGTCATAAATTGGTCTCCAATTAAACAAACTGTTTTGGAATCTGGATATCCAACTTTTTTTAACGCTCTTCTAAAACCTGATTTAAATGGTTTTTGTGCACTATATACATAACGACTTTTTACAGTATCCGCAAATAACTTAACACGGCCTTTCTTGTTGTTAGAGATAATGAAAACATGAAATTTTAAATTATGAAGTTTTTTAAACAAATCATATGTCTTATCATCTGCGACGTTCAAGTCATATGGTATTAACGTATTATCTAAATCGATGAATATATTTTTTATTCCTAATTCCCTTAATCTTTCAAAATTTATGTCAAAAACCGTTTTTTTATATTCATCCGGATAGAAATTTTTCTTTTTAAACAGCAGTTCAATCATTTTTTTCCTCCAAATATCAATTCTATTATACCTAATTAATATAAAAATGTCTATTTTTTTTCATATTGATATAAAACATAAAAAATATAACTTAGGTAAAAAAAATAGACTTTATTAAATTCAGTCTATATTTTATACATTTTTACTAGTTTATTTAATTCTTTATGGATAATCCGATACTCAGGTTCATATTCTAACAACATATCATAAAATCCGCGTTGGTGATTAGATTCTTTAAGATGTACTATTTCGTGAATTAAAACAGCTTTTAAATACTTAGAATTAAATCTAGCTAAAATACTATTAATATTTATCCTTTTTGTTTTTATATTGCAGCTTCCAAACCTTGATTTCATCAACTGAGAAAAAAGTATTACATCATCTAAATCTATATCTTTTATCGTAAATTTTAAGTAATTATCAATCAAATTTCTAGCATAACTTATAGTTTCTTTTTTATAAAATTTTTCAATTTTCTTCTTACTATTCTTATTCGGAACATAAACGCTATCTTCTATAATTTTTATTGTTTTGATGTCAGAAAAAATAAGCTTGTATTCTTTCCCCCATAACATAAAACTATCATTATCGTAGATGTCTTTACGAGAAAGGTCGATATGATTTAAAACAAAATTCTTATGTTTTATAATAAAAACCTCAATTTCTTTCAAGCTATATCGATTAGGAGCTGAAATAGAAATAATGCCGTTTTTGATTCTTAAATACATGTTTTTGTTTTTTTTGAAAAAAACTTGATAATAAAAAGTTTTATTATCAAGTATAATTTTATTCATCTACTACCTCAAGAAATGCAATAACAAATTGAGAAGTTTTTAAAGCTACATCTTTTACAACATCACGATAATTCTTAGGTTGATCAGGTGTATCAATTATATCTGATATACCTCGTATAGACACAAATGGTCGATTAAACTTATATGAAGTAAGAGCAATTGCCATTCCTTCCATTTCAACACCAATTATATTATTAACTTGCTTTTGAATTTTAGCTAAATCTCTCTTTTTTGTAACAAATTTATCGCCTGAAACCAAATTCCCAATTGAATACTTATACCCTAATGTTTCCAATACCTTTTTAGCTTTAATTAAATACTCATCACTAATACTAACAATTAAAGGATCAGAGCCCATTTGCCCATAGGGAACATCATCGATTTCAGTTAAGGATACATCAAAATAGGATATCCCCTTAGCTATTATTATATCTCCTACTTCTATAGGTGATAAACCACCAGCTACTCCGGTATTTATTACTAATCTAGCATCAAATCGTTCTATTAGGATGGTTGTCGTAATACTAGCATTAACTTTTCCAATTCCAGATTTTACTATTACAACATTATGATTCTTAATTTTGCCAACATAAAAAGTCTTATCAGCGATTATTTCAGTTCTAGCAATAATCATTTGTTGAAAAAAATGATTCAATTCGTAATCAATAGCGCCGATTATACCTATCATATATACTCACCTCTACATAAAAAAGAGAAAATTATTTCTCTAATTATTTTACGTCTAATATTTCTACAGAAAGTTCTTGACCTGTTTCAGATTTGTATGTAACGACTTTGCCTTTTTTAGAACCTATAATGGCTTTTCCAATTGGTGACTCATTAGAGACTTTTCTTTGCATAGGATTAGCTTCTAATTTACCTACAAGTGTAAATTCTAATTCATAGTTATTGTGTAAAAATTTAACAACAACTGTTTTCCCCATACCAATCACTTTAGAACGATTGTTTTCTTTAATAATTTCAGAATTTTTAAGAATATTTTCAATTTCTTTAATTCTAGCTTCTATTCTTGCTTGTTCATCTCTAGCAGCATCATAATCAGCGTTTTCAGAAAGGTCTCCCTGAGCTCTAGCTTCTTTCAAAGCTTCCAAATTAGCATTTCTTTTTTCGCCTTTTAGTTCATCCAATTCTGCTTTTAATTGGTCATAACCAGCTTCAGTTAATTTATAAGTATTTTCCATTTTTAACTCCTTTTTTAACTTTTATATTATATCATAATTTAATTGTTTAAGATAGTAATTATTTTTGCCTTAATGATATCGACAGCCACATCATGTGCATAATCATTAGGAATAATTATGTCAGCATATCTTTTAGTAGGCTTAACAAATGCATGATGCATCGGTTTTACTGTATTTAAGTATTGATCTAAAATATGTTCTAGGGTTCTTCCTCTTTCAGTCGTGTCTCTTTTTATTCTTCTAATTAATCTTATATCTTCATCGGCTTCAACAAATATTTTTATATCACATAATCCTCTAATTCTCTCATCTTCTAAAACTAGAATTCCCTCAAGAATAATTATTTCTGCAGGATTTACTTTTGCTGTTATAGAAGTCCTATTTAACTTAACAAAATCGTAAGTAGGTTTTTCAATTTGTTTCCCATCAATTAAATCTAAAATATGTTGATAGAATAAATCATTGTCTAAAGCAAGTGGATGGTCATAGTTGACCTGTTTGCGCTGTTCTAAAGTCTTGTCAGATTGATCTTTATAATAATCATCATGACGAATAACTTCAACTTTTTCTTCACTAAAGTTCTTCATAATTTTATTAACTACAGTGGTTTTACCAGATGATGATCCACCGGCAACTGCGATAATTATTGGTTTACTCATCTTTTACCTTCCTTATCATACTGAATTTTGGTATCGTCATAGACACTTCAATAATAATGGTTTGTAACGGA
>JBAYZV010000157.1:0-4486 GCA_041672325.1 Candidatus Izemoplasmatales bacterium
AAGCCAATGGAAACTGAAGACTTAATAAAAATACTAAAAAAGCAGAATTCAAATAAATGATATAAACTAAATCAAATCAAGTAGACAGTGAATTGAACTAAATCCATATAAGTAGACACATAAAAACAGTGTCTACTTTTTTTAAAATAAAAGATGCTAGTTCAAATACAAGAACTAGCATCTAACTAAATAATTTAATTAAAATTTATAAAATGTTATAAGTATTTATCTAGGGTTTTTGATGTTTGCGTGAGCTGCAGCTAGACGAGCTATTGGAACTCTAAATGGAGAACAAGATACATAACTTAATCCAATTTTATGACAGAAGTCAATTGATGCAGGATCGCCACCGTGTTCACCACAAATTCCTAATTTAATATTAGGTCTTGTTGATTGTCCACCTTTTACAGCCATTTCCATTAGTTTACCAACACCTTTTTCGTCAACATGAGCAAATGGATCAGCTTCAAAAACTTTCTTATCGTAATAGTCAGCTAAGAATTTACCTGCATCATCACGTGAGAAACCAAAAGTCATTTGTGTTAAGTCGTTTGTACCAAATGAGAAGAATTCAGCTTCTTTAGCAATTTCATCAGCTAAAAGTGCAGCACGAGGAATTTCAATCATTGTTCCAACTGAATACTCTAATTTAATGCCTGCTTCTTTAATGATTCTATCAGCTACTTTAACTACGATATCTTTAACATATTTTAATTCTTTGATTTCACCTACAAGAGGAATCATAATTTCAGGAACTACTTTTAAACCTCTCTTAGTTACTTCGATAGCTGCTTCAATTACAGCACGAGTTTGCATTTCAGCGATTTCAGGATAAGTGATTGATAAACGTACACCTCTATGTCCTAACATTGGATTAGTTTCATGTAAACTTTCTACTGTAGCCTTAAGTTCTTCAAAAGTAATACCCATTTCTTTAGCCAAGTCTTTAATGTCATCATCTTCTGTAGGTAAGAATTCATGTAAAGGTGGATCCAAATAACGAATCGTTACAGGATGACCTTGCATAGCTTCATATAGACTGATGAAGTCTTCTCTTTGCATAGGTAATAATTTATTTAAAGCTTTTTGTCTTTCTTCAACTGTATTAGAAACAATCATTTCGCGAACAGCTTTGATTCTTTCGCCTTCAAAGAACATATGTTCAGTACGGCATAGTCCAATTCCTTCCGCTCCAAATTCATAAGCTTGTTTAGCGTCTCTTGGATTGTCAGCGTTTGTTCTAATTTTTAATGCACGATATTTGTCAGCCCATTCCATTAATTTAGCAAAATCACCACTTACAGTTGCATCCATAGTTTTAACTTGTTCACCATAGATATAACCAGTAGAACCGTCTAATGAAATGTAATCACCTTCATAATATTTTTTACCTTCAACTTCGAAGTATTTCTTTTCTTCGTAAACTTTAACAGTTCCAGCACCAGCAACGCAGCAAGTTCCCATTCCTCTTGCAACAACAGCTGCATGAGATGTCATACCACCACGACTAGTTAATACACCGCTAGCAACAACCATTCCTTCAATATCTTCTGGAGATGTTTCTTGTCTAACTAATATAACTGGTTTACCGTCTTTAGCCATTTCTTTCGCTCTTTCAGCGGTGAAAACAGCACGGCCTGTAGCTGCACCAGGTGATGCATTTAATCCTTTAGCAATAATATGAGCATTCTTTAAACTTTCTGGATTAAATTGTGGATGTAGTAAAGAATCTAATTGTGATGGTTCAACTTTTAAAACAGCTTCTTTTTCAGTTAGTAAACCTTCTTCAACCATATCAATTGCTATTTTTAAAGCTGCTTGAGCAGTTCTTTTTCCATTACGTGTTTGTAACATATATAATTTACCTTTTTCAATAGTAAATTCCATATCTTGCATATCTTTATAATGTTGTTCTAATGTATGAGAAATCTCTTGGAATTGATCATAGATAGCAGGATTATCTTTTTGTAGTTCAGAAATTGGTTTTGGAGTTCTAATTCCAGCAACAACATCTTCGCCTTGAGCATTAAATAGATATTCACCGTAAAGTTCGTTTTTGCCTGTAGATGGATCTCTAGTAAATGCAACACCAGTACCACTATCTTCACCCATATTACCAAAAACCATAGCTTGAACGTTAACTGCTGTACCCCATTCATAAGGAATGTTGTTTAAACGGCGATATACGTTCGCTCTCGGATTATCCCATGATCTGAACACAGCTTCAACAGCTGCAATTAATTGTTCTTTAGGATCTTGAGGAAATTCTTCACCTTTAATTTCTTTATATTTTGATTTAAAGCCTTCAACAATTTCTTTTAAGTTTTCTGCAGATAAATCAGTGTCTTCATGAATGCCAAGTTCTTCTTTTTTAGCATCAAAAATTTCTTCATAATTGCTCTTAGAAATTTCCATAACAACATCACTAAACATTGTTATGAAACGACGGTATGAATCGTAAGCGAAACGAGGATTATTAGTTAATTTTGCTAACCCTTCAACCGCAACATCGTTTAAACCAAGATTAAGGATTGTATCCATCATTCCAGGCATTGAAGCTCTTGCTCCTGAACGTACTGATACTAAGAATGGGTTTTGATTATCCCCGAATTTTTTACCAGCAATATTTTCAGTTTCTTTTAAAGCTTCATAGATTTGCTCAATAATTTCGTTATTGATTTTCTTTCCGTCTTTATAGTACTGTGTACATGCTTCAGTAGAAACAGTGAAGCCTTGAGGTACAGGTAAACCAAGTTTTGTCATTTCTGCAAGGTTTGCGCCTTTACCACCGAGAAGGTTTTTCATTGATGCATCTGCTTCTCTAAATAAATAAACAAATTTTGTCATAATTGTATCCTTTCTTTAACTTTAATATTTATATTAAATAACCATGAAAATTATAACAAAAACTAAGTCATAATTCAAACATTAACGCTTTTAAATGTATGAAAACGCTATATTTTATTAAAAATCACCTTTGCTTGATTTTTAATAAAGAAAAATACACCAGCAAACAAAGCAATATTAACAATAACATTAAGGGAAATCAGGATTGTAAAGTCAAAATATTTACTTAAAAAGTAATATAATAAAATATTTAACATTAAAATCAACCAAGTACCAAACATTCCTAAGAATGCTCCCAAACTTTGTTTTACAACTTCTGCTTCATTTATATAATTAAATTTTGGAAAATACAAATTGATAATTGAGCCTAATCCTGAACTTAAGAAACAAAGACTAGCAATATAAGCTATCATAACTACAAGATTTAAGAAACTAAATTCTAAAGCAATACTAGACATAAGTAAAGCAAATATCGCGACTGGTAAACAAAGGATAACATTAAAAAGCATTTTACCAAACATTATTGTTTCTGCTTTTATTGGTAATGATTTCAATATCCAGAAATTTTTTCCTTCCAATGACAAAGAAAACGATGAAGTAAAAACTGTTGAAATTAAGAAGCCCAAAATTAACAAAATAATTGGTTCAAAACTTAAATTCATACCTTCAAACACATCGACAAATTCAATCAAATCTTTTTTGAAAAACAATATAGCTACACCGCCAATCGCCATCATAATTGGACCAAAACCAGAATTGAATACATAAATGGTTACATTAAAGAATTTTTTGAATTCCTTAGAAATAATGTGAGCAATAATACTTTTTTCTTTTGAAACAACAACCTTATTATTTCCCCTTGTTCTTGTAATAGTACCCATTTGATTAGTTTTGATTACTAACTTTTGAATAACTAGAACAAAAAGATATAAAGCTGTTAAACTAATACCAATCACTCCTAAAAACGCTAAGATATTTAACTCATCAACAGCTAAACCGAACCATTTAGCTGTAATAAGATACTTTGAAATATTTTCTAACAAACTCATTTGACCCAATAAAGGATTTTCTTCCGTAACACCTAAAGTCATTGAAAAGTACATTATACCAAAGAAAAATATAAACATAAATATAATATTAAAAGCCTTACCAAAACGTAAATGTCCAACAATATTAGATATTAAAAGTGAAATAAATGAAAATATAACTAAAGGAATTAAAGGTATGACTAACAATAACAATATTATTAATAATAATTTTAGAATATTAAATCCACCATGGTAAAAATAACTAAAAATAATTGGAGATACAACAGTAAAGACAATCAAATAGATGAAAACTAACATGATTGACAATTTAGCTAGAATTACAGTCTTCGACTTAATAGGTAATGGTTGTAATATATTATAATCTTTATAATGAAATAAATAACCATTAGCTCTAAACAAAATGAAGAACATAGACAAGAAAGTGGCATATATAAAAACAAAATCTAATAACATGTTTAGATTACCCAATTCTTCTAAAATATGTCCTAAATCAAAAAACATATAACCAACACTAAAAAAAATAGTTCCAAATCCATAAATCAAGGCAATTGCAATAAAAATTAATTTTGTTTTAGAAGTTTTTTTGTTTG
>JBAYZV010000158.1:0-4479 GCA_041672325.1 Candidatus Izemoplasmatales bacterium
AATTGGATGGCCATAAACAAAAGTTGGTTGAATTAAATCAGCTTCACAATAATGTTCAAAGAATAAATTAATGATATGTCCAACACCATAAAGATGGGCGGCCACTTCTAAATGATGTTCCTTCGCTAATTTCTTAGCTTCTTCAAAATCATATACTTTAAAGAAATCAATTCCTGTTTTTTCTTTAATTAAATCGACCATATGAGCTTTTCTCCAACCTTTTGAAAGATCAATCTCTTTATCATCATATGTGATTTTTGTAGTTCCCACAACTTTCTCAGCTAAATGACTTATTAAGTTTTCACTTAAATCCATCATGCCTTGTAAATCAGAATATGCTAAGTATAGTTCAATAGTAGTAAATTCAGGGTTATGTAAACGATCTATACCTTCATTTCTGAATAGTCTGCCAATTTCATATACACCATCAAACCCACCGATAATACATCTTTTTAAATGTAATTCAGTAGCGATTCTTAAGTAAAAAGGCATATTTAAAGTGTTATGATGTGTAATAAAAGGCCTAGCATTAGCTCCACCTAAAATAGGTTGTAATACTGGTGTTTCTACTTCAAAATAACCTAAATTATCTAAATAATCACGCATTTCTTTAATGATTTTTGATCTTTTAATGAAAGTATCACGACTATCTTGATTCATAATTAAATCAACATATCTACGTCTGTAAATTTCTTCTTTATCAGTTAATCCATGGAATTTTTCAGGTAATGGTCTTAAAGCTTTTGTCAAGTGACGATAAGAGTTTACTTTTAATGATAACTCTCCTGTATTTGTTATCATTGCTGTACCACTTACACCAATGATATCGCCAATGTCACCCTTTTTAAATATCTCATAAGCTTCTTCACCGATGCCATCAACTCTAATATATAACTGTAAAAGGCCATTTTGATCTTGAATATGAACAAAACCAGCTTTACCTTTAACTCTTCTAGTCATAATACGTCCAGCGATAGTAATTTCTTTTGGGTTTTCCATTTCATGAAGTTCTTCTTTTGTGTATTTAGCAAATTCATCTTTAAAAGTTTTGGTATTATGACTTCGATCAAATCTAGAACCAAAAGGATCTATTCCAAGTTCTTTTAAATTTTCTGCTTTTTCTCTTCTTACAATTTCTTGTTCTGTTAATTTAATTTCCATATATTTATCCTTCCGTATATTCACCAGCTAGTTTAAGAATCTCTAAATTTTCATACATAACTGTAACATAATTTTTTTCTAAATTTAAATCATCGTCTGTGATTGATTGCAAAATATTGAATTCTGCTTTAATTGGTTCGATGCCTAATAATACTAATTCACTAAATACTGCACTTGACAAAGGAGAATTAGTGTATTTTTCAAAAATAATATATTGTATTTCATGGTAGATAGCTTTGTCAACAATTTCTTGTTTCTGATGAGAAGTGAATTGATCCGCTTCTTCATGATATCCTGGAGATATCGGCATGAAATTCAAATTGTAATCATGATTTAAATATCCGTATAAATTAGTAGAAGTCATAATTGGTTTTGTAAATTTGCTGATAGCATCAGTGAAGTCGTCATCCAAGGTACTAAGTTTTTCTACTAAATCAAGATAATTCTCTTCGATAGTAGTGGCTTCATCTGGATAAACTATTAATAATTTATCATAAATTAATTTAGAAACTTCTAAAACTTTTTTTGGCGAAATCCAAAAATGAGGATCAATACCTAAAGCAGTATCATTTAATGTTTCATTGTGAACTTCATCTTCATCATGATTATGTTCATGACGAATACCGGGTATAAATTCAATATAATCTGTTTCTAATTCAACTTTAACTAATTCGACCTCTTTGTTCTTGAATATACTATCAATTTGGTAATCAATGTAATAATCATAATTAGCGCCGATGTAAAACAGATAAGTCGCTTCTGTCATAGAAATGATTTCTTTTGGTGACCAGTCAACAGAACTTTCATGGGATGTAACTCCGGGAACAATTCCAACTGTATAATCTGTATTTTTTAACATTTCTTCTGCCACATACTCTAATGGGTAGACTGTTACATAAATGTCATGGCTTTCATTTCCGCCAGTACAAGCTATCATTAAATATAAAGGCATTAAAACAAAAATCAATAAAACAATTTTTTTCATATTATCACTCCGTTCAATAATTATAACCAATTTTCACTACTAAATCAATCAATGTCAGTGATTATTTCATACATCGCTTCAGCATCATCTTTTTTAGCAAAAGAAAAAACTTGTTTTACTCTAACTTTTAACTCTTTTCCACCATAAGAAATTACCAAAACATCATTTTCTTTAACGTCTGTTCCAGGTTTGGCAACTCGACCGTTTATTGATATTCTTGAATTCTTACTTACTTCTTTAGCTATAGTACGTCTTTTAAAAATTCTTGATACTTTTAAATATTTATCTAATCTCATAGTAGCTCCTTAAAAAGAGAGGGATACCGAAAGTATCCCATCTTTTAGTCTTTAAATTCAGTATTTTCTTCTTTGGAAATGATATCTTCTTCAGCGTTTTCTTCAGTAGTCTCTTTTGCTACTTCATTTACAACTTCTTTAGTTGATTCAGTAGAATTTAATTCTTCAGCTAAGACATTGTCCCAACGAGATAGTTTATTGGTTTCTACAATTTCATCAATATCTTCTTTAGTTAATGTTTCTACTTCTAATAAGTAATGAGCGATTGTTCTAAGTAGCTCAATATTAATTTTAATAATTTCTTTAGCTTTTTCATAACAATCATGAATAATTCCGCGGACTTCCTTATCGATTTCTGTCGCGATTTGTTCAGAAAAGTTTTTAGATTTTCCATAATCTCTTCCTAAGAATACGGTATCTGTATCTTTTTCATAAGTGATTGGTCCTAATCGTTCGCTCATACCGTATTGAGTAATCATAGATCTTGCAATAGCAGTAGAACGTTGCAAATCATTATGACCACCAGTAGAGATCTCGTTGAAAATAACTTCTTCAGCAACTCTACCACCAAGTAAACCGATAATCATTTCTAATAAATTTTGTTTTGTTTGTAAAAATGCTTGTTCTTCCTTAGGTAACATTAAGTTATAACCGCCTGCTTGGCCACGAGGAATAATGGTTACCTTATGAACGATATTAGCGTTTTCTAATTTTAAACCAATAACAGCATGTCCAGCTTCATGGAAAGCAATGATTTCCTTTTCTTTTTTTGAAAAGACTCTAGATTTCTTTGCAGGACCCATCATTACTCTATCTACAGCTTCATCAATATGAGCTAATTCAATTTGAGTCTTATTTTCTCTAGCTGCTAGAAGAGCAGCTTCATTCATTAAGTTTTCTAGATCTGCACCTGTAAAACCTGGCGTTCTTCGAGCGATTTCTTGAAATGTAATTTCAGGATTGATTTTTTTATTACGAGAGTGTACTTTTAAGATTTCTACTCTACCTTTAATATCAGGAGCGCCAACATAGACTTGTCTATCGAAACGACCTGGACGCATTAAAGCTGGGTCAAGAATATCTACACGGTTAGTCGCGGCAATAACAATAACGCCTGAGTTATGTCCGAAGCCATCCATTTCTACTAATAATTGATTAAGCGTTTGTTCTCTTTCGTCATGTCCACCACCTAAACCAGTTCCTCTTTGTCTACCTACAGCATCAATTTCATCAATGAAAAGAATACAAGGTGAGTGAGTTTTAGCTGTTTTAAACATGTCACGAACACGTGAAGCACCAACCCCAACAAACATTTCTAAGAAGTCAGAACCAGACACAAAAAAGAAAGGTACTTTAGCTTCACCAGCAACGGCTCTAGCAATTAATGTTTTACCTGTTCCTGGAGGTCCTACTAAAAGAACTCCCTTAGGGATTCTAGCTCCTAGTTCCATATATTTTTTAGGATTTTTTAGAAAATCAATAATTTCTTTTAATTCCTCTTTTTCTTCATCGGCACCAGCAACATCATTGAAAGTAGTTTTTTGGTTTTTACTAACTTGAGCTCTAGATTTTCCGAAATCAAACGCTTGTTTATTGGCGTTTGAACCACCACGCATCATAATAACAAGCATCACTACAACACCAGCTACTAATATGATTGGGAAAATTATGTTTAACAAGTTATAAGTAGCTCCCTTGTTAAACTTTAATAAAACATTATTAGCTGGATCGTTATCCATATTTAATGCATTAATTATGGTTCTTATTTCATCTAATTCAGTATCGTTAGCGAAATATGTAATGTATAGCTCCTCGCTTAATAATTGGCCAGTAACTTTATAAGCACGATAATTCGTTTCACCGGATAAAGGTGTAACTTCTACAGAAGTGATACCCCCTTTGTCTAAAAGATATGAAAAATCAGAATTACTAATTTCTCTTGGCCCATTAGCGTTTCCAAAACTGTAAAATATCGCTATTATTAAAACGACCATCAGTGCTATCATTATAAATCGTGTTGAACGATTATTCATTGGT
>JBAYZV010000159.1:0-4467 GCA_041672325.1 Candidatus Izemoplasmatales bacterium
TATGTGCTGAATAAGCGATAAGTTCTAACAATAATTTTGCGCTTACTTTCTTTTCAATCATTTCATAAGGCGTCTCAAATTTCATTGTCCAAACTTCGTCTTTTTCAACAGCATTCATAAATTCATCTGTTAAAGCAATTGATATGTTTGCTCCATTAATCTTATTTAAATCTAGTTTAGTGGTAATAAAATCAATGATGTCTGGATGATCAATATTTAAAACTAACATTAAAGCTCCACGACGATTGTCTTGTTGAGTGTTTAAGGTAGTATGCGAATACTTTTCAGCAAAAACCATTACTCCTGGAGTAGTGTTAGAACTATTGTTTACCTTAGCTCCTTTAGGTCTGATATTTGATAAGTTCATACCCTGTCCGCCACCATAACTATAGGTTCTAGCTATTTGATAATCTACTTTATAAATACTTTCTAAGTTATCTTGAGGGTCTTCGGTAACATAACAATTACTACCAGTTATATTTCCATCTCTTCCAATCGCATACAGGTTTCTACCTGCAAATATAGCTTCTTTGTGTCTTAGAATTTTTTCTAGGGCTGGCCGATTAATCGAGACTCTTTTAATGAAGTCTCGTTTAGTTTCACTGTTTAGAAGATATTTTTGTAAAATCATGTCTTGACGTTCATCATTATCACTCCATGGATTTTCACGATCTATTCTTTGTTTTTCACGATATTTAATATAAGCCTTCGCAGTTTCATATTTCTTTGTATCCATAAGAAATAACTCAACGCAGTCTTGAATGTTTTCAATAGAAATCTCTGAATTGTTTTTAAATAGATCTTTTGTTAGAAGTTTTGCTTGTTCTAAGCAATCCTCATAGCAGACACTATCACCTACACTTGTATAGGCTTTGCACATTGCATTTGCAATTTTTGTCACATCAAATTTTTCTTTTACACCATTTCTTTTAACCACATACTTTGTCATTTCGACTCTCCTTATATTTTTAGATAAAATTAAATAATATCGTAAGTTCTAATAAAATAACTCACCGAAAAATACTTCCGATGAATTAATTCGCTTCGTAAACATTATATATGATTATGAGAAGAAAAAACAAGCAGTTTTAAAAAAATATTAAATTATTTTTTTTATAAAAAAAACGAAGAAGTTCTCCTCGTTTTTAAATAAACTTTATACTCCTATTTTAAAATACTTATCGTATGGTTGATTCGCTCAATCACTCTTTCTTTACCTAAAATGATTAATACATCATAAAAATTTGGTGTGTTAGTTTTAGCGCATGTGGCAATTCTAATTATTTCTGCATACTCGCCGATATGCCCAATATACTCATCAGGATTCTTTTTATAGTCTTTTGCTCTTTTCGCAAAATTTCTTGAAATAGCTAACTCTTTCATAGCGTTAAACCAATTCTCTTGATTTAAACTTAAATCTACATTGTTCTTATATTCTTCTAATATTTCAATTAATAATTGTTTCTCAAAGCGTGAATTAAAATCTAGTGTCTTACTAAGTTCATAATAATACTCATCATACATAAAATCAATGATAGGTAATATATCACTAAATTTAACATAATCTTTTCTAGGTTTTTCTTGTTCCCTCTCAATATTAATAATAGCTTTAAAATAATCTATATTCTTAAGAATCAAATCATATAACTCTTTGTTATACTCTTTTGCATAATCTAAAACGCTAATAGTAAAATCATCTTTATTCATATTGCCAAGTACTTCTTTGGAAATTGAATTTACTTTCTCTAAATCAAACAATGCCCCATCAAGACTCATCTTAGTAAAATCTAATTCAAAATCAAAGATATCTGTTTTAGGATTAGCGATTCGCCATTCTTCAAAATTAGAATTAGCAAGTGTCATTAAATATTCTAAAAACCCTTCAATTGGATAACCTTTTTCTAAAAAGTAGTCAACACTGGCTTCTTCATCTTTTCTTTTTGATAACTTTCTTCTTTTTTCATTATCCATTTTCATTATAACTGGAAAATGACAATATTTAGGTCTTTGCCAATTTAATTGTTCAAATATTTCTAAGTGAATAGGCGCTGAAGGCATCCACTCTTCTCCCCTTGTTACATGTGTAGTTCTCATGAAATGATCATCAACTACATGAGCAAAATGGTAAGTTGGTAATCCGTCGCTTTTCATTATTACAATATCTTGGATGTTCTTCGGAAACTCAATGCTACCTCTGATTGCATCTTCTAAAATTACCTTTTCATCATCCTTACCTTGAGATTTAAATCTAATGACATAATCTTCATCGTTTTTTAATTTTTCAATAACTTCATCATCTGTAAGATATCTGCATTTTGCGTATTCATGATAATAACCAGGAAGAATTTTATTCGTTTCTTGTTTTTTTCTGATATCATTTAACTCTTCGTGAGTACAAAAGCAAGGATAAGCCAAACCATTTTCAATCATCTCTTTAATGACCGTGTGATATATTTCTTTTCTTTCTGATTGAATATAAGGTCCATATAGACCATTATTTAAATAGCTTTCATCTGGTAAAATTCCAAATTTAATTAGTTGTTCAACAACTTTATCTCCCGATCCTTTAATCTCTCTTTTTTGATCAGTATCCTCTAACCTTAAGAAAAATACACCACTTGTTTGTTTAGCGAAACGCCAACTAACAAGAGATGTAAACAAAGACCCAGTGTGCAAAAAACCAGTTGGAGACGGCGCAAACCTAGTTACTATTGCACCTGGTTTCAAGTCTCTCTGTGGATATTTACATTCAAGATCTGTGATATTTGTTTTAATGTTTGGAAAAATTAGTTCTGCAATTGTTTTCAATTTATTCATTAGTTTATCCTCTTATAATAGTTTACTTGAATCATCTGAATCATCTTTATCTTTTCTACTATTGCTCAGAAGTAGAATAGTTACCAAAACTATCACTACTACAACAATAATTATTCCGACACTAATACTTACCATAAGCATTATTTTACTCCATTTATCATTATTATTTCTACGCTATATATTATACCATAAGATTTAAATTATTAAAGACAAACCATAAAGCTTTATCAAGCATTATTGATTAAAGATTTAACTTATGTTAAGATATATAAGAACTTAAGAAATGTTGAGGGAATTATGAAAAAATTTGAATTTGAAGATGAATATTTAAACATACTCCAAGAGGAACTAGTTCCAGCAAAAGGGTGCACAGAACCCATTGCAATAGCTTTTGCTGGAGCCAAAGCTAGAGAAATTTTAGGGGAAATTCCAGAATTAGTAGAAATTCAAGCAAGCGGAAATCTAATAAAAAACATTAGATGTGTAACTGTTCCTAATACTAACAATCTAGTAGGCATAGAAGCGAGTGTTATATCCGGAATAGTTGGAGGTGACTCAAGTCTTGAATTAGAAGTAATTTCTAACTTGAAACCAAAACATCTAAAACTTGTAAATCAATTACTCTTAAAAAAGATTGTTACAGTAAAACTACTAAACTCTCATTTGAATTTGCACTTTACTGTGGAAGCAAAAACAAAGACTTCTTCAGTCTTAATTGAAATTCAAAATCTTCATACTAACATCGTAAAAATCGTTAAAAATGGAGTAACAATTTTTGAAAAAAATAATGTAAAAGATGAATTTTTTGGTGTAGAAACAGATAGATCTAATTTAACAATTAGTAATATTCTAATGTTTACAGAAAATATTGAAATAAATAAAGTGAAACCACTTTTAGACCAACAAATTAAACTAAATATGGCAATTGCAAAAAAGGGGTTAAACACAGTTTTTGGTGTTTCTATTGGACAAACAATATTAAAACATGATCAATCTATTTTTTCTCAAATTAAAGCCTATACAGCTGCCGCTTCAGAAGCAAGAATGAGTGGCTGCTCATTACCGGTTATAACTAACTCAGGTAGTGGCAATCAAGGATTAACCACTTCAATTCCTGTAATCTTATTTAGTCGTCATCTAAAAACTTCTAAAGAAAAACTATATCGAGCTTTAACTCTATCAAATCTATTGACAATTTATCAAAAGAGTTTCATAGGTAGATTATCAGCTTTTTGCGGAGCTATAAGCGCTGCAGTATCTTCTGGCGCTACTTTCACATATTTGAGCGGAGGAAATCTCCAACAAATTAAAATGACAATCACCAATGCTTTAGCAAATGTCTCCGGAGTTGTTTGTGATGGCGCGAAACCCTCTTGTGCATCTAAAATAGCTACTGGGTTGGATGCTGCTATACTAGGACATTTTCTAGCAATGGAAAATCATCAATATAATCCATTATCAGGCATTTTAAAAAATAGCGCTGATGAAACAATTCTAGCTATAGGCAAGATGGCTAGTGAGGGAATGAAGGACACTGATAAAGTAATTTTGGGATTGATGTTAGAAGAATAATTCAAAAAAAGACAAGTCTAAAACTTGTCTTTTTTTATTGTTTTAATGTTTTGAATACGCTGATAAAGCGAAGGATGA
>JBAYZV010000160.1:0-4392 GCA_041672325.1 Candidatus Izemoplasmatales bacterium
CAATATTTCAGATGATTTAGGGTTAAAAAATCGAACAACAAAACATGTTTTAGCTAGTAAAAAATTCTTTGATTTTAAAGATGGTAACAAGAATTTATATCATGGATTGATGATTGACTTGGGCAAAGTTGTAACTGGAAATTATACAGGAGACATGAGCGCTATTGGAAACAAAATCAGACGTACTCTTGAAGCATTTTCAACATTTAATTATGGAGTTGGAATAGATAAAGTTTCCACTGATAAAGATATCATTAAATACATAGATGATGAGAGGATAAGGGAATACCTAAAGAATTCTATGTATAGGATTACATTGCATTCTAATAGCCATTTAGAAAATCAAACATATGGAATAGAAGAAGAAGGATTAATTTATTACGAGAATCAAGACGAACTAGATCGATCTATCAAGGATGTATTGCTGCTAATTTATGAATTAAATCAATCTCATGTAGTAAAGATTCTAGAAACTGATGTAGTATCTAAGATTATGGAGCATAAAAACAATATCATCAGTTTAAAATAGTGCACATATATATAATATTTGGTTGCCATGAAAATTGAACATTGTATTGAAATAACATTGAAAGCGACACAAACTTGATTGTACAAACACAATCACTAGATAGTAAGTGTATTTGCTTATTTATTTTGAAGAATAAGTAAACTCCATTGATTTTTTATTGGTGATAGATTGGAGGTAAAAGAATGCTATTTGATGAGACCGAATATGATTGGATAAATAATGGAAACATTAGCCAATATAGATTTTCGCAATTCGGGAAGCAGTTATATGAAGAAGAAAGATATAATGAGTTCATTGATATTTATGAGCAATTTTCTGATGTTGAATTTAATAAATTTTGCAAACATTGGTATACATGGAGTCTCTATAAAGCAATGAGAATGGATGCTACCAATGATATTGCAACTGACGAAATTATACTTGAAAAAATCATTGCTAATTGTGAACAATCTCCAACTATAAAAGAACATTTTACCCCATTTGTATTGTCCATTAGATACTTAGTAAAAAAAATCAAAAACTCAAATAATATTAACTATGAAAAAATTCACTATTGGTTAACCAAGTTGAATCCGGATATACTATCAGAAGATAAAAAAGAGTTTAAGAGTAAAGAAGGAAAAGATTACACGAACGTTTCTTCAAAAGAGTTTTATTATACCATGTTAATTAAAGCCCTTGTAAAACTTGAGAAATTTGAAATTTGTATTGTTATTTCAGAAATAGCTCTTAAAAGCTTCTCAAGATGGAACTATAAAAATGATTTATGGATAAAATCAAGACAGTTGTATTCCATATGTATGACTTCCACAGATTTTGATAAAGACATTAAAACATACCTAGATTTTGTTACGAAAGAGAATAAATGGTTTTTATATCATAAAATATCTAATATATATTTCAGCAATGCGAAATTTCAAGAAAGCATAATTTACGCTTCTAAAGGATTTGTTTTAGGAACAAAAAGAGATCAAGATATGATGGTGAATCTCATTTATGATTTAGGTTTATTGCTTGTGAATAAGTCTGAAGAAGTTGCTGTTAAACTATTACAATTATGTTATCAAATAAGATTGAAAAATGGTTGGAATATTAGAGATGCGTTGAAATACTATGTAAAATTATATGATATTTCAAAGTCTTCAAAAATAGATTTTGAAAAATTACAAGAATCTGTCATATGCTTCACAGGCATGAGTGAAGGCAAGATAAAAATGTTTAATGAAAGCTTTGGATTTATTAGAGCAAGCGATCAAAAGGATTATTATTTTAAAGTTAATAAAAAACTGTTTAGTAGTTTATCATTGCGGAAAAAAGTATTCTTTGATGTTGTATATAATGAAAAAAAGGGAAAAAATGAAGCAAGCAATCTTCATTTTGTAAAGGAGAATTGAAATGGCTAAATTGATATCAACAAAGGAAAAAATCGATAAATTGATTCAAGAATTCCAAAACATTGAAAAAACATTCATTATAAAGGAATATTTCAATGTTTCCGACTCTAATGAATGGAAATTACATTTTTATTTGAATAGCAGTGACTGTTTAATTAATTTGTTCTTTAAGAAAAATAACCTAGTAAACATTTTACCTATCGGAAAGAATAAAGATCAGTCGAATTTGTTGATTAATTTTTTGGAAGATCAATGCTATTCAGCTGATATAGCTACGAATCAGTTTTCAATCGCTAATACTTCACCCGACTTTATGAAAAATCTTCAAGAATATATCTCTAATAACGCATTCATAAATATTGAGCTTAAGAGCAGTGGAAATAAATATATTTTGGAGAGCAGTAATGGGGATAGACTCCATTTAACAACATATGCAAATGGAACTGTTCTGGTGCAGTCTAAACCATTTTATGTTTATAACATTTTGCTTGATTTTCTTAGTGAGAATGAGATGATAACAAATAATGATATTACAAATTGGAGTACACAAATTTTGGGAGTAAATGCAGATAATAGTGCAAGCTATATTAGCGAATTGAAAACTAAATTAGGTAGTGTGTATGAATACTTAGCCCCATCCATTCAAAAAACTCTTAACAGTTCATATATTCTTTGCAAAATGGAAATTATAGTTGAGGATTATAGCGTTTTATTAGCGGGGATATTTAGGGCTTTAGAAGCTTTCTTAAAAAAAGTATTGACAGAAGAATATGGATATAAATTGAAAAAGAATAATACTTTTTGTATGTTTCACTCTAAATGCAAAGGTGAGACAATCAAGATTTCCGAGAATCCTAAAATTGAATCCGAAATGAAATCCGCATTGTTTGGTTTGCATAGATTATATGCGGACAAGAGAAATGTATACTTGCATGTTAGAGTAAACACTGAAATGACATCAATAATTGAAATATCAGATGATATGCTATCTATTGCAGAAGAAATTTTGATTGCATTAAGAGATACTTATGATAAAATTAAAGTAAGTCGAGGTGAATAAAAATGGAAAACAATGTTTTCTTTGAGCCACAAAATAACTCTATTATTAATGGATTTATTCTGTTGACAACAACCGAAGATTTTTACTATGAATTAGATGAAGTAACGGAAGAACTTATAAAGACATTTGGAGAAAAATTTACTGTAATAGTAGATCATTTCATCACTAATGGGTTCTCATTTAATAGATTTGGACGAATAGACTATTCAAATGGTTCAAGAAAATATTCGATGGTTAATAGCCGTGAAATTGATGACGAATATGATAATCTTTTTAAGAAATACGTTAAAGAGCATATTGGCTTTTTAGAAACTTCATCGTTGTCACAAAAAGCTATAAGCATAATTAAACAAGAAATAATTGGATAAACTATATTAAAGAAATCTCCGGATTTCTTTTTTGTATACACACAATTTACAATTATTACCACTATCACTCAATAATATGATAATAGCGCTAATTTCAAATGAGGATTGTTTCTTGAGAAATTTGACTATAGATAATTATATAAAGTGAGACAATGCAATGTATATTGTGAAAGTCAATATAATTATGTTGGAAAAGGGTAAAAGGAATACTATAACAAACCAAGAAATAAGAATACACA
Organism: Candidatus Izemoplasmatales bacterium; assembly: GCA_041672325.1. Classification (GTDB taxonomy): domain Bacteria; phylum Bacillota_I; class Bacilli_A; order Izemoplasmatales; family Hujiaoplasmataceae; genus UBA2289. The sequence continues at coordinate 3,591 of JBAYZV010000160.1, forward strand.
TAGAATTAACAATACTATATCATTATATGCTACATCTGTTTCTGGTTTAGCATGATGGAGCCATGGTTACTTTTTATCCAATAAATACCAAATAATTTATAGGAATTGAATAATATATGATGGATTAGTAACAAAATGTTACATTACGCTTGTTTTTCTTGCTTAATATGTTAAAATTAATTAGGTGATAAAAATGAAAGAAATTATTAGAGTAAAAAGTATAAAAATTGAAAATATTAAGAATGTTACTAATGGATATCTTCAGTTTCCTGATTATTCTGAGGAAAATGAAATTACGAGTAATATTATTGGGCTATATGGGCAAAATGGATCAGGCAAAACTGCAGCTGTAAACGCGATGCGTATTGTTCAATCCTTATTTTCAGGGCAATCATTTGCTCCTTTTTCTCATTTGATGCAAGTGGGTAAATTGTTTTACAGCATCGACTTTGCGTTTGATATTTTTACAGATGATAAAATAATCACTGTAAATTATTTTTTCAAATATAACAAACTTGGTGGATTTGAAGAAAAAATTTCGTATAAGTGTGGTAACGATAAGTCAACTGTTACAATCAACGATGAAACTTTTTTGTCAAATAAAATCTTTTCACCTATTTCAAGACATGAAGACTTCGGCGTTACCACAAAGCAAGAAATGATGGAATACTTAACGCAAAGAAAATATAACCGCGAAAAGGTCAAAACATCTTTTTTCTTCGATAGAGAATTTAAGAATACAATTATCAATAACTTAAAAGATAACTACTTTAAACTAATTATCTCTATTATGCCAACTTAT
>JBAYZV010000161.1:0-4381 GCA_041672325.1 Candidatus Izemoplasmatales bacterium
CTTTACGTATATAATGCATATTGTTATACAGAACTTCCTAGCGATACAAAAACTTTGTTAAAGCAAAGAAATAGATGGCAAAGAGGTTTGATTGATATTTTATCTTATCACCGACAAATAGCTTTTAAGCCAAGATATAAACAAATTGGTTTTATTGGCTATCCATATTTCTTTATTTTTGAGTTTTTAGGTCCTTTTTTAGAAATGATAGGTTATTTAATGTTGATTATAGCGTTATTATTAGGATTGCTTAATACAACGATAATTTTAGGTATATTTACTGTATCAATAGCGTTTGGAGTAGTAATTTCACTTTCTTCTTTATTTATGACAGAACGTGAAATATTAATGATGAGTAAAAAAGAGACATTTATATTAATCTTATATGCTATTATAGAGAATTTTGGCTATCGACAAATGATTAGCTTGCATAGAGTGTTTAGCAGTTTCAGCGCTTTAAAAGAAAGCGGTAAATGGGGATCTCAAAAGCGTAAAGGTTTTAAAACATAAAAGTTCTATCATTTGATAGGCTTTTTTTAGTTTACAATACTTTCTTTTTTTTGAGTCATTGGTAGTTTCAATGAGACTTATAGCGTTGTTAATAAGAATATGAGTTGAGATTCAAACGATGATTGAGTATAACAAGAAAATTAGGATTATCGCTATTGGAGATGATGATTAAAATATATTTGAGTTTAGAGATTCTAGTTCTAAATATTAACATGAACTTAGTGTCGAAAGTAGTGTTTATGAGTTAATAACAAATTATAGAAGTTGTAAAAGCTTAGTAGATTTCATCTAAGATTTTTTATAATTATAGAAGAAAAGCTTAAAAAGATAAGATATGTTTTAACCACTTTTTATGTGCCATCTATTCTTAAAATAACCATGAACTGATTTAGTAAAAAAAGATAATGAAGATTCTTTTGTAGTTAGTTTATTTATAAAAATAATTGTCTTTACCCAGATGAAGTACAATTACATAAAAACTAATTAGAAGAAGTTATATTAAATAGGTTTTAAAGAAAGAATGAAAAAGTGATTGAATAAAAGGATTAAACAATCACATGAGTTTAAATCCTTTTTTTATTGTCTTACTTTTTTTAATAAATTAAGAGCTGAAATTTGATTTTCTTTTTAATTATGATATCGTTTACATAATTAGTGATAGACCTTTATTATATGTTTAATTAGTGATATGATGAGAACAATGATATTCATTATTAATATATGATGAGCAATGATTAACATTAATAAGTAATTAGGTTGAAAGAAATATCTGGAGGTATTCAATGCGTGATTTTATAGAAAAATTTCTAAAACAAAATGATTATAATTTTCAAATAGTTGATCCACAAACAATTGTATTTAGGGATGAATATGCTCAGAAATGTGCTATGAATTATTGCGGTAGATATAATAGGTCGTGGTCATGTCCTAGCGCCATAGGAGATGTTAATCTACTCAGAAAAAAGGTATTAAGTTTCAAACATGCTATTTTATACTCTAAAATAACTGAGTTAGAAGATCCTTATGATGTTGAGTCGATGGATAAAGGCAGAAATAATATAATGAATGATACACTTAATTTGTTAGAGCTTCTAAAAAATTATTCTGAAAGATTTTATATTCTATCTGCTGGAAGTTGTTCAATTTGTAGTAAATGTACTTATCCTGACCTTCCGTGTCGGTTTCCTGCGAGAATGTTGATATCTCTTGAGGCATTAGGGATAGATGTTGCTCTATTAGCAAAAAACAATGATATGAAATATTATAACGGAGTAAATACAGTTACCTATTTTTCAATTGTTTTTTTTGGTGATAGAAATGAATAAAATCATAATTCACATATCTAATGAAGTAAAAGTGGTATATGCCGAAACAAACGATAATTTATTACAAGTTCTTAGAAATAACAAGATTTATATTTCAAGCCCTTGTGGTGGTAGAGGTGTATGTAATAAATGTTTAGTTAAACTGATAAATGAAAACAAATATGAAAAAGCATGTCAAATAACAATTTCTAAAGATATGGAAATTGAAATAATATCTAATAAAGGAGAAGGACTTCACAATTACACAAATAAATCTACTCAGGGAGAAAAAAAGAATTCTTACGGGTTATGTGTTGATATCGGAACAACTACTTTAGCAATATATTTAATTGATAGTAATCAGTTGATAGTTAGAGATTCTAAGTCATGTTTAAATCCTCAAAGTAGCTATGGAGCTGATGTTATATCTAGAATTAGCGCTTGTATTCAAGGAAGATTAGAAGAGTTACAAACTATAATTATAGATGTTATAAATGAAGCTATTATTGATTTTACTAACATGTATAGCATTAATGAAATAGATAATGTATACATCGCTGCCAATCCGATAATGCTTCATATAGTAGCTAAAAAGAGTCCCATAACATTAGGTTACGCTCCGTATACGCCTCTTTTTTTAGATTTAATTGAGGTCACAGGAGAAAGTCTAGGAATAAAGGCTAGTAGAGTTTTACTAATGCCTTCAATAAGTAGTTTCATAGGTTCAGATATAACAATGGGATTAATTTCTTCTAACATAATTAATGATTCATGTTCAATATTAATTGACTTTGGTACAAATGGAGAAATGGTTCTTAAACACAACAAAAAGTATTTTGCTGTTTCGACTGCTACAGGACCTGCGTTTGAAGGGGCAAATATAACAATGGGGATGGGCGGAGTTGAAGGTGCAATAAATAGAGTTCAGATTATTGATGAAAAGTTATGCTTGTCAACAGTATTAGGAGAACCAAAAGGTATTGCTGGTAGTGGCTTGATTGATATTATAGGGATATTATTAAATATAGGTTTGATAGATGAGTATGGTGCTTTTAATTATGAGTCAAATCATTTTTTAAAAGAGTATTTAAATGATGAAAAGTTTTATTTATCTGAGAACATATATATTACACAATCAGATATCAGACAATTTCAACTAGCTAAAAGCGCTATTAAATCAGGGATATTAACGTTATTCAACTATGCTCAACTAGAAGTTGAGGAAATAGAAAAAGTTTATATCGCAGGAGGTTTTGGTTTTTATTTAGATTATGCAAATGCAGTAACAACAGGTATTATTCCACATAATTTTCTAGGTAAGATAATTCCATTAGGTAATGCTTCAGGACAAGGTTTAATAGAATGTATGTTGGAAGAGAAAAATATATTGATTGCAACCACTATAGCAAAAACGGTTCAAGTAATTGAACTTACCAACAATAAAACTTTTTCTGAGTATTTTATTGAGAATATGATTTTTAAAAAGGATGATATTTATGAAGATTGAGTTAAGTGAATATGAGTTAAATGAAATATTAGATTTTGACGATATGAAGAACCTTTTAAGCCACTTTTCTAAATTGACTGAAATAGATGTCAGTTTGCATAATAAAGAAGGTGAAGAAGTATTATCCTATCGCTTAAAACCTGAAAATAGTATTTGCGAACTAGTTAAGAATCATCAGAATAATTGTGATTATCATATGAAATATGCGGGTTTAAAATCAGCTGAATTAGGTGAACCCTACATATTTCAATGTGGTACAATGATAAAATGTTCAGTACCTATTTTTTTTGAAGAGAAATACTTAGGATCTTTAGCCTGTGGACCAGTACTATTATGGGAAGCTGATGAAATTGCTAAAAGAGATTTGAAGCTTTTTACTGAAAGGTATCATTTAGAACAAGAAGATGTTAAACAAATAATTGAATGTGTAAGACAATTATCTCCAGAAAATATGAGAAGTGCTGCTGGTATGCTTTCCTTAATGGTTTCATATATGTGTAAAGATGAAAGTATTTTTATTAAGCAACGTAATAAAATAACTAAACAACAAGACAAAATAGCCAATTTACTGATTGAAAAAAGAATAGCTGCTAAGAGTATTGATAGAATAGAAAAACAAAATAAGTTTAAAAAATACCCATATGAACTGGAAAAGGAATTAATTGCTTATCTTCAAAATGGAGAAACAAACAGTGCTATTGAGATACTTAACTCATTATTATCAGAGATTTTTTCATTGTCTCTTGGTAATTTAGATACTATAAAAGCAAATATTTTTGAACTTTCAGCAGTTTTGATGAGAGCTGCAGTTGATTCAGGAGTATCCCTTGGCGATATGCATGAAATAATGAAAAAAATTACTATTATAATTGCCAAAGACACAGAATATGAAGATGTCTGCCTTCTAACAGTTGAAATTATGGAAGCAATTAATAAAGTAATTTCTCAAAACAAGTTTAAAAAAAAGAGTAATGAGAATCTTATTAAAGCAATTAACTATATCAAGAAAAACTATCGTAATGATGTTAGTCTTGAATCAGTTGCAAAAAATGTATTTGTT
>JBAYZV010000162.1:0-4379 GCA_041672325.1 Candidatus Izemoplasmatales bacterium
TGCTATTTACCATAGTTGGTTGATTCCCACAATGGTTTTATTGCTCCACTGATTAAACAATGAATTTGTCTAAGCGGCATAAGAGGTTGTTCTTGCTCCAAAAAAGCCTTTGATTTTGTCTGCTTTCAACTGCACTGACTTTAGGTGCGATCGCACATTATGCTCCAGTTCCGATTCGCTGCGGGGGCTAGGGCGCTTGCTGATGCCCCGTTTTAAATCACTATTAAGCAATTCGTCGGGATTATACTCCGGCGCATAGGGCGGCAGGTAAAATACCTCAATTTTGTCTTTATGTTTTTCAAGCCAAGCTTTCACTTTTTTGGCATGATGTACACGTAAATTATCCAGAATTAAAAACACTTTTTTATTACTGTCATGAACCAAACGCCGCATGAAATCAATGAGCTTGTCTGAATTCATGTTGTCTTTATACAGCACAAAACGCAGCTTTCCGCGATTTGAAATTGCCGATAGCATGTTGATTTTAATGTGCTTTGCCTCGGTACGAACAACCGGGGTTTGCCCGATGGGGGCGTAACCGCGCAGGTAGGTCGATTGATTTTGAAGGCCTGTTTCGTCCCCGAAAAAAATCTCCGCATTTTCTTCTTTTGCACGCGCAGAAATGCCCGGAAACTTTGATTCTACCCAGCTTTTTACCTTTTCCGCATCCTGCTTGTAGGCACGTTTGGTCGGACGCTGTACTGAAAACCCCCAGCGCGCCAAATAGACCCCTAGTGTCGAAACAGGTAAAGTGATTTTATATTTTTGCTGTATAAGCTCGGCTATGTTTTTGCGGCTCCACATACACTCTTTGAATCTTAACTGATCCGGGGTTTTATCTACGAGGATTTTTTGAATTTCATGTTCTTGTTCCGGTGTTAGTATTCGTTTTGTTCCTTTGCGGCGACCGCGTACTTTCGGCTTGACGGCAGCAATACCGTTCGATTTGTACGCCTTTTTGACCCCGGAAACGTGTCCTTCGCTCACGTCCAACAGTTTGGCAATTTCCTTGCCCGTTTTCCCGGTTTTCAGCAGTCTTACAATGTTTTTACGAATCTGGTATTGTGCTTCTTGATTTAAATGCTTCGCATTTGTCTTTAATTCCTTTTCCATGGCTTTATTATACCATATCCGATGGGTTTGTTCAATGTTTATTTAGTGTCTCAATATAAAGGTTTTTGATTTTTTGAAAGTTTGATTGCGTTAAGTCAGTACCGAGGATATGCTCTCTTAAAAAAGCATCAAATGATATAAAATCTTCAAAAGCCATGTTTTCACAATCATTTTCGCTGCTAATATTTTCAACGTTAGTCAACGCCCTTTCAATCAATTCTTTTGCTTTATCTTTTTTGGAAAGCTGCGCTAAGCGATAATAATTGTAAACAAACTTTTGACCCGTATATACAGATTGATTCAATAAAGCTACGTATTCATCGCGTTTATTTGAAACTTCATCGTGCATGAAAATATCATAAGCGTTAAGATAGTAAATGATAGCTTTTTGTCCACCATCCGCAGTTTCCAGAAAAGAATTCATTATACTGATAAAATCATTTTCCTTATAGTTTTCCCATGTAGAAATTAAAAATGAGATTAAGACTGCCATTCTAAAGTCATTATACTTAGGAAAATGTTCTTTGAGTATAATTATCGCAAAAGAATAGTCAGCAATTGGGGACAATGTTTCAAGCAAAGCATATCTAATAACATCATCCGAAGAATCATTCGCCTTTGCTTTTAGTGTTTTTTCCAATTCGTAAATGTCCATATTCCTCACCTACTTCAATAGTTTTCCAATAATTCTTTCTGCCCATCCAACAAACGCATCTACACTCTGTATTGCACCATCTTTCACAAAAAATCTGATTGTAACTTTAACGCCATTGATTGTAGTATGAATTTGATTTGAACCCGTTGCTGCTTGTGGCATTTTCAAAGTAACAACATTCATTATTTTATCAAAAATTTGTCTTTGTGTCCCACCCAATTTCATAATGCCATCAGCAATGTGTTGTTTTGAAAATATATGAGAAGGGCCATACCTATTAAATAGCTCCGTTAAATAATCAGCGACTTTACTTCCACCCATGCCGAGAAACCACATAACAAACTTTTGTATGGGTAGTGGAAATTTTGTCAAAACTGCCGTGTTTGCAGCTAAGTAGCCTTTCAAATATCCTAACAAAGCTGTTCCTGCAACCCATCCTAAGATTGCACCACCAGCAACCACAAAGCCTCTAACAGTCCAATAAGCATATGTTTGCCATTGCCACCATTTACCGTCAAAAAGGCCCATTTTTCTTGCAACCCAATCACCTATACGCCATCCAACATAACTGCCTATAAAAGCGCAAAGCCATTGAATTGGTGTTCCAAAGTGACCGGAGCTATCCAAAAACATCACTGGATTATTCCCACAATAAGCATATAAATTATTGCTTATCAAAGAACCGCTTGCCCCAAGCAATATCGGCTCATCCGCGTTCAAAAACCTTCCGACCAGCGGATCATAATATCTGCTCTGCAAATAATACAGCCCCGTTTCGGTATCGTAATAATACCCCCTATACCGGAACGGGTTATCCGCGCCGAGGGTGGACGCCATCGTGCCGGTTATGGATGTGGTATTTCCCCATGCGTCATAGGTGTATCCCACCACTTTCCAGCCGGCTTCGCTGTAAATGTATTCGATGTCGCCCAGCAGATTTTTGCGGTAATAATAGTCTACACCGTTGTAGTTTATCCCGATCGGGCTGCCGTCGGCGTCGTAATAATAATATTGGTACTTTATATAAGACCCGTTGTTCATCGAGTCCATATAAATTTTTTCGCCGGTGATCGTCGCGCCGTCAAGATAATAATCGTGCTGCAACAGATAAAATTCGTTGTAGTTTATGTAATACTTCTGCGTGCGGAGGCCGTCCGCGTTGTATTTGTATGTCAGGTATTCGTTCTGGGATAAACTGTATCCCGTAAGCTGCCTGCCATTCCAGGTGATGTTGGTCGCGTTGCGCCAGTTGGTGGGGTTGCCCAAGTTGTCATACGAAATACTTGTGCCGTTATACGAAGTGAGCAAGTCTTTGTTAGCGGAATTGCCGTAGGTGTAGGGTATGATCGTACCCGCCGCGAGAGGGAGATAATTGGTGGGCGTGATGGCGTCATAGTCGATGGTGAATTTATATGTGATATTGCCGCTCGCGTCATACATATAAACGTAAGTTTCCCCGGATACGGCGTTGTTTTCCCGCACAAGCTGATTCAGATCGTCATACTCATATGAGGCGACGGCGTTAGAATTGCTGGTAATTAAAACGATATTGCCAACATCGTCATAAGTGTATTCAAAATCAATGATATCGCTGTTAGATACCTGATAGACGTTGTAGCTGCTCGCGTTGGCGCCCCCACTGCCGGCGGCGTAATAATTAGCGCTGCCAAACAGCAGGTTTCCGTCCGTTTTAAATACCAGGGTCGAAAACTCTCTACCAAATACATCGTAAGTATGTTCGATATATTCGCCCGAGGAGAGATTTTCCCGTATCAGCTGACCGGCGTCGTTATAAATGGCTTCATAACCGTTGGTGACCCCGCTCAGATAAATATACTGATAACCTGTCAGTTGACCATCAATATCAAGAGTGGGTTCATAACTAAATAGAATAGATTTTGATGCCGCACTGACTTGATATTTACGTATGAAATTTTCTTTAAGATCATATTCGTATTTTTCGGTCGTGGCGTTTACCGTGTCGACCGTTTCCAGCAAAACGCCCTTGGCATCGTATTTGTACGAATATTTTACGGTGCCGTTGTGGGACACGGAAGACAGTCTGTCAAGGGCATCATAGGCATAGCTTTCGACAAACCCGTTGGCGTAAGTCGCCGAGATCAGCTTGCCGTGGAACGGGTTGTACGCGTAGGTCACCAGCGCCGTGCCCGTGGAGGTGTCGCCCTGGTATATGCTCACAAGGTCGCCATAGATATTATATGTGAACGAATACCTTTCCAGCGTCGTGTAAATGTCTAAGGTATGCGTGACGCCGGTGAGCGCGCCGTTATCGTTATAAGTGTAATTATTCGCCACCTGCTGCGAACCGACCGTCTGATAGAGCTTGGTGAGCAGCTTGTCGGTATTGTATGTATAATGCGTCGTACGGTTTTTGGCGTCGGTGACGCTTGAGAGCAAGCCGCCGGTATAGGAATAGCTTGTGGTATGCCCGAGCTCGTCGGTATTCGTCAGCATGGCGCCTTCGCTGTTATAAGTCGACGAGGTATAAAATTTATCGTTGAAATTTATACCGGAAGTTCCCGTGTATTCGATGACCGTCGCTATGATGTTATCGTTTGAATCGTAAGTATAGGTGTATTTTATGTCGTCG
>JBAYZV010000163.1:0-4338 GCA_041672325.1 Candidatus Izemoplasmatales bacterium
TTATAAATTAGAAATATGGGGAGATAATCCCTTTTTTCTTTTGAAAATAACAGTCTATAAACACTAAATACAAGTGATTTGTAGATTTTTTAATTATTACACTCAATAAAAACACAAAAGATCAATAAAAAGACTAAAGCAAAATCGAATATTGATAAATTCATTTCAGTAGCATTGTATGTTATAATAAAGTATAGTATAAGTTTTCATTTAGGATGAAGTAGGGGATGGTTTATATGATTTTCAAAAAGAAAAGAATGAATATTGATAAATTCACTAATTCAAAAATCATGAATGAAATAAAGGTAAAGGGTTTTATTTTTGAAAAAGATCGAGTTGGAACTACTTATCATGAATTTCAAATGGGAAATAAAAAGAATTTATTTTAAAGAGAAAAATATTGATGATTGATGTTATTATTAAAAAAATGAATTAACTTTAGTTAGAATAAATAATATATAATTAAATTCAAAGGATTTTTTTATTCGAAATTTAATGTGGGAATTTTTAAAAAATTATCAATAATTGAGGAGATATGTTATGATAAAAAAACTATTTAAGACTACAATCATCCGCATGATGATGGCTTGTTTTGTTTTAGTACTTGTTGCTTGTGGTGGTGGCAATGAAACCACATCAACACCAGCATATACTATTACATGGGAAGTAAATGGCACTATAGTTGAAACTGATTCTAATGTTGAAGAAGGAACAATGCCTAATTATGATGGCACTATTCCAGTCAAAAATGATGTTCAATATGAATTTACATTTTCTGGTTGGACACCTGAATTAACTGCAGTTACTCAAAATCAAAAATACACTGCTGTGTTTACTCAAGGTGAAATCAAAGAATACACAATCACTTGGAAAGATGCAGATAACACCGTGTTGGAAACTACAGAGGTTGCTTACGGAGCGGTTCCAAAGTACACTCTTCCTAGTGACACAATAGAATGGGATTATACTGGGTGGACACCAAGTTTAGTAGCTGTTACAGGGGATGTGGTGTATACAGCCGTACGTGAATTACAAGAATATACAATTACTTGGAAAGATGTAGATAACACCGTGTTGGGAACTACAGAGGTTGCTTACGGAGCCGTTCCAAAGTACACTCTTCCTAGTGACACAATAGAATGGGATTATACTGGGTGGACACCAAGTTTAGTAGCTGTCACAGGGGATGTGACATATACAGCCGTAAGAGAAAAGAAGGAATACACAATTACTTGGCAAGATGCTGATAACAGCATTTTAGGAACAACAACAGTTGTTTATGGAACCATGCCGACATATAACTTACCAGAAGATACGGAACGATGGGATTATACTGAATGGACTCCGAGTGTAGTTACTGCTACTGGAAATGCTACATATACAGCTGTAAGAGAAGATAAAAAATATAAGATTAACAATCAAGTCCTTGTCGATAATGACAATTTGAATATAACTATTATCAATGTATATGAAGATGATATTTTCGGTTTTACCGTATCTATTTATTATGAAAATAAAACATCAAATAAAGAATTAATGTTTGCTTTAGGTGATACTGTTGTAAATGGATATCTTATAAACTCATTATGGGTAGATTCTTTAGCTGCTGGTGAAAAAGCAACTGATACAATTTATGTTTCTTCATCGGATTTGAATCAATTAGGGATTGTCTGGGTAGATAAAATTGAAATGTACATTAGAGTTTATGATAATGATGGCTGGCTAGCAGATGATTTAATAAATACTAAATATGTTTTATATCCAACTGGTTTGTCAGAGAATGATGTTGTGTCACCTGATAGACCAATAAGTAGCAATGAAGTTACATTAGTAGATGATGAATATTTAACATTCATTATTATTGATACATATGTAGATAATATCTGGGGCTACACCTTAAAAGTTTATTTAGAAAACAAAACAACTGATAAAGAAATTATGTATTCTTTAAATGATATTATAATTAATGGATATAAGATAAATGCTCTTTGGGCAAAGTCATTGCCATCGGAAACCAAAGCACTTTCTGAGATTCAACTTTCTTCTACAGATATGGAAGCCTCTGGAATTACTACTGTTGACAAAATAGAAATTTGTACAAGAATATATGATAATAATGATTGGTTTGCTGATGAGTTCATTAATGATAAATTTACAATTTATCCAACTGGCTTGTCAGAAGGCGAAATTGTATCACCAAGTAGACCATCAAATGAAACAGAGTATATAGTATTTGACAATGAAGAAGTAACGTTTATTATTATTGAAACTTATGATGATAGAATTTGGGGTTATAGTGTAAAAATATATCTTGAAAACAAAACTGATAAAGAACTAATGTTCACATGGGATGATGTTTCTGTAAATGGATATTCAATTGATCCATATTGGGCAACAACTTTAATGCCTAGAAGTAAGTCGGTAGACTCAATCAGTTTCTTTGAATCAGACTTTGAAGAAAATAATATCAAAGTTGTTAACGAGATAGGATTTACATTAAGAATTTATGACACTAATGATTGGTTAGCTGAGGATTTAGTTAATGATATTTTTAGTTATAATCCTTAACAAAACGAAATGAATTAATACTATCATAATTTTTTATACTTATTTTATGGCAATTAAAATAGGCAGATTTTCGTATACTAAGCTAGGAGTTATTCTCTTAGTCTTTTATTTTTATATAATTGGTAGTAAAATGGTAAGCGTCAATTAACGGACGTAAAAAAAGAACCGATTGCTCAGATCTTAGTCGTTACTTAAATAAGGTGACTATTGTTCAGTCCCTTTGGTCATATGAAATTTAGAAATCATCTTTTCACTATAAGGCGTTAACTCATCTAGTTTTAGCTCTTTTACTTTTGAATTAGCTAAATGATCTAAGATATAGCTGTAGTATTTATAAGGATTTAACTCATTCATCAAACAACTTTGTGTGATTGAATATAATAAGGCACTTGAATCTGCACCATTTGGTGTGTTAGAAAAAAGCCAGTTCATTAACCACTCACGAAGGGCTTAATCGCTCTTTCAGCTTTATTGTTATCAATGGATAACCTACCATCGTTTAGATAATTCATGACTTGTTGTAAAGTGTGGATGGCATAAACGATTGTTTTTCCAAAGCTTGACTCTAATGCACACGTTAGTGATTTTTCATCTAACCACGTCTTAAATTCAGTCATGATTGGTTTGATATTCGATTGTTTAAATGCGTATCTATCTTCAACCGATAACGATTTTGACTCTTTATCTAGATGATAGATTGGATTACAGTAATCAAGAGCTGTTTTGGTATTACTGTCTTTTTTAGCCTCATCAGACAGCGTCACATAGGTATCGTAAAACTTGCGTCTTACATGGGCTAAACATCCAACGATGGTGACGTTTTTAACGAGATTATAGCCTTGAAAGCCCTTTGCTTCCAAATGGCCACGATACCCATCGACTTGTAAGTAGCCTTTGAAGTTACTTAAAAAATCTCTCGTATGTTTACCAGCTCTTGAGGGTTGATACTCATGAATTACCATTTGAGAGTCGTAATCTCCTGTGACATAAGTCCACATATATGATTTCGTACTGGCTTTTTTACCATTTTCTTTTAATACTTGAACGGTTGTTTCATGTGCTCGTAAATGATTTCTAAAGGCTGACTGGATTTAATCATCCAGTTCGATAAGGTTTGTCTAGATAACGATAAACCGATTCGCTTATAGTCTTCGCTTTGGCTATATAGTGGTAATGCATTGGCTGTTTTATCCGTAATGACTTGTGAGAGTAGACTCGCTCTAGCGATACTACCTTCAATTGGTAAGTGAGGATTTTCTTGTTTGTGGAATGTGTTACACACCGGACACTTATATGTGATTGTCTTTTCCATCACTTGAATGGCTTCTTTAATCACTTCAATAGTTTATCTAGTCAAATACCGCCTTCAACTAAAGTAGAATGACAATCGCTGCAGGTCTTTTGGTCCTCATTTAAGTCATAGATGATTTCTCTTTGTTTAACAACCTTAACTTGTTCTTTAAGTGTCTTTTTACGTGTGATGACCTTTTCAATCGTAGGTTCAACCGCGTTTAAATTCTTGTGTTCTTCAGGTTCATTAAAATTGAACAAGTTAACATCCTCGTCCTTTTTCATCTGTTCACTCTTTTTACCAAAGAGTTCTTTATTAAACTTAGATAGGGTGAATTTTAGGGTGTCGACTTGTTGTGTAAGACTATTGATCTGATGATCTTTCTCGCTCAGTAAAAGTGCTAAATCAGGATTATCTTCAATTAGTTTTTTAATGTTTTCATTCATGAGATAACCTCCTTATTAAGCGCTTTTCTCTAC
>JBAYZV010000164.1:0-4314 GCA_041672325.1 Candidatus Izemoplasmatales bacterium
CATCTTCTTTGTTATAATATGCATTTAATAGTAACAATTGATTTTTTTTAGATAGCCTACTGATTGTATAACATGCAGCTTCAGTAAAAGCACCTCCAAACCCCATGATTTGTTGATACTTAAGACTTTCGTCTATTTCTATCATAGAATCTGGTGTTTCATTTATTTCCTCCTGAATATTTTTATGTTTTAAATCTTTATATTTAGATGTGATGTAAATAGAAAACATAATTTTTTCCTCATTGATATCTTTTTAAAATAGACACAATTGCTTTCCGTTAATTTTTTTCTTTTCTAATATCTCTAGATAACTATAGTATATTTTATCCGCTAAATCTGATAAAGTAACGTTAGTTGTATCAATAATCAAATCTAAACCTTCTATGTTCTTCAAATTAAATTCTTCACGGTCAGATTCAATTCTTTTTTTTATATCATTAGGACTATCTTGTCTAAGTTTCATCCTTTTTATTCTAACAGTTTCACTAGTTTTTAAAAATATAGCCACTATTTGACAATCAGTTTGTGTCAAAAAAGATTTCAGCCCTTGTGGCTCTAAAATAATAAATTTATCATCAGCTAACTCATTTTTTGGCGTCCCATAAAAATGATCATTATATAATGCAGTTTCTAAAAAATATTCTTGTTTCTTTAACTGATTAAACTTAGTTTTACTAACAAATCTATAATCAAAACCATCTATCTCATTTATTCTTTGTTTTCTTGTTGTACAAGTTACAACTCGCGAAATTGGATAGCGATTAATCATTATTTTTGCAGATTCAGTTTTCCCCGATGCGCTTGGACCAATAAGTACTAACATAAAACTTTCTCCTTTAGATTATATTACAATATATTATATCAAAATAAGTGCCTTGTGGAAAGTTGAAAATAGAATTATCAATATTAAAAATAGATTTGTAAAAAGGCTATAAAAGTAGTATAATATCAACGATATTTTTACTTTAAGGGAGTATCATTATGAAAAAAAGAAGATTGTCTCCATTTGCCATAGTAGCACTTAGTTTTTTATCAATTATTGTAATTGGAACATTACTATTAAAACTACCATTTTCAACTAAAGATGGGTTAGCACCGTTATCTTGGGTTGACTCTTTATTCACATCAGCTTCAGCTGTCTGTGTAACAGGACTATCAGCAATTCCCAATATCGGTGAAACTTTTTCTGTTTTTGGAAAAATTGTTTTAGCTCTTTTAATTCAAATTGGGGGATTAGGAATTGTAACTTTAGCAATTTATGTCCTTGTTGTTTTAGGAATTAAAATTGGAATTACAGAAAGATACGTTTTAAAAGAAGCTCTAAATCAGCATCATTTAGGTGGAATGATTAAATTAGTACGTTCGATTGTTTTCACATCATTAATTATTGAAGGTTTTGGTATGATAATTAATTTCATTGTCTTCATTCAAGACTTTTCATTCTTTGAAGCGTTAGGTTATGCTGCATTTCATACCATTTCTTCATTCAATAATGCTGGTTTTGATATTTTAGGAAGCTCTTCATTGCAAAACTATAGTGGAAACATTCTTTTAAACATTAACACAATGGTTATGATTGTTGTTGGTGGTATTGGTTTTATTGTTATTAGAGACATTCTCGAAAAAAAATCATGGCGAACTCTCAGTCTTTACTCAAAAATTGTACTTAAAACTACATTATTATTAATTGTATTAGGTACATTAGTAATTAAACTATTTGAATATAACAATGTTACTTGGTTAGAAGCTTTGTTTACAAGCGTAACAACTAGAACCGCAGGTTTCTCTACCGTTAATATAAGCATGTTTTCGTACTCTACACTAGTAGTAATCATTATTTTTATGTTTATTGGTGCTTCTCCCAACTCAACTGGTGGTGGTATTAAAACCACTACAGTTTATATTATGTTTCGATCAATAACTAGCTTCTTACTAGGCAAACCTTTTATAACACATAAAAGAAAAGTTGAAGACCAAAACAAGAATAAAGCTTTTGTTTTAGTCACTTTAGCATTCTCAGTAACTATTTTCATGTTCTTGGTTATTTCATTAATAGAAGCAAACAATACTAATTATAATATGACTTTTATAGAAGTTTTATTTGAAACATTTTCAGCTTTTGGTACAGTCGGATTATCTTTAGGAATTACTCCATATTTACTACCAAGTTCTAAAGTTTTACTTTCTATCCTTATGTTCATTGGTAGATTAGGCCCAATCACAATTTTTGGTATTATGAATAAAAATTGGGGCCATCCAGATATATCACATATCAATTACGCTGTTGAAAAAATACTAGTCGGATAAAAATATGTATAAATTAGAGATTAATTTCTCTAATTTTTTTTTAAAAAAAAGACCACTTTATGAGTGGCCTTAAGCATGAAATCTTTTTTTAATTTCATCTTTAATTGATTTAGGAAAGAAAAATAAAATAAATAAAATAATAAATATAGCAATTGCAAAAGCTAAAATAGAAGGCCAAGCTACAAAAATCACATTTGTAAAAACTAAAATTATAGGAACCAAACTGATGGTTACAATTGTTAATAAGTAAATTATGTAATCACGATAATCTATTCTTTTTACCATCATCAAAATTGAAATCGCTAAATTGCATGAAGCTAATAAAAAAGGCATCAAATAATCATAGGACCATCGTTCATCAGTTAAAGCGATCAAAGGGTCATAAGTTAACTCATCAATAAGTATTAGTAATCCTATTAGCAAAGCTGTAAGAAGTACAAGTCTTAACGCTATGTTATGTCGAGAGAAAAGTCCAAAACTGATAATTATCCAAAAATAGAAAATACTTCCTATTGGTATTAAAGACCAGAGTTTTTGATTTTCATCATAAGTAGCTAAATTAATGACTAGTAAAATGACTATTGAAACTATTGTAGCAAATAGTATTATCTTCTTTGTTAACGGATATATTTTTCTAATGGGAGAAACATAATCTGGGTATTTTTCAATCAAATTATTATTCTTTTCGCCTTCTAAAACTTGTTGGCAAAGAGGACAGTAATTATTATTTGTATTAATGCTAATTTTACATCTATCACAATATTTCATATTAATACTCCTCCACGTAATTACTTTCAATTTCTACATTCATACCCAAATCAGTAAAATGACGGAAGAATTCCCTTTCAATTCTAGTTTCAATTATTGATCTAGTAAAAGTAATTTTCAAGCGACCATTATATGAAACCACTGAACAATTCAAGGTATTATACTTACCTGAATATACAGCTGCTGTAATATCAACAATGTATGGTTGCATTGATTCTGGAAAATCTATTTTCCCAATATTTGTTAAACTCATAGTGTTTAGCTTCATTCCGAGCATATTATATCCTATTTTTAAAGCATATTTCTTTAAAAAATACGGAGTAAATCTAAGTAAAACATTCTTTTCAAAAGCAACATTTTCACTCATTTTTCGAATTAGTTCACTTTTAGTCATTCCTTTTTTAAACTGGTCTTTAACTAAGTCAATTATTTCTTCAAAACTAATATCATCATCAGTCATAACCATATTTGTCTTTAAAAAATTAGAAAAATTTCTAAGTGTTAAGGAAGGAAAATGTTTTCTTAAGTTTACAGGAACAAAAATCTTTACGGGTGATTGATTGCTTTTAATATGTCCACGATATTGAATTTGTGTAACATAAATCGAATACATCATTAAAGCTGCAAAGTATTCAGTAATAGTTAGACCTTTTTCTCTAACAAAGTTTATCATTTGTTTTGTTGATACTGTACCAGATATTAAACCAGTCAAATCTTCTGATAAAGGAGTTCCTTTGATAAAATAAGCCTTTTGTTCAGGTATATGTTTTTTATTTTTTTTATCATAAAACTTAGAATTGGCATCTTCATACTCTTCCATACTAGGTCTTTCATATTTAGTTGGAACTAGATTGTCTGGTTTAACTTCTTTTCCAGATAAAACTAAATATTCAAATGCTATAGCTTTTAAAAGCATAATTACACCTGCTCCATCGGCTAAAGAATGAAACATTTCTATTATTATGTCTTTGTTTCGATACATAACTCTAAATAAGTAACCATTATTCTTTTTAGGATTAATTTCACCACATACATAATGTTTTAATGGCTCTACATTGAAAGGTTTTGCATTATAATCGAAGTAACTCCAAAAGAGTCCTTTCTTTAATTTAACTTTAAACATTGGATATCTTGATAACATCGCATCTACAGCTAACTGTAGTAAATCTTTATTGATTACTTCAGTTAAACTAATCGCTACTCGAAAAACGTTTGTTTCTCGATGCGTTGATATTTCAG
>JBAYZV010000165.1:0-4194 GCA_041672325.1 Candidatus Izemoplasmatales bacterium
TTCTTTGTAACTAATACATCATCTTCTATCCGAATTCCAATACCTTCTTCAGCTACATAAATACCTGGTTCTACAGTTATTACGACACCTGGGGTTAAAGGCTCAGTATAGGTTCCCGTGTCATGAACATCTAAACCTAAATAGTGACTGACACTGTGATAATAATACTTATCTATTTCACTTTTTTCTTTAATTAAATTTAATTTAATCATACCTTCGGCTAACATATTCTTGGCGAATTCATTTAATTCTTTGACATATATACCAGGTTTAACTCTCTTAATCGTCTCTTTATTAACGTCTAAAACCATTTGATAAAATTGTTTTTGTCTTTCTGTAAACTTACCATCTATTGGAAACGTTCTACTTATATCCCCAGCATACAAATTAGATAGCGCCCCTAGATCTAATAAAACTAGGTTACCACTTTGAATATCTTGGTTATTTTCAACATAATGTAAAATTGTAGCATTCTTCCCATTAGCTACAATTGTATCAAAAGATACACCCTCAGACCCAGCTAACTTAATGGTATATTCAAACAGCGCTTCTAAATTTTTTTCGTTAATACCAGCCAATGCATTCTTAAGTATTGCTTCAATTCCTTCTTTTGTATACTCTATAGCTTGCTTTATTTCCGATACTTCAGCTTGATTTTTAACCCGACGATAATCATTAATAATATTACCAATATCCTTAATTATTAGTTCTGGATAATTATTAATTATATTTTCAAAGTAAGTAAAACTCATTGGCCTTTTCATTTTTTTATAACGGAACAAATCCAAATATAAATTAACAGGCGTTGAGCTTAAAAGAGCTGTGCGTGAATCTGTTAAAACTCTATTTGAAATGAAATCAGCGAAGTTTTGAACATATAAAATGTTTTTTTCATCAATCCCTGACACTTCACAAACTTCTTTTTTTGAAAGTCTTTTACCTAACCACTTATCACTGAAATCCGTAGCTTCTTCAATAAAGATATATTCAACATAATCATCTCCATCTTTCGCTAGAAATAAGAAAAAGTTCTCTCTTCTTAAACCTGTTAAATAATAGAAATGACGATTTGGAATATATTTATGAAATTGATCCCAAGTCTTATGCATAGCTTCACCAGAAGCTAATAAAGCAAAAGAGTTATCAACTAATTCATCCATTAAAATTTTTCTTCTATGTGTATATTCAATATTTTTCATACAATTCACCTCAAAATTATTATATCATGTTTATTGAATCTCTTCATCCATTATGTCAATAATTTTAAAAAAAGACTCATTTATCTGAGTCTTTAAATACTGAATTAGTTTTATTTTTTCTTGATCTTAAATAGAGAATCCAAACACCTAATAGTGAGAAATACACAAGCATCATCCACAGAACATTTAACGGATTACTTTGAATATTGAACACTGATCCTAAAAACACTAAAAATAGAATTATTATCATTCTAGATGACAGAGTCAGTAATACATATTTAGAAACTTTTACTTTCGTTAGAGATAGTGCATAATTTAAGACAGATGATGGTAAGAATGGATTAGATAGTAAAGCTAAAACTAACCAAACATTCTTTCCATCAACCACATTTAAAAAAACTTTTCCATACTTATTCTCTTTTACTTTTTTTGCAAAATAATCCGCTACTGTAACTCTAATTATTAAAAATACTAAAAACATCCCCAAAAATGAGCCCAACACAGATAAAGATATAGCTAAAAAAGTTCCAGTAACTGTCCCAAAAGCAGCTGAAAAAACTCCCAAATTGAAAGCTACAATAATAGTTAATGGTATAGAAGGAATAAGTGCTTCTAAAAAAGGTAAAGCAATTCCAAATAGTGGGGCCAACCAAATATTTGCTTGAATAATTTCCCGAATAACTTGTAACCAATCATTTATAAAAGACATAATATTCCTCTCAGTTTCCCCTTATAAAAAAGCATCCAAAAGGATGCTTTTATGCTTATTAGTTGTTAGCAAATGCCTTTAAAGTTCTAATCATTTGGGCTGTGAATGAATACTCATTATCATACCATGTTAAAACTTTTACTAATTGTTTTCCATCGACATCTATTACTTTTGTAGATTGCGCATCAAACAATGTTCCATAAGTGATACCGATTGTGTCTGAAGAAACAATAGGATCTTCAGTGTAACCAACTGTATCTGATTGAGCAGCTTTAACTGCATCATTAATTTCTTTTTCAGTTACATTTCTTTTTAATTCTACTACTAAATCAACGATAGAACCTGTAATTACAGGAACTCTTAATGCTAAACCGTCAAGTTTACCTTTTAATTGTGGTAAAACCAACCCTACTGCTGCTGCAGCGCCAGTTGATGTTGGCACGATATTAGCAGCTGCTGCTCTACCTCTTCTTGCATTAATACCTTTTTTATGTGGGATATCTAAAGTTACTTGATCATTAGTGTAAGCATGAACTGTAGTCATAAATCCTTTTACAATTCCAAAATTGTCATCTAAAATTTTAGCAATTGGTGCTAAACAATTAGTTGTACAAGAAGCAGCACTAATAATTTTTTCATCGCCTTTTAAAGTTTCATGGTTAACTCCATAAACGATAGTTGGGATGTTTCCTTTTGCTGGTGCAGATACAACTACTTTTTTAGCTCCAGCTTTTAAATGTTTTCCTGCGCCATCTTCTGAAACAAAGAAACCTGTACATTCTAAAACTACATCAACTTCCAAGTCTTTCCAAGGTAATAACTCTGGATCTCTTTGAGATAATACTGGAATACGTGTTCCTTCAACGATGATGTCTGTACCTTCATATGAAACTTCTTTGTTATATCTTCCTTGTGAACTGTCATATTTTAGTAGATATGCTAATTGTTCCGCATCCGTTAAATCATTAATTGCGACAATTTCAAAATCGTTATTTCCAAACATAACTCTAAATGCTAAACGTCCGATTCTTCCGAACCCATTAATTGCTACTTTTACTGCCATTTTACTTTCCTCCTATTAATTTAGAATACAGTAAGTATTTTACTATAAAAACTACTTTTTTTCAATAAACTAAACTTTAATAAAGCGTTTTCAGTGTTTTTTAAACTAAGCTTCGTTAAACAAAAGAAAAAATGGAGTCTAAACTCCATTTTTATTTGTGCTACATAGTTTGTTCTTTAGCTTCAATCATTGCCTTCTTAATACAGTTTTTGTATTCACAATCTTCACTGCATTCATCACAAACAACATATTTTCTAAATTCTCTAGGTATAAAAGCACGAATTTCGTCTTCGTTATAACCTGTTTGCATAATCTGATCATTAATGATTATTGGTCTTTTTAATATTGTAGGATTATCAATAATAAAATTAGCTAATTCAGAAAACTTCATTTCCTCTGGCTCAAGTTGACTTTCTTTAAATATTTTTGATCTTGTAGAAATGATGTCTTCAAAACCATTTTCAGAATACTTAAGCATATTAATAATATCGTTTCTTGTCAACTTAATGCCGATAATATTTTTTTCGCGATATGGAATATTATTTGTATCTAACCATTTCTTAGCTTTTCGGCATGAGGAACAACTAGAGCTTGTATATAATGTAATCATAATTTTACCTCGTTTCTCAATAATTATAACATATAAGCACATGTTTTAAACACTTTTTTTTTGAAAACTATGCTATAATATTTTTAACATAGAATTTTGGAGGTCATATAATATATGAAATGGAACTTAGAATATCTCTTCAAAAATATCGAAGAGTTTGAACAAGCTTATGAAGAATCAATTAGAATCATTGATAAAGCAGCAAGTTACAAAGGTAAGTTAAATCAGTTTTCAAGCTTTAAAGAATTTTTTTTATTACAAAAGAAGTTTGAAGAAGTTGGTGTAAGAGCTTATCAGTACGCTTCGCTTTTAAGTGATTTAAACAAAAAAAATTCAGAGCATTCAGCCCGTTTGCAAAAAGTTCAAATTGCTTTTGCAAGACTTCAACAAGCACTAGCTTTTGAAGAACCAGAACTAATTAAAATAGGAAAAGAAAAAGTAATGAGTTTTATTGATCAAGACAAAGACTTAGAGGAATTTCGATTCCCAATGGAAAAACTCTATAAACGCCAAGAACACATTCTAGATGATAAGTCAGAAGATCTGCTTGCAAATTACGCACAACTGGCAAATTCAGGTAGAAATCTTTACAGTTCATTATCTGTAGCTGATA
>JBAYZV010000166.1:0-4169 GCA_041672325.1 Candidatus Izemoplasmatales bacterium
GTAATCTACATTCATTACATCAAACAAGTAATTAAAATACTGTTCATAACTCATTTTCGCTTTATGCGCAGCGCCTTCAGTAGGATAATTTAACAGAACCCACTTTTTACTAAGTCTTTTACTTTGTAACGGTAAAATGTTAGCACGATCTTTCATTAAAGTTTCACTTTTAACATCAGCATTAGTAAAATCAGATTCTAACGCTCTTATATGTATCATACAGTCAATATCATCAAGTTGTGTTTCTAACCAACGATATTTTCTTTTTAAGGCTTTAGTGGTTTGTGCTAAAAATAACTCTCTAGTTATATCATCATCACTTAATTCTACTATTGGATTTCCACCCGAAATTCTGATTTCCTTTAATAAAGCCATAATCAATGGCTTTGCTTTTAAAGAACTATAAATCATTACCGTTTCGCCTTTTTCCATTCTAATCGAATGATGTACTAATGTTTTAGCCAACTGTTCAATTCTTGGATCATTTAACATGTTTTTACTCCTTCAAACTTAAAAATTTATTATACCAATTTAAAACATACTCCTTATCAAATGGCATTTCTTTCTTATCTATTCTTGATTTTAAGTTTACCATTTCATTAGCTAGTATATGTTTTATTTCTTCAGGATACTGCATTTCTTCTTGATGTATTTTATACTCATAAACATCTAGGATTTTATAAGATAAATCTGAGTCAACTTTTAAATCTAAATCATAGTCAATATATTTAATTGCTTCATCATCCAAAAGTACTGGAGAACCTAAATTGCAGTAATATGTAACTTCACCATTCTTTATTATCGCTATAACATTATACCATTGATTTTTAAAGAAAAATGCTACTGAAGGTTCTTTTGTATACCAAAATCGGCCAGTTGATTCTATCACTTTAGTTCTTTTATTAGCTACAATTAATACATCGTCATTTTCTTCTAAAATCATCGCATTTTTCCAAATGCGATGCAAGCTTTTATTATGTTTATAACTGTGAATCACTACTGTTTCACCGATTAATTTATTCATATAATCTAATCTACCTTTATTCTTCTAACCAATCAGGACCTTTTAAACTAATTGGTTCGTGTTTAAAAAGATCGTTATAATCTTTTTGACCCAAAACTTCATATATCATGATAGCTACAGTATTAGCTAAGTTTAGCGAACGAATATTATCGTTTATTGGTAATCTAATGCATTTATCAAGATTGTCTTTAAGAATATCTTTAGGAATCCCTGTGGACTCTCTACCAAATATAAGATAAATATCTTCGTTTTTATCAGTAAAATCAAATTCTCTAGGTGTTTTTTTCCCATAGCGAGTCAAAAAATAGAAAACCCCTTTATTCTTCTCAACAAAATCTTGATAATTATCATAAACCTTATAGTTGGTATGTTCTAAATAGTTTACAGCATCTCGTTTTAAATACTTAGGATCTAATTTGAACCCAATTGGTTTAATTATATGTAAGACTGTGTTTGTTCCAGCGCAAGTCCGCATAATATTTCCTGTATTTTGCGGTATCTCAGGCTGATATAATACAACATTAAGACTCATATTATCTTTTTTTCCTTGATAGTTTTTTCTTTTCTTTATTTACCGCTTCATTATATTTCTTCTTATAACCAGGTTTTACTTTTTTAGCTATTCTAACTTTGCTTTTTGCTTCATAATCCAATTCATTTTCTGGTCTAATTCTTCTGTCTCTAGATTTACGGATAACCGCGTCTACCAATTGACCATTTTTAACACTCTTGTACTCACTTTTAATTCCTCTTTTTTCAAGTTTGTCTAAATATGAATTGTCATTGAATTCATATAAAGATATACATTCACCATCAAAATCAATTCTACCAGTTCTTCCGCTTCTATGAATATAAAACTCAAAATCACGTGGTAACTCAAAGTTAATCACATGAGAAACTCCAACAATATCAATTCCTCGACTAATAATATCAGTACCAACGATATATTGAAAATCTAAATTATTAATTCTTTTGATGATTTGTTTTCTTTTTCTATATTCTATATCACCATGTATTAAACAAACATTCTTACCTTCATTTTCCATCCAAGTGTAAACTTGATCAGCACTTTCCTTTGTGTTACAAAAAATAATACCTAAATAAGGATTAATTGCGCTAACAATCTTTTTTAACAAAACAAAACGATCTTGTTCTTTTGTTTTAATAAAATAATGCTTGATATTAAGATTTGAAATCTCTTCAGGATGAACTTCTAATATAATAGGTTTGCTCATATACTTTCTTAAAAAAGGTTTTAATCTTTCTGGAATAGTAGCTGAAAAAACCATAAATTTGGCATTTTGAACAGTTCCTGCTAGATTATCTACTTGTTCTAAAAAATTATTATCTAATGTCATATCTGCTTCATCAATTACAAAATAATTAGTTTTAAAGATTTTAAGAGCATTTTCTTTAATAACTAAATCATGTAATTTACCAGGAGTACCTATCACTATTTGTGGTTGTCGATGTTTTAGCCATTCTATTTCAGCTTCTTTATCTTCTCCACCAGTATATAAGTTACAGGTGATTGGTTTTGAAGCGTGTTTTATAAGTTCACTAGTAAACTTATGAATTTGAATAGCAAGTTCCCTAGTTGGCGCTACAATTACCGCGTGAATAGAATCTGATTCTATATCTAGAGTATCTAAAATCGGCAATAAAAAAGCATGGGTTTTCCCAGAACCAGTTTTGGCTTCTATAACTAAGTCATTATCTTTATCAAACATTTCTAAAACTTGTTCTTGTACTTTTGTTAATTCTTTAAATTTAATAGCTTTTAGTGCTACATTTAAATATTCTTGATTAAATTTTTTCATTATCGGATTCCTATCTCTTTGTAAAATCTTACTAACTATTATATAATAAATATGTTAATAAGTAAAACGAAAAAGAGGTCGACCAAATGATTGTCAAAAAAATAACTCCAAGAGGTTTTTGTAAAGGCGTCTTTAATGCTATCGAAATAGTAAAAAAAAGCTTAGCTGATAAGAGTTTACCAAGGCCAATCTATGTTCTAGGTTATATTGTTCATAATCGTAATGTTGTTGATGAATTAACTAATCTAGGCGCTATTACCTTGGATGATCGAAATAAAAGCAGATATGATTTAGTTAAAGACATTTCTGTTGGTTCTATTATTTTATCTGCTCATGGAACAGATGAAACAGTAAAACAAAAAATACTTGAAAATAATTTAACCTTAATTGATGCAACATGTAATGATGTCTATAAAACACATAATTCAATAAAGGAATTTCTTAACAATGGTTATAATATAGTATATATTGGCAAGAAAAATCATCCAGAAACAAATGCTTCTATTAGTTTGAGTGATAAAATCACACTTATAGAAACAGTTGATGACCTTAAAACTGTTACACTTAACGAACCGCTATTTGTAACCAATCAAACAACATTTAGCATAAATGATATTCTTCCTATTCACGAAGCTATAAAACAAAAATACCCTAATGCAGTCATCACAGAAGAAATTTGTAGTGCTACTAGATATAGACAAAATGCTATTATCGAAGCGAATAAAAATGTTGATTTATGTTATGTCGTTGGCGATCCTAGAAGTAATAATTCTCGTAACTTAGTTAAGATTTCACAAGAACTAACCAATACGAAAACTTTATTAATACAAAGTGTTAACTGTATAAACGAAGTTGATTTAAAAGATGTAGTTACAGTTTCAGTTTCTTCTGGTGCTTCTACTCCTAACTACTTAACTCAACAGGTAATTGACTTTTTGGAAAATTATAAGAATTAGTCTAAAAAGTTTTGCTTTATTTTTTCTTATTAATGGTTTATAATATTATAGACACTAAGACTAACCAGTTATGAGGTGAAAGAAATGGCAGACACTAAAAAGAGAAAAAAAACCACACAAGAAGAAAAAGAAATTAAAACTTATAATCCAACCAAAAGTAAATTTGGTAGAGTTATTTTGTTGATTCTTGCTATCGGAATGTTTTTAGGACTTCTAATTGCCGCTGTTGTTGGCGCAATCAATGTCCTTTCTGGCTTTATTGCTTAATAAATAAAAATTTTAAAAAAAACACACTGTCATTTGACAGTGTTTTTTTATGGATTTAATAATAAGTCTCTAGCTATATCTTTAGCTGCTTCAGTTATTTTA
>JBAYZV010000167.1:0-4165 GCA_041672325.1 Candidatus Izemoplasmatales bacterium
AATTTGGATATTACTAAAAGATAATTTATGCCATTAAAAAGGTATAAATTATCTTTTTTTTAAAACGATGAGATGATCTTCTACAACAATGAATTGATATATTTAAATTCATAATTTTGATTTAGAAAACTTACAAAGAAAATATAAATTTAGTTAGTAGTAATGATATAATTAATGTACATAATATTTCTAAGAAATCTCTATTTAATAGAATTGATGAAAGAAGAACTAAGATGGCAAATTCTTAGATTAGAAACCTTTGTTAAATATCTTTTTTAAGAGATATAGTATAAAAAATACTTTATTTTTATAAAAAAGAAAATTGAATTAACTTGACAAATCATTCTCCCGAATGACAAGAAACATTAGTTTTCCTGTGTTATAATTGCAGTAACAAATGGAGGAAATATAGATAATGGAGTGGGTAACGACAATTAAAGAAGCAATTCATTATATGGAAGAAAATCTGCTAACTATCAAGGGCCCTGAAGAGGTAGCGGATCATGTTCATATATCTCAGATGTATCTTCAACGTGGATTTCAAATTATGACTGGTTTTACAATTGGAGAATATATGAGAAATAGAAAATTGTGTCTTTCTGCATTAGAACTAGTAAATACTGAAGAAAAAGTAACTTATATAGCTTTCAAATATGGATATGATACTCCTGAAAGTTTTACTAAAGCATTCACTAGATTTCATAATGCTACACCTACAGATATTCGAAAGAATAAATCATCTATAAAAATTTTCTCTCGTTTGAGAATAAATATTATAATTCAAGGAGGAAATAGTATGGATTATGTAGTTGAAAAAATGGCTAGTTTTAAAGTCATTGGTTTTTCAAAAGAGTTTTCTTTTGATACTTCTTATTCGAAAATCCCGAAATATTGGGATGATGTTTTTAGAAAATATCAAGAAAGTATATGTATGGGAAAAGTTCCAGTAAATGAAATTGAACAAGCGATTATTGATAATCATATTGGTGAATTCGGTGTTTGTATTGATGATTTAGATAAAGCTGGTAAGTTCCGATATATGATTGCGGGAAGATATGTTGGAGGGAATGTTCCAGAAGGTATGGTTGTTTACGAGTTACCAGCATCTGATTGGGCAAAATTTAATTGTATTGGTCCTATGCCCGAATCAATGCAAACTGTTAATACTCAAATATGGAATGAATGGTTACCTGGTAATGCTGAATATGAACTTGCTGGAAAATACAATATTGAATGGTATTCTTCAGCTGGAAACACAAGTGATTTAGATTATCAAAGTGCAATATGGTTACCAGTGAAAAGAAAGTAAATAGATAAATATAAAAAAGCTCCTCATCTTTGGCTTAGCGCCAAATTTACGGGGCTTTTTTAATAGTGCTTATTTTTTTGGAATCATATTCAAAATAGTACAAATATATCAGTGTTATGCTATAATAAGGATATATTTGTATAATTATATTTTTTCATTAGCTAGAGTCGATAATTAGAATAACACAATCATTTAAAGTGATGTTTTTACTGAATAAGGTTATTAGAACAAATCGAAATGATTAGTTTTTATGAGATAAATAGTGAAACATTTAAATATATGAATCAATTTCTAGATTTAATGACAATTCAAAAATTTGAAGGAGACAAAAAATTGGAATTAATAACAATAGATATTAGTCGTTTCGAAGAACTCAAAAAATTACATTTAGCATATAAATTAGAAATTGAAGAAGAAATTCCCAAAAATAGTGACTACGAAAGTCTTTTTAATGCTATAGAAACTGGCAAAATTCAATTCTTTGGCGTTTTAAATAATGATTTGTTGGTCGCAATTTGTTCAATATGTATTACATATTCAACTTTTAATTATAAATGCTCTGGTATTTTTGAAGATTTTTACATCATGCCTGAGTTTCGTCATAAAAGAATTGCACGTCAACTTGTAGAATTTGCTTATCATGAAAGCGGTGTGTGTTCACTTGGTGTCGGGGCTGCGGATTGCGATGTAAAAATGTACAAAGCACTAGGCTTTTTTATTGAATTAGGCAATTATCTAATGTTTACTGAGTAATTTGAATTTTTTTAATACTTAGTAAACCAATAATAACGATATTATACTTGTATTATGTAATTGTGTTGTAAGATAGCTTAGATAAAAGTCTAATTGAAGTAGAGTAAAAAATATGTTACATCTCGATAAATGAATAGATAAAGTCTTACCTATATACTAGAAAGGAGAAAAATATTATGATAAATGATTTACAAGATTATACAAAAGAAGACCTTTTAATAGAAGTAGAAAGACTAAAAAAAGAGTTGCTTGAAGAGAGAAAATTAAACAATGAAGAGTTTCTTATCCAATTTCCTTGGGCAGGAAACTTAGGTCAATGGAAGTGGTTATATAAAGAAAATAAAGTATATTTTAATAATAAAAAGGTAACACAGTTAGGATATGAACCTGATTTAATTGGTGAGATAGGTTTTGATTTTTTTACAAATAAATTACATCCATCGGATTATGAAAGAGTTATGGGCAATATGAAAGACCACCTAATAGGCAAATCAAAGGCATATGAAGTGGAATATCGAATACAACACAAAGACGGAAATTATATTTGGTATTATGATCGTGGAACAGTAACTAAGAGAGATTCTAGTGGAAAGCCTTTAGTAATTCAAGGTGTAGTTTTTGATATAACTGAATCAAAAAACATTGAAGAAAAACTAAGAAATATGTCAGAAAGAGATTTTTTGACAAATGCATATAATAGAAGAACTTTTTATGTAAAAGCAAGTGAAATGATTGAAAAAAAGGACAAACAAGATATATCATTTTCTCTTGTTATGTTTGATATAGACCATTTCAAAATTATTAACGATACCTACGGACATTTAGTTGGCGATGATGTGCTTAAGCAATTGACCAAAATAATTATTGATGATAAGAGGTATGAAGATCTACTATTTAGATACGGTGGAGAAGAGTTTTTTCTTCTTTTACCTAATACTCAGATTGAAGGAGCGATTAAATTAGCTGTTAGACTACATAAATTAATTGGGGAAATTGAGTTTCCTAAAATAAAACATATAACAGTTAGTATGGGTTTAGTAGAATATCAAAAGAACGAAGGTGTTGATAGTATGATCAAACGTGTTGATGATCTTATGTATGAAGCGAAAAGGTCTGGAAGGAATCAAGTTAAGTATTAAAATAGATGACTTATATATTGAAAAATTTAATTATTATTAAAAATAGAATAAGAGAAATTATCTAAATAATTATCTCTTTTCTTTTTGTGATTTTGGAGTATAATATCTCTTAATGAATACTGTTTGAGAGGCGTTTATGAAAAAATTATCATATCTAATATTAAAGGATAAAGTGTTTCTTATAGCTTTTGTTTTAGCCATAGTCACTATGTTTATAATACCGCCTTCAAAAGAGTATTTTGGTTATATAAACTATAAAGTTTTAGTTGTTATGTTTACTATAATGTTATCAGTGTCTGGTATTTTTGAAAGTCATCTTTTTTATTTTATAGCAACAAAATTGGTAATGCATTTTAAAAATATGAGATTTATAAGTTTATCAATTGTTTTTACTACATTTTTATTATCGATGTTTTTAACAAATGATGCTGTTTTATTAACTTTGATTCCGTTTTCTATTTTTATTTTTAAACATATAAATATGGAGAAACATATTATTCCTATTATTGTTTTGCAAACTATTGCAGCTAATTTAGGAAGTGCACTTACTCCAATGGGTGATCCGCAAAATATTTATTTGTTTGCTCATTATCAATTAAACTTTTCTAATTTTATAAGTATGACATTACCAATTTCAGTTATTGGAGGAATATTAGTTCTTACTACAACAGCTTTGATATTTCCTAAGCAAATAGTAGTTTTGAATATAGCAGCTCCGACAGTGAACTTGAAGAAATTGTTTATTTACTTAATTATTCTACTTAATGCATTATTATTAATTTTACAAATTATACCTTTAGTTTATGCTTTTCTAATTACTCTATTACTAGGTTTGCTGTTTGGAAGACATTTATTCAAAAGAGTAGATTGGTATTTAATTTTAACTTTTGTGTCTTTTTTTATAATAACTGGTAATCTTAGTCAGATGACAAGCATTGGTAATTTTTTCTCTAAATATTTGAAT
>JBAYZV010000168.1:0-4073 GCA_041672325.1 Candidatus Izemoplasmatales bacterium
AGCCGGCGGTCGGGGGTTCGAATCCCTTCCGAGTCGCCATTATTTAGAATTATAGAGTCAGGCAACTGACTTTTTCTTTTACAAAAAAAAAGACCCGGTAGCTCAGCAGGATAGAGCAACGGCTTCCTAAGCCGTCGGTCGGGGGTTCGAATCCCTTCCGGGTCGCCAATTTTCTCATGGGTTTAGGCCCGATAGCTCAGTTGGATAGAGCAATAGCTTCCGGAGCTAGAGGTCGGGGGTTCGAATCCCTTTCGGGTCGCCATAAATATTTAAGCCAAATTTTTGGCTTTTTATTTTTTTTATGTGAAACTTTGATATAATAAGAGTAAAGTATTATGGGGGGTTAATAATGGAAAAAGCTTGGTATAAAGAAGGCGTAGTATATCAAATCTATCCTCGAAGTTTCTTTGATTCTAATAATGATGGTATTGGAGATTTAAAAGGTATCGTAGCTAAAATACCTTATTTAAAAGAATTGGGTGTTGATATCGTTTGGTTATCACCAGTTTATAAGTCTCCAATGGAAGACAACGGCTATGATATAAGCGATTATCAAGATATTTCTAAAGATTTCGGAACGATGGATGATATGAAGGATTTAATTTTCAAAATGCATGAAGCGGGTATTAAACTCGTAATGGATTTAGTAATTAATCATACATCTAAAGAGCATCCTTGGTTCATTAAATCTGAGAATAAAGATGGAAAATACGTGGATTATTATCACTGGGAACCAAAAAAGAGGAATTGGTCTTCTTTCTTTGGTGGAGAAGCTTGGACTTTTTCTGAAAAAAGAGGGGAATATTATCTTCATCTTTTTGCAAAAGGGCAACCAGATTTAAATTGGGATAACGAAAACGTTAGACAAGATATTAAAGAAATGATTAAATTTTGGCTTGATTTAGGTGTTGATGGTTTTAGATGTGATGTTATTAACATCATTGCCAAGAATAATAATCATCCAAACGGAAAATTTAAATTAATACTAAAAGGTAGTGAACACTACTTTGATAACCCAAATCTTCATGTTTATTTAAAAGAACTATATGAAGATGTTTTCTCTAAGTATGACTGTTTTACAGTTGGAGAAACAGTTTTCATTAACCCTAAAACCGCAGCGGATTTAGTGAATCCAGAAAGAAAAGAATTGAATATGGTTTTTCAGTTTGATCATATGGCAGCTGATAATCATGTCGTAAAATGGTTTATAAAAAAGTTTAAACCTTTTAACTTAAAGAAACCATTATCAAAATGGCAAAAAGAATTAAATGGTTGGAATACTCTTTATTTAGAAAACCATGATCAGGGCAGAAGTATATCTCGGTTTGGAAACATGGATTATTATTATCAATCAGCTACTCTTCTTGCGACAATTATTTACTTTCAACAAGGAACTCCTTTTATATATCAAGGACAAGAAATCGGTATGACTAATGCTCATTATACAGAATTGAGTCAGTACCAAGACATTGAGACACATAACATTTATAAATTAGGGCGTAAATTCTTGTTTTCCCATAATAGCATGATGAAGAGAATTAAACTGATGTCTCGAGATAATGCTAGAACTCCAATGCAATGGAACGATCAAATTCATGCAGGTTTTTCACGCTCTAGACCATGGTTAGAAGTCAATGGAAATTATAAAATTGTTAATGTTAAGAATAATCAAGAACAAACAAAAACTATCTTAGATTACTATAAAAAAATAATTAAACTAAGACATGATAATGAAATTATTGTTTATGGTGATTATGAAGATATAGATTATAAAAACAAGAGAATCTATGCTTATAAAAGAACATATAACAAACAAGAATTGTATGTTTTGTGTAATTTTTCACCAAATGTAATTAGAATTAAGAAATATGATTTTTTAAATCAGAAACTTATTCTTCAAAATTATTCAGAAATAACTTCAGAAATAATGAAGCCATATGAAGCTAGGGTATATCTTAAAAAATAATTAAGGCAGATCATTTACGATCTGCCTTTTTATTTTCTGTGCAAAATTTAATATTAGCTTTCTTGATATTAAAGGTCTTATAGATATTAGAAATAATTGTATCTGTTACTAATTCTTTATTAATTTCAAAGGCTTTGGCATGCGGTGAACCTTCAACTACTAGAAGGGACTTATTTGTAATAGGTGAAGCTTGAAATAGGTCTTCAGCCATCTTTAACGGAACTGGTTTATCTTTATCACCTTGAATAATTAAAAACGGAATTTCTGAATGTTTAATCGCTTTGATTGGGGAAATATTTTTTAGAGTAAAATGATGAAATAAATAGGTAAAAAGAGAAACGCCAGGAATAAATATTCTTAATACCTTTGGTTTAATACTTTCAGCTAAACTTTTAGAAAATACTGTATATCCAGAATCTAGCACTAAATATGAAATATGTTTTTTTAAGCTGAACTCTGTCACTAATAAACTCATCGCTGCGCCCATAGAAACACCGTGTAATAGAATTTTGGAGTTTCCCCCATAACTTCTTAAAGCATGATTAATCCATTTCTTTAAATCGTATTTTTCGTAATATCCCATTGAAGTAAAATTTCCTTCAGACAACCCATGGCCTCTTAAGTCAATTAAAAGAACTTTAAATCCTAGATCAGAGTATAGTTTCGCTATTATTATCATATCAGTGGCTTTTGATTGATAGCCATGAATTACAATCGCTAAATTATCAGTGCTTTTTTCTAATGATGGTAAAAAGTATGCGTGAAGCTTTAAATTGTCATAAGAATGAATGAATACGTCTTCTTTAGGAATATTATTAAACCAATTATAAGCATCGTTATAAAAATCGCTTTGATGATCTACTAAAACTTTTTTGGTATTTTTATACTTAATAAAAACTTTCTGATAAAAGGAAAAACTTATGGTAAAATAGATAAGAAAGAAAATCACTAAACTAATCAAAACATAATGATACCATTGCATAATTATCACTCCTCACAATAAACATTTTAACATAATTTTCTCGTTTTTTTTGAAATAATATAAAACTCCATAATTTAAATTTAAAACGGTTTCTATAAAGAATGTTTTTGTTGACAAAACTTGGTGGTTTGTGTATAATACTTTCGTATGAATAACGCATACCGCGCATAATTGGTTTTAAAACTTATTATTAAGTTACCAACATTTGGCGAGTCTTAAAAAATCTAAAGAGGAGGTGCTGCAATGTACGCAATTATTGAAACAGGCGGAAAGCAAGTTAAAGTTGAAGTTGGACAAGAGATTTACATTGAAAAATTATTAGATGTTGAAGCAGAAGATACATATACTTTTGATAAAGTATTAATGATCGGTGGCGACAAAACAAAGTTTGGTAAACCTTATGTAAAAAATGCAACTGTTACTGCTACAGTGATTAAAAATGGCAAGGGTCCTAAAATTGTAATTTACAAATATGAACCTAAAAAGCATTATCATCGTAAAAATGGTCATCGACAACCATATACGAAACTTGCCATAACAGATATTAACGTCGAATAAGAAGAAAGAATAATTTGGAGGTGTTTTAAGTGATACTTAATCTAAATATACTTGAACTTGAAGCGTCTAAGAAAGGTACCGGTTCGACTAAAAATGGTCGTGATTCTGCTGGTCGCCGCTTAGGAGCTAAACTATCTGATGGTCAGTTTTGTACCGCTGGATCAATCATTTACCGTCAAAGAGGAACTAAAATTCATGCTGGTGAAAATGTAGGAATCGGTAAAGATGATACATTATTCGCAATGATAACTGGCGTTGTAAAATATGAGAGAGTCGGAAGAGATAGAAAACAAGCAAGTGTTTACAGTCTAGAACAATAAGTACATAAAAGCTTAGTATGATACTAAGCTTTTTTTTGTATATTACTTCTTAAAGCAAATGAAATTATCTTTTGGATGTAGTATAATAAATATGAGGTATATAATTATGAATAAACACATTAATAATCTGTTTTTTGAAAAATATGTTTCTGAACCAAAAAGAACTTACTTCGCCCCTGGTAGAGTAAATATAATCGGTGAACATACTGATTATAACGGTGGTCTAGTAATGCCTTTTTAATCAGTA
>JBAYZV010000169.1:0-4063 GCA_041672325.1 Candidatus Izemoplasmatales bacterium
TTCTAAATAATGGCGACTCGGAAGGGATTCGAACCCCCGACCGACGGCTTAGAAGGCCGTTGCTCTATCCTGCTGAGCTACCGAGTCACGCGCAATAAATATTATAATATGAGAGGGCCAGTTTGTAAAGAAAAAAGTTTATTATTTTTGGTTTAGTTGTAATTCATAAAGAATATGATAATAATATTTAAAATTTTATTTTCTTATTTTTTTTTCAATTGCGATTTTTACTATCTCTGGGACAAAAGGACTTGTATCGCCTCCAAAATATGCTAATTCCCGTACTGAAGATGAAGATAAAAAAGAATACTTACCTTGTGTCATTAAGAAAACAGTATCAATTTCTGAACTTATTTCATGATTAAAATTAGTCATTTGAAATTCATAGTCATAATCAGTCACGGCTCTTAAACCTCTTAATATGTGTGAAGCACCAACAAGTTTACAATGTTCTACTGTCAACAAATTAGACTTAATGACTTCAATATTATCAAAATCTTTAACAACCTCTTTAACTAAAGCAACTCTTTCTTCGTCTGTAAAAAGTGTATTTTTATTGGGGTTGACAGAAATTGCAATATATAATTTATCAAATAATTTTGCACCACGAGTAATAATATCTAAATGCCCGAAAGTGATAGGATCAAAACTACCAGGATAAAAACCTATTTTCATATTTAAATCTCCCTTTTATACAAAGTGAATTTAGAATAACCTAAAATTTTTTCTTTATATTTTTGTAAAGAACCATATTTTTCAGGGAATTCAGTTGAATTATCTGATTCTAGAACAATTATACCACCATTATTAAGTAATTGTCTAGTTGAGATTAAATCTAATATGTCATTATATCGATTTAAATTATAAGGTGGATCAGCTATTATCAAATCAAAAGTATTATTAGTAGATTCCAAAAATTTAAAAACATCCATTTTAAAAACCTTAACATCATCTTTGTCAAGTTTTAAATTTTCAATGTTTTCTTTAATAGTTTTAATAGCTTGAAAGTTACTATCCACCAATTCGCAATAATCAATCCCTCGACTGTAGGCTTCTATTCCCAATGCTCCGCTTCCACTAAAAAGATCTACCATTTTACCACCATTAAAGAACTGACCAATAGTATTAAACAATACTTCTTTATTCTTATCTGTAGTTGGTCTAGTAGAATCAGCTTTTACTTCTTTTAATTGTCTAGAACGATATTTTCCACTTATAACTCTTAACATCAAGCAAACTCCTAAATTTTAATAAAAAATGCACTTAATCAGTTGGAAATCACTCTGGCAGACTACATCTACCGTCTACGTGGGCATCTCATACAAGTCCTTTAGGATCCCTAAATGAATAGGTTTTCAACACAGGAATAGTCTCGATTCCCTTTTAATAATTGTGCGTCGCGTATGAGTGATTTCCAACTAACTAAGTACAACATAATTATAGTATAATTTATATCTCTTGTCAACTAACAGCCTAAGTTAATAATTATCATTTAAACAAATGGCAGATTTAATTGTTTTGACTTTGCAAAATATGTATTTCTATAATATAATTACAATTATCTAAAGAAATCTAAAGGTGACCTTATAAAAAAACGTATGTCTATCAATCTTAAAAGATTCCTCTTGATTCCTCTTGTGACAATTACTTTACTTGCTATAATGATGACTTTTATACTTCATTTTGTTATTACTGATAATTTTAAAAAATTGTATTCACAAGATAGCGAGAATTTCTCGCTCTCTTATTCAAGATTAGTTTATCAATACAAGGAATTAGAAACACAGCTCATAGATAGTATGAACGATAATTTAGTTTCCACTGCAAGATTAGTTATTAGTCAGCGTGATCTGCTTAGTAATGATTACTTAGCCAAAGTGGCTGAAACACAGAGTATTCACTATATTTGGTGGTTTTCTCCTGAAGGTGAAATTCTATATGATTCTACAAGTGAATATATTGGTTGGAAACCTACTCCAGGAGATCCAATATTTAATTTTATCACTAGTGGAGATGATGTTTATATTGAAGGAATTAGACCATCTACAGAAAATGATGGATTATATTATATGGTTGTATATGTTAGAGACCTTGATGGATATTTTGTTGAAACTGCATTAGATGCTGAACATGTTCTTGATTTAATTGATAAAAACTCTTATCAAAATATTGTACAATCAATAATTGACCAAACTGATTATGTAGAATATGCTTTTATTATTGATACAAACAAAGACATAATAGCTGATACAAGACATTTAGATACAAATGAAGAGATTACTTCACAATATGATTCTGTTTTTATTGGAGAAACTATATCTGCTGAGGTTTTTTACCCTGTGATTAATAAAAAAGTTTTTGAAGTAGCAACCCCAATTATTGTGGATGAAGAGATTATTGCTATATTAAGCGTTGGTTATTCACGCGATCTATACACTGCTATAGGGCGCGAAATTGGCATTGGAATGTTAACTGTATCATTTATCATGATTACTGCTTTTGTAATGCTGGTAATTGTTCAACTTGGAAAGCCGCTATCATTATTCAATAAGTCAATTACCAGTTTTAATCCTAAAACTGGAGATTATATCATTCCTACTAATAAATACTCTGTATTCAATAATGTTTTTAAATCATTAAATGAACTATCACTCAAGATTAAAAATAACAATATAGAAACAAACATATTAAATGAAGAAATCCAAAAGATGGCCTTAACTGATTATTTGACTAAACTTCCAAATCGTATGTGCTTATCTCAAACTATCGAGCAATACATCAAAAACAAAAAGAGATTTGCTGTACTATTTATCGACCTTGATGATTTTAAAAACTATAATGATACTAAAGGCCATATATTTGGTGATAAACTCTTAATTGAAGTTGCAGAAAATTTTAAAAACAACATCAATCAATCTCATTTCATATCACGTTATGGTGGTGATGAATTTGTTATACTTGCAGAATATTCAACAAGTAATTATCTTGATGATTTAATAGAAATTATATTTAACACCATTAATCATTCATTTACAATCAATAATATAGATTACAATTTAAATCTTTCGATTGGAATTTCTATTTTTCCAGACCATGGAAAAGAATCTACTGAATTATTAAAAAAAGCTGATATCGCTATGTATGAGGCTAAAAATAACGGAAAAAATCAATATACAATCTACACTGAAATGATGACTGAAACACTTGAAAGCGAAATCAATACAATCAGTTTAATTAAAACTGCACTTAAAGAAGATAAGTTTAAAATTTTAATTCAACCTCAAGTTGATATTTATACAGAAGAAATCATTGGATACGAAGCGCTTGCTAGAATATCTGGTTCAGACATTTCGCCACTTAAATTTATTAAGGTTGCGGAAAAGAACATGCTTATCGATAAAATCAGTAGAGTCATTGTAAAGAAAGCAATTAAAGCTTTACAACAAATCATAAACCAAGGAATTGAACCAAAACCATTATATATTAATATTTCCGCAAGCCAATTTGATGATATTACCTTCTTTGATTACATTAAAGAACAACTGAAAAAGAATAATATTTCTCCTAATCTTTTTGGTATTGAAATTACTGAAGGTATGATTATTAATAATGAGAATAAAGCCAATAAGATTCTTGAAGAACTAAAATCTCTTGGGTTTAATATCGCAATTGATGATTTTGGCACCGGACAAGCAAATTTGGATTATTTAATGAAATATCCAATAGAATTAGTAAAATTAGATCGTTCATATTCAGTCAAGTATCTGAATGATGAAGGGAAAGAAATCTATGATACAATAATCAAATTAGCTTCATTATTAAGTTTCAAAGTATTAGCTGAAGGGATAGAAGAAAATAGACAAATACAACATTTAAAAGAAACAGAATGTCGTTATGTACAAGGGTTTTACTATTATAAGCCAATGGAAACTGAAGACTTAATAAAAATACTAAAAAAGCAGAATTCAAATAAATGATATAAACTAAATCAAATCAAGTAGACAGTGAATTGAACTAAATCCATATAAGTAGACACATAAAAATGAAATGAACCCATAAAAGT
>JBAYZV010000170.1:0-4012 GCA_041672325.1 Candidatus Izemoplasmatales bacterium
GAGTTGATGCAATCGCAAAAGTCATCAAATTGAAATTCGGAAATGATATATTTGAAAGAATAGCTAAATTAAATTTCAAAAACTATCAAAAACTACAATAGATAGATAAATAAATAAATAAATAAATAAATAAAAGAACTAAAAGTTGATTACTTTTAGTTCTTTAATTTTTCTAAATATTGAACAAACTCAGTTGGAAGTTCACAAGAAAACTCTAACCATTCTTTTGTTTTTGGATGGGTAAACCCAATAGTTTGAGCGTGTAAATATTGACCAAAATCATTTGGTTTTGCATTACCATAAACATAATCATTTACTAAAGGATGATTAATATATTGAAGGTGAACTCGAATTTGATGTGTTCTACCAGTTTCTAAAACACATTTTATCAAAGTAGAATCTTCAAAAGTTTCTAAAACTTCAAAATTTGTTATTGCTTCTTTTCCTGAAGCTGTAATTGCCATTTTTAAACGGTTTAATTTATCCCTGCCAATCGGAGCGTTAATTCTGCCTCTTTTGTTGTTGATGACCCCATCAACTAAAGCTATATACTCTCTTTTTGTTTTCTTCTCTTGTAATTCCTTAGCTAAGATATCATGAGCATAATTGTTTTTAGCAACCATTAATAATCCAGATGTATCTTTGTCAATTCTATGAACGATGCCAGGTCTTGTTTCACCATTTACATTTGAAAGTTTTTTGATGTGCCATAACAATCCATTAACCAAAGTATCTTGATAATGTCCTGGAGCTGGATGTACAACCATACCAGATGGTTTATTAACTACTAGTACATCATCATCTTCATAAACTATATCTAAATCCATCTTGGTTGGAACAATCTCAGTCTCACTAAAATCAACATCCATTATTTCTATTAAATCTTGTGTTTTAAGATTGTAACTTGCTTTAACAACATTTTGATTAACCAATACCTTATTCTCAAGAATTAGTTTTTTTATTGTAGATCTACTTAAGTCCTCTAATTTTTCAGCTAAAAAACGATCGATTCGATCTAGTTTATCTGTTTCTAAAACTACATATTCAAAAAATATATCATCCATTGCTTTTCCCCCTTTTCTTTTCTAAGAAGAATACATCGATAAAGAAGAGGAAT
Organism: Candidatus Izemoplasmatales bacterium; assembly: GCA_041672325.1. Classification (GTDB taxonomy): domain Bacteria; phylum Bacillota_I; class Bacilli_A; order Izemoplasmatales; family Hujiaoplasmataceae; genus UBA2289. The sequence continues at coordinate 1,118 of JBAYZV010000170.1, forward strand.
ATTCCTATATTAAGGAAAGTATCAGCAAAATTAAAGATATATGACCAAATACCATTAAAATCTAAAAAGTCAATTACAGCGTGATCAATTTGAATCGCTCTATCAATTGCATTGCCTAGACTTCCGGAGATTAATAGTGCTAAAGCTAGTCTATAAATAAATAAGTTTTTATCTTTGAAATCTCCAGTAAAGAACATATATCCAAATATTCCTGCAGCAACAACAGCGAACACTAAGAAAACCCAATAGTAATCAATTGAGAGACCTTCAAACCCACCAAACAACATCCCCGTATTACGAGTGTATGTTAGATGAAAAAAATTGTTAATAATTGGTATTGTTTCTCCTTCAACTAAAACTGAGGAAATCCAAATTTTGCTTCCTTGATCAATACCTATTAGTGCAAGTATAATTATAATCCATTTTTTCATATGATTCTCCTAGACCATTAACATCGGGACAAAAACAAAAATAAATAGCAGTCCTACTATCAAATAAACAGTGTCTATAATAATTTGATTGATAAGAAATAAAGTTTTAATGTCTGTTTTTGTTTCTGGTTTCTTAATAATTAAAGCTTTAAACCAAAAATAATGAAAAATATAGGTTAATAAAGCCATAACAATTATAATCAATACTATCCACAATGTCAAATAATAAAGGTAAACAGACACTATTTGGCTAATTGTAGCTAAAACAAGTATAGCTATTAGTGAAGTATAAATAAGAGCGCCATAAAAAGCACTTAAAACTTCTTTCCCAGAAAATTCGCTTAAAAGTTGTTTCCATAATTTTATATACTTCTTCATGATAAGACCACTCCTTCTAAGTATGCTTCAGGATTTTCAAAGTAATCTAGAACATCATCGAAAGAAGATACTGGAACTAACCAACCTGATGGATCTATCCCATGTTTTTCACATGCTCTTAAAGCCTCTACATAATTATCATAATAATAATTTCGATCACGATAAGGAATAAAGAAAACATCTACTTTATTCAAATAAGCAGTCAATATTTTTTGTTCAGTACCACCAATATATCCTACTGTTCCATCATAGTTTATTGTTCCGGTCCCGGCTATTTTCTTACCTTCAGTTATATCATCTTCTATTAACATATTATAAATAGCTAATGTTTGCAATAGCCCTCCACTTGGTCCACCTATATTAGATTCTTTTTCTGTGTATCTAGGATAAGTATTTTCTTTATCAACCAAATAGTAATATTTTAAGGTAATTCCAAAGGTTGATGTTTCTGGATCTTTAACAAGAATCTTAGAATACGTTTCACCTTCACTATTCTTAAAAAAGAACTGATATGAAGAATCTAAAACCGTATGAGCAGAAATAGCTTTGTAGTCTGTTACTTCAAAATCATTATCTCCAATCATATATAAAAATTCATCACCAAAATCTATTTCATCATAATGAGATAAATATGTGGCTTTACCAAAAACCATAACTTTCTCATCATAATCAATATTTATTTCTGAGTTACCAATTTGTGCTTTTTGATATGCAACAATAATTGCTGCATTTACACTAGTTTCTTTATCAAGATAACTTATTTTCGATATTTCTTGATTACTATAACTAGCATAACTACCAGTTAAAACATTTGCGTAATTGTAATCAGAAAATGAACCTATCAAAAACTGAAAGAAGGTTGGACGATTGATAGAAACAATATAAGTCGATGAAATCGAACCCGTTACTTCTTTATCTTGATTATAATCAACACTAATCAAACTATCAACTTCAGTGATACCACCCGGTGTGTCTAAATAATATGGAATTGGATAGAACAGAATAAACATAAAGAAAAGATAAGGTATTATTAATACTTTAACAAATGGCCAATACTTCTTAGTTAACTCATTCATTTATTATCAATCCTTAAACTATAATTTTCTAGCTTTCTAGTCTTTATATTTGCCATATTGAATAACTTGCGTGAAGCTTCGTAGATTGGATCATTAGCGTATTTATCATCTAAATATATCACTTCTTTAATTCCTGACTGAATGATTAACTTGGCACATTCATTACATGGGAACAATGTCACATACATTCTTGAACCATCTAAGTCTACAGAAGAGTTTAAAATGGCATTTGGCTCTGCATGAACTACATAAGCGTATTTAGATTTTAAAAAATCTTTCCCTTTTTCCCATGGCAAATCATCGTCATTGCACCCTATAGGAAAACCATTATAACCAATTCCCACTATTCTGTTTTTCTGATTAACAATACAGGCTCCAACTTGAGAACTTTCATCTTTAGATCTCATCGCTGAAAGATGTGCAACTCCCATAAAATATTCATCCCAACTAATATAATCGGTTCTTTTCATTAAAAACACCATCCTTTTATATAATCATTTATTCAAAATATTCTTTATCTAAATCATCGACCAAACTTAAATCAATATGGCAATATCCACAAGGGTTTTTGCGTAAGTATTTTTGATGATTTTCTTCCGCTAGATAGAACTCTTTAGCTTTTTTTACTTCTGTTCTTATTTTTGATTTATATTGATTCTTAATACTCTCAATATAGTTATTTATGAATTGAAAATCGTCTTCATTATCATAAAAAATTCCGGTTCGATATTGCTTTCCAAGGTCATTACCTTGACGATTTAAAGTAGTTGGATCGATAATTTGAAAAAAATGGTCAAGCAAATGCTTTAAGCTAACTTCTTTTTCGTCATATTCAATCTTAACAGCTTCTGCGTGGTTTGAACCATTACAAACTTGCTCATAGTTAGGGTTAGGAAAGTCACCATCGATATAACCAACATTTGTTGATAATACGCCTTTAACTTTATCATAATAAGCTTGGACACCCCAAAAACACCCGCCAGCTAAAATTATACTTTTCATAGTTATTC
>JBAYZV010000171.1:0-3981 GCA_041672325.1 Candidatus Izemoplasmatales bacterium
CAGACATTGTTTTTGACAATTCGCTTGACGAGAATACGAACGGCTTTTACGATCCCAAAAATAATGTCATTCACATCAACCCAAACGCCGAAAACTCTTATCAACGACTTTTCCAACACGAACTGGGCCATTACTTCGAGAACACAAAAGGTGGAAACGAGTATCGAGAGTTTGTGCTGAACGCCTTAAAAGAAGAAGGCAGTTACGATAGCGAATACGCTAAAATAATGGAAACTTACGCTTCCTTGCTTGAAGGCAAGACTGAGACCGAAAAAGTTTCGTTTATCGAAAAGGAAATGTCCTCAAGATATTCCGAACGGCTTTTTAAAGACGAGGCAAGCATAAAACGGCTTGTTGAGAAAAAACCTAGTTTGGCAAAGCGAATTTGGGAATTTATAAAAGACTTGATCGCAAGGTTGAAAGGTGAAAGCAAAGAACTCCGGACTTTAAGACAGGCTGAGAAACTGTTTGCGAAAGCTTTGGAAAGCGCGGAAACAGAAGTTAGAACGGAAATAGATACCGAAGTAAAATACGCCCTTGCTGAAAAAGAAAAAGCGAAACAGCCTGAAACTAAAGAGATGGCTTTTAAGGAAAAAACCAGAGAAACAGCTTTACAGGTTGAGGGAACAGAAGTTAAATCTAAACAAATTCAAACTCTTAAAAAGAAACAACTTGATGAAGTTTTAAAAACTAATCCAATGACAGACGATTATCATGTTGGAATTAGAACTTTGGAAGATGTAAAAACATTTGGCGAAGTCTTAAACGACAAAGAAAGTTTTGAATGGGGTGATTTTTCTAGAGAACAAGCAAAAGAGGCCTTCAAAAAAGGGACAATAACTGTTTATAGTTCAAAAGATATCAAAAATGGAACTTTTGTTTCAACTTCCTATCAACAAGCACTTGAATACGCAGGCCAAAATAAAAACAAAGTAAATTCTAAAGAGGTAAGTATCTATGATGTGGCTTGGATTAATGGCGACGAAGGGATAATGGCAAAAGTTGATTTAGATAGAAATCATTCCAAAACTATTAATATTTCTGCCAATGAAGAAACTACTACTAAAAAGCCTGAAACTAAAGAGATGGCTTTTAAGGAAACGGCTACGCAAGCAATAGAAAAATATGCTAGCAAAGAATTAATGAAACAAATAGAGGATAAAGAGTTCATTTATACCGTTTCCCCGAACATCGAAACCGTCGATAAAGCGAAAAAACTCGTTAAAGATGTTGGGATAGAGACCCAACTTGACGAAGCAATATCCGAACTAGACGCCATGCATTCCGCCACAAAACAAGCGGAAGTTACTATCGCTAAAGCAGCTCTTTTAGTGCAAAAAGGTAATGCGGTCGGTTTAAACGCAAAAACCGCTGATCTAATCGCTACTATGGCGGCAACCCTTAACCAGTTAGGTAAAACCACACAGGCCGCAAGCATTATTCAAAAACTTTCTCCCGAAGGTAAGTTCTTAACCTTGCAAAAACTTGCGGGCAAATTCTCGCAAGAGATAAAGACAAAGAAAAGAAGATACGCTCATAGCAAAGAGTTTAAGATCATTAAGCGAGAACGGGAAACAAAGTGGCTGCAGAAAGATATCCAAGTCATTAAAAAACAAAACATCACGAAACTGGAAGTCGATATCAAACTTAAACCCGAATTCCAAGAATCCGGGATCCCGTCGAGGTTTATCAATAATATCGTTCGGCTCACACCCGAAAGCCAAAATTATGTTGATAATCTAACGAGCATCTTTAAGGAATTTGTAAGCGACGAAAATAAAGCAGGCAAATATGCCGAGCAATACGCCGAAGCGGTGAAAAACGATTTGCAGGAACTTAAAAACCGTTACGATAACGATCCCGTTCTTATTCCGGTGCATATGCAAGAAGAATTATCAAAGGCTAAATCGAAAGAAGCGATTGAGGCGATCTCTAAAAAAATAGAACAGTCTTTGAATATGCAGAAGACGGGAGATTTCTGGGACAAAATGACGCAATGGCGATATATCTCTATGCTCTTTAATCCAAAAACATGGGGTAGAAACTATATCGGCAATGTTGTTATGAAAAATGTTGTCAATTTAAAAAACTTTGTAGCGAGAGCGCTCGAGCCAATTATCGTAAAGGACAAATCGAAACGCACCCGGACATTTAAAAAACCATCCGAAAAACTGCTCTTATTCCTTGAAGAACATACGGGCAAGCATTTCCAGGACATAGAAAGCAAGTTCCAAGAAATGAAACCCGGCAAACGAGTTTATGCCTCAAAACCGCTTGAAGCTGTGCGAAAAGTGACGTATTGGGCGTTGGAAACAGGCGACACGATATTCGTTCGAGACAGATATATGCGGGAATTTGCCGAATGGGCGACAGCGAAAGGTTTAACAGCAACAGACTTACAAAACAACCCGAAACTTATGGAACAAGGTAGCGACTACGCTATGAAACAAGCTCTGGAAGCAACGTTCAAAGACAGTTGCCGTTTGATTGAAATAATCAACCGAGAACGCGCGAGAAGCAGATTAGCCGATTTCGCCATTTCCGCAGTTATGCCTTTTACAAAAACGCCGATAAATATTGCCCGACGCGGTCTTGAGTATTCGCCGTTAAGCATTATCAAAGCAATGAGAGACTACAAAAAGGTCAAATCCGGTGAGATAACTGTTTCCGAATGGGTAAACACGATGTCAAAAGGTTTGACCGGCTCGGCAATTTTATTCTTGGGAATGTTCCTTGCAAGTACCGGGCTAGTTAAAGGCGGCGCAGATGAAAATAAAAAAGCGGCCTCTTATGAAAAAGCGCTTGGTATGCAGCCGTTTTCGATCGAAATCGCCGGCAAGTCTTATACTCTTGATTGGGTTCAGCCAACAGCTATTCCTTTCTTTACAGGCGTAGAGATATACAGGGCATTGTCACAAAAAGACCAAGCCGATTACTGGGGCATGATAGGCGCCTATACGACGGCTCTCGATCCCTTAACCGAAATGTCGTTCCTGCAAGGAATAAACCGCGCGTTGTCTTCTTATGATGACAACAAGATTGCCGGGTTTGCTGTTGCTTCCATGCAATCCTTCTTGGCGCAGTTCTTTCCGACGTTAGGTAGTCAAATCGCCAAGGCTATAGACGATACCAGAAGAACCACAGGAACAACCGGCAAAGGTTATTCCAGAAAAGTAAAACAATCCATAAACTACTTTAAATCAAAAATTCCTTATTACGCCCAGCATTTACAACCTTATGTTAATGTCTGGGGAGAAGAAGAAGTAGATACGAACTGGATAAACAGAATAATGGAAAACTTCGCTTACCCGTTCTGGGTTAGCGAGATTGAGAAAACGCCCGTTGACGAGGAAATTTTAAGACTTTACACAGCTTACGGTAATACCGAGGTTTTACCAAGTATCCCGAATTATTATTACACCAAAGACGGCGTAAGAATAGACATGACGGAAGAAGAATATACCGAGTTCAAAAAGAAAGTCGGCAAGTTTTCTTACGAACAATTACAAGCGATTATTTCCTCTAATTTTTATCAGGAATTAGACGACGAAAATAAGGAAAAAATCATTAAGAAAACATACGAATATGCTAGGGAATTTGCAAAAGGCGAAAGGGTGTTTTACGCATATCAGGCTTTGGGAAACATGTCGCATAATCTAACGTTGTATCTCTCTACGATAAGCAGTATCGAGGGAGAAAAAGACGATCAAGGCGACACAATCTACAATTCCAAAAAACAAAAGGTCACAGCCTATATCGAAGCCCAAAAACTTTCCAAAGCACAAAAATATATCCTGTACGCTCATGCGGGATATAAAATTCCCGTGTCCGCATGGGATACCGTAAAAGACTATGTTAACTCGTTAACAACCTTGTCCCCGGAACAAAAACGGGAGTATTGGGAATATTTAATCAGGTAATCATGTTAGCAAATAATCAGGATAAAATGAAAAAAAAGCCGTCTAAAACGCGGCTTTTTGC
>JBAYZV010000172.1:0-3977 GCA_041672325.1 Candidatus Izemoplasmatales bacterium
TGGGACTGATGGTATTGATGGTAAAGAAGTATTGTTCCTTGTGGATGGCGGATATATAAAATGGAAATATGAAGGTGAAGAAACTTGGAATAATCTAATAGATTTAGTTTCTTTAACAGGGCCATCTGGAATTAATGGAACTGATGGAGAAGATGGAATCGATGGTAAAGAAGTAGAATTTCAAGAAAATCTTAATTATATTCAATGGAGATATGTAGGTGACGTTGAATGGATTAATCTAGTCTCTTTATTTGATATTACTGGTCCTGCTGGAAATAATGGAAAAGAAGTATTGCTTACTGTAGAAGGTGAATACCTTAAATGGAAATATTTGGGCGAAGAAACTTGGGAGAATTTAGTGTCTTTAACAGCAATAACAGGACCAGCTGGTATTGACGGACTTGAGGTTTTGGTCCAAGTTAATGGAGATTTTTTACAGTGGAAATATGCTGGTGAAGTATTATGGAAAAATCTATATGATATTTCTAGTTTAGAAGGCTTAGGAATTTCTACAATGTTGATAAATGAATTTGGTGAATTAGTTGTCACTTATACAGATACAACTGTTGTCAATTTAGGTCAACTAAATGTACTGAATTTAGTTAGTTTCTTGGATGGAGAGAAAAAGGTAATAGATGTTCAATTAGTTAGAAATACTGAGAGTGCTGTAGCTCCAGATGATCCAGAATTAGAAGGACATGTTTTTATGGGTTGGGATATTGATTTTTCTAACGTTAATTCTGATTTAACTGTATCAGCAGTCTTTTCTACTAATTCTTATATAATAAGTTTTGATTGTGATGAAGGAACTCCAATTGAAACAATGATTTTGAATTATGGAGATGCTTTGTCATTATCACTACCACAAAAAGAAGGATATAACTTTCTTGGATGGTATGATGGAATAGACGCTAACGCTAGGCACATAGTTAATGGGGAACTGGTAAAAACAGATTTGAATCTGTATGCTAGATGGCAAAGAGAAACATCAGTTACTGTTTCAAATAGTAATGAATTGAGAAACGCTTTAAATAATCCTGCTTACGATGAAATAGTTTTTGCTAATGATATTTCATTGTATTATCCACTAGAAATTTATCGACCAACTACAATTAATGGTAATGGTTATAAATTATTATCTTATGTTATAGAAAGTGCTATTTATGTGATAAACGAATTTGCTTATGGCAGTTATGAAACTAACTATCCGACAAATAGTTATCTAAGAATTAGTGATTTAGATATTGAAATGCTTAACCATCCTTATAATACGTTTTTTAATTCAGCAATTCAAATTTCTGGAGTAAGTAATTTTGATCTGGATTTAACAAACGTGAATATAACCACTGAGGAATCTTCTGCTTTATCAATTGAAAATACAAACAATATTAGAGTCACTGTATCAGATTCAATATTCGTTACACAACCTGTAGGAATTTATTTAGTAGAAAATTCCGCAATTAATGTGTTTGTGAAAAACAGCACAATTGAAGCTTGTGTTCCATTTGATTTTAGTAATAATTCGTTCAGTAGCTTATATGTAAGTGGATCACAGATGGTTTTAAAAGATTTTAATCTTAATGGATCGACTGGTTTGTTTAGTTTAGGTTCTAATCAAAATGATTATACTTATGTCGATACAGATTTTTCTCAAGTTGGAGTATTACCTGCTAGTATAGTCTTAGCTGAAGATGCTCTTTCTGGGCAAAATGTTGATTTTTATGGATGTAATTTTGAGGTTAACCAAACTACGTACTCCGCAATATTCCAAACTGATAGCATGACTGACTGTTGGTTTGTAGATTCAAGTATTTCTTTTGTAGAAGGTATTACTAGTATTCCTGATTTAGCTTTCACAGAAGCGGAATTTTCTTCTTATGAATTTCCTTCTACTTTAGTATCGATTGGTTATGCAGCTTTTGCAGGAAATCTAAATCTTAGTGATGTGGTTATTCCAGAAGGTGTTGAAGTCATAGGAGATTTTGCTTTTGAAAGTTCAACAACATTATCTTCAGTTGTTATACCGGCAAGTACATTAATAGTTGGAGAATTAGCTTTTTCTAACAACTATCCATCAGCAACTATTTATGTTACAAGCGGAACTTCTTTGTTAAATTTTCATCCTGCGTGGGCTGATTCTAGTTATAATTTTGAATACGATTCTGCTGGAATAATTAAACAAGACGGATTAGTTTATGTTGGCTTATCTGACTTAACTTCTCATGTAGTGAGTTATTGTAACGAAAAAGATGTTGTTATTGCTTCTGAAATAGATATTTTAGGAACAGTTTTCAGTGTAACTCAAATCAATTCTAATGTTTTTTCTAGAAGTTTAACTTTAGAAACTGTGTTTATTCCGGAAACGATTAAGAATATTATGCCGGAAGCTTTTAGTGGCTGTAGTAGTTTGTGGCAAGTTATGTTTATGCCTAATAGTCAATTAGAATTTATTGGTGAAGAAGCGTTTGCTTATTTGAAATATCTAGAATCATTTACTCTTCCTAAAAATGTAGGTTATGTTGGAGAAAATGCTTTCGCATATAACTATAGTTTAAATTCTTTTAGTTTTGAAGATAACGCAATTCTAGAAAACATTCCAGTTGGAATGTTCTATAATAACTTTTCTTTACTATCAATCGAAATACCGAAATCAGTAGTAACGATAAATCAAAATGCTTTTTTTAAATGTTATAGTTTGACAACCGTTTCTTTTGAAGAAGGTAGTCTTTTAGAATATATTAGAGAAAGTGCGTTTGAAGATTGCGATAATTTTGGTGCAATCACAATACCAGCATCAGTCGTTTCTATTGAAGCAAGAGTATTTTATAGTAATAATAATTTATCTGAAGTGACTTTCTTAGAAGGTAGTCTTTTAAATTATGTAGGTGATTCTGCTTTTAAATATAATACTGCTTTACAAACTATTGATTTACCGGATTCAGTTAGTTATATTGGACCATATGCATTTTCTAATTGTACTAATTTAACAAGTTTTAGAGTTCCTCTTTCTCTAACTGAAATAAGTGATAATATGTTTTACTTTGATTCGAATTTACAAGAAGTAATCTTCCCAGAGGGTTCGATTGTAAATTCGATTGGTCAATTTGCTTTCTCAAATAATGACAAATTAATGTCGATAGATTTACCTGAAACCTTATTAGTAATTAAGTACTCTGCATTTACAAATTGTGATGCTTTAGAAACAATAGTGCTACCAGATACGGTTATATTGATTGATGATTATGCCTTCTTAAACTGTGTCAGTTTAACGATGTTTTCAATATCTAATACATCACAATTAACTACTATTGGTAATTCTGCATTTAAAGGTAACACTTCTTTGATAGAAATATATATTCCAGAATCAGTGACATTGATCGAGGATTATGCTTTCCAACAAGATGTACAATTAGTTATTTATGCCGCTGCTAGTGAACAACCGGCGCTTTGGCAAACAAATTGGAATTTGGATGGTGCAGTAACTGTATATTGGGGTTCTTGATAAATTAAGGGAAAAAAAAGAGGAAGTTCTTTAAGTAGAAAAGATATAAAAAAATGAGTTAGGTTACACCTTGGACTGATAAGATGCTGGTAGACACATAAAAACATTATGTGGAATACTAGCATCTTTTTTTATATTAAGGAATGTAATAAATTAAAGAGAAAGAGAGGCTTTTTGGATAACTAAGTTATCAATAAAAAGCAAAATAAAGTTCGAAACAACAGAACACTTTTTAAAGAAAGAATAAGTTTTAAGGTTGATGACAGTTATAAAAATTGGATTAAAGTCAACTAAGTGAATCAGGTTATTAATTTTTAAGTTTAGTACTAAGTATATTTTTGATTTATACAATAGGGTTTAATAAAGCACTGAAAAACAGAGAGTTTTTATCGAAAAATATATTGAATGATTTCTTAATTTTAATACTTTGGAATTTTTTAAATATATGACGTATATGCTGTTAAAAATTTAATTT
>JBAYZV010000173.1:0-3911 GCA_041672325.1 Candidatus Izemoplasmatales bacterium
AAATACCAGCGTAGAAATTCCTTGAAGAAGGCGATATTTATGCGGACGAGGCTAAGATTGCTTTCATCCTCGCGGGTCGTCGACGTCAGTTGCCGGAGAGCGTCGCCCAGATCGTGAAGCAAAGTCCCGCGCGATGCCGCGTCATAACAACTCACGGCAATCACCCTGTAGCTATTGACGTCAAAGATGAAGGATTTCATACATGAAATCGTTTCACCTAAATGGTTGTATAGTTAAAAACACTTAAAAAATTTCGACGCCTATTTATAGCATCTAACTAATACTAACCAATAAAATTTTACGCTACCAAGGGAATAGGCTTACATGTGTTACAATGCCTCTCTAGCGGCGTCAGTATGCAAATGAATATGCGAACTGGAAAGATGTGCTTGCAATTACAGGGATAAAAAATGCCTCCCTCCGAGTCATGCTGAAGGCAGGCATTTATGATTAAAGGACATGCGCAACCGATTGGTATTGATAAGCGAATGAGTTTACATCTTTCTTCTTCTATGTGTTTATTACGCTTTTTCGTTTCTAATAAAATTAAGTTGTTCAATATTATCATTTTCTCTTGATAATACAATAATATTATCGTCATCGATGATTTTAATTAATTCGATATTATATCCATAAGTTTCACCAGTCAAATGATTAACATTTAGTTTTGACAAATCAATGGATATTTCTATCTTATCATCCGACAGAGAATATGCAAAAGTGTTGGGTTTATGATAAGGCATGTCTGCCTCGCAGTTTCTTCGGAAAATACCTTTTGAATGATCAATGGTAAATCTGTTGAATATTCTTATATCATTTTGACAAAATCTTATTGAAACAGGTAAAAAGGGATACAAAGGTTCGCCATAAACATTTCTACCGTGTAAATAGAGATACACCAATTCATTACCGTCATTGCAAAAACAATCGGTATTGAATGCGATATATAATTGTTCACCGTGAGCACGAACCTTTCCTTTTATGGAATAATCATTAGAACTTAGTTTAAAATTATTTTTAAGTGCGGAGGCATGTTCAGCTAAGTCAAAATAAAACTTTTCATACACATCGCCAATCATATCGCTATTAAAAATCCGGTCAATAATTTCAAAGTGCATTTCATCCTTTGGCTTGTCAGCAAATGCAAAACTATTGTCATTAAAAACGATCTTGAGCCAATGAAAAACAGTTTTCAGTTCATGTTCATATTTATTCTGGTGTTTTTTAAAATGCTCTTTATATTCTATTATTTTGCATAATTTATAGAAATCATAGAAATAACATAATCGGTTTTTTCGCGATAGGATATAAGCGCTCTTTCGCGAGAAATAATTGTAAATATATATAACAAAGGAAATGAATAACGCTTCCTCATTTAAGACCGGATACATAAGATCACCAACGGAAATCCGCTCATATGTAATATTAGAAAAAAAGTAGGCATTATCAGCATAAGGGCAACCCCGATGCCTTCTCTTAATTTCTAACATGTATTCATGACCGTCATAATTTATTCTTACCAATGTCTCATGATAATAATAATCACAATTATACTCGACTTTTGCATCGGGAAATACTTTTAAAATACCATTAATGATTTTCTCAAAGTCTTCCATCCGAACAAATATATCCAAATCGCCAAACATACGACTTTCATAATTACCGTAGAGCTTATTTTCATTTGCAAAGCCTTTCAATACAATATAGTTAATTCCTGTATTATTCAATTCGGCTATTATCTTCTTAAAAAAATCTAGTTGCGCTTTTTTAACATTTAATAACTTTTGCCTGTTCAAATAATATATTTTTTTGTATATTTCTGGTAAATAAGGTTCTACTTGCGAATACAAAGCCAGAAACAATCTGTGCCTCATCAATTCGTTCATTAACACTTTGTAATCGATTGGTCTTTTCACATAATCATTGTTTCTAATAACATCGAGAATAAACTTCTGTTCGCTAGTGATCATTTTTTATCACCTTTCTCGAAATGCTTATAATTCTTTTCTTTCTCTTTCGCATTGACTCCAGGCATTTTTCCCTGTTTTTAAAAATATTTTTCTCGAAATAAATACCTGCTTTATATGACAATCTGACAAGTTTTCTAATAAGACGCTTGTTTCTGTTGTTATAGGACTGATACCTCCTGATAAACCCGGCAATATTGTCGATAGGCACGGGATCGTCCAATTTGACATTCATATCGCCTTTGGCTATGACACCACTGTTCTTTATTTTTAACAATCGATGAACATACATGTCTTTATTTATTAAAATCAATACGATGTCACCGACCATCGGTTCCTTGTCACTATAGGAAAAGACCGAAACGCTTTCACCGTTCCTAATAAAAGGGTACATGCAGTCGCCGTTTACTTTCGTCTTAAAACACCCTTGTTTCTGACAACATATTTCAATTACTCGCTTTTGCAGTTCCATGTTCATTTTTCCAAACCGTATTTTGAAGCTTGGGTAGTAAACAGTTCGTAATACTTCCCCTTAATTTCCATTAATTCATTATGGGTGCCTTCCTCGGCAATTTTCCCTTCATCCAATAAATATATATAATCTGTTTGAAGCGCCATTGAAAGTCGATGCGATATGATGATCATTTTTTTGTCTTTAAACAATTCCATGCTGAGATCAATTATTTCCTTTTCCGCCAGTGGGTCAAGTGATGCGGTGGCCTCGTCCATGATAATAATCTCCGGCTCCCTTATTAAAGCCCGACCTATGGCGATTTTTTGTTTTTCGCCACCGGAAAATTCAGTTCCGTTTTCTTCAAACATCTTTCCCAAAACCGTATTTTCTTTGTTTTTGAGGGCTTGTACCTTTTCATATAATCCTATTCTCTGTAAAACGGTTTTAACATTTGTCTCATCCTCTTCTGTGTATTCCCTCATCAACAAGTTTTCCGCAATCGTAAACTCATAAATATTGAAATTCTGGGGTATGACCGCGACACGATCATATAATTGATAACGGCTGATTTCCGTCAGATCGTCCTGATTATACAAAATGACACCGTTTTGGGGTGGAAAAAGACCTATGAGCAATTTTACTAAAGTGGTTTTACCAGCGCCATTCGGTCCGATAAGTGCTATTTTTTTATTATCGTTAATATTCATATTTACGCTGTCTAAAACCAACTTTTCTGAACCTGGATAACTAAAAGAGAGATTCTTTGTTGTTATGGTTAAATTCTCAAAAACACACTCTAAACTTCCCTGATAATCATCTTCCATTTCCATGAATTTTACATAATTCTTAATATATAAGGACTCTTTTTTCATGTTGGGAATTATGCTGAAAAGCGAAGAGAAGGAAGATACGAAGTTTTGTGTGGCGACGAGCATAGCGGAAAAAACACCCAAAGTAGTGGTCCCTTTCAAAACACCGCCCACAAGAACAATGATTATAATCAATACAAGTGACAATTGCATTAATTTCTGTAAAGCAGTGAGAATAGAAATCTTTACTGAATATTTCTTAATGTTTTTAATTTTATATTCAGTTATTTTATCGTATTGCCTGATTAAAAAAGGAGAAAAATCATATATTTTCAGCTCTTCTGCATACCTTTTATTAGCAAACAGCGAAGAAATATAATTTTGTTTTCTAATATTCTTAACGTTTCTTTCATATTGTATATATCCATATCTACTCGTTAAGAAACTTAACAGCAAATTAATGACTATAAAAAGAATACCGACAAATAACAAACGAAAGTTAAATATGATTACAACGCTCGAGAGTAATAAAACCTCGCATACCGTGCCGATGAAGCCAAAGAAATAGTCGCAAGTGTTTATGATATTTTTTTCGACCACGTCCCCGGCTTTTGATATATCATTATAATGATTACTGTCTTCAAAGTGTATGAGCTTGGTTTTACTTACTTTATGAAAAAA
>JBAYZV010000174.1:0-3872 GCA_041672325.1 Candidatus Izemoplasmatales bacterium
TATCAATGTATGGATCTGATATTTGCTTAGAATTTGCAGTTTTGGTATTAGCGTAATATGCATCATCAAAATATAAACGACCTGCTTTACCTTGATAAATATTAGCATTTTCTCTATACCACCACGGAGTAAAATGACCATATTTGTTTGATGCTAAAAGTGAATCTCCTTTGTAAAATGAATCTCGTCCATCAAATGCATTTTCTTCATACATCAAAAATAAACCCTGAATATCGTTATTTTGAATAGTCATTTCTCTGATATAATTAACTGCATATTGTCTGTTTTGTAGAACTCCAAGTTCAATATTGTGCTTAATTGCTTTTAAATATGTAAAACAATTCGAAAAATCAAGCTCAATCTGTTTGGCACTCTTAGCAGTTAGTTCTTCAAGAACCTGATAGGTAAGATCTGTCTCAGCCTTATAAACTTGAATCAAAACATAAGTAAAAAAGACTGCAACTATAGTAATAGTGGCTATGGTAAACTTTTTAATCATATTGTTTTTGATACTTGATTTATTCATCTTACCCTCCATTATACACTTTATAACACAAAAAACATATAGTGTCAATACAAATATAAAAAAGTAAAAACTCTTTCATATCTTATGTAAGTTATTATTTCTTCTCACTAAATCACTAAAAATCATTTTAGCTAAAAAATAGTAACTTATAATCAAAGGAACAACACAGTCCCTTTCTAATAATATTACCACGACAAAACGAGCTTTTTTTAAAACTATTTTTTAATAAACTTGTAGATAGGCTTTACATATAGGAATTTTCTTTGTTAATGAACATAAAGATATATTAAGGTTTATATAGTATTTTAAAATAATGATAATAACTATGATGGTAATAGACTTTAATATCTATTTCTTAGCAATTCTTTTATCGTAAAAATCAACATTATATCTCTTAATAGACCTTTTTTCAAAATACTATTCTCTATTTTTCAATAATATAAATCAGACTTGAAAAACAAAAAATCTATTATAAAATCAAACTGTTTGAACACTAAAATTGATGTTTAATCATACAGATGCTTTAAACCTATATTTTATTTTTATTTATGATAATATTTATTGACAAATAAACCAAAAGAATTAATCTTTGCAAAAAATTAAGGAGGAAATGATGTTTAATATTCATTTATTAAAGAAATCAAGTATTCCTATCTATCTATTCTATCTATCTATGATCATTTTTGCAACAGGTTTACATGCACAAAACAATGATTTTCTCATTGGTGCATATCAGCATGGTCTAAGACAAGAAATTTCATCAGATAGTATCGCACATTACATGAAAGATGCTAATTTTAATTTAGCGATGGATGTAACTAATTATTACGAAGTTCAATCTTTTCAAGCGAATGAAATCAGACCAGCAAAAAGGTTTTATTCAGATTTAGAATTAACAACTGATTGGAAATTCCAAGCCGAGTATTTTGGAGAAAAATCTGCTCAAAACCAGTTTCAAACGACAAATATAAGCTCATTTGTCAGTGAAACTTGGCCTTTTGACATGAAATGGTATAAGGTGAAAAACTCATTAAATCTAAATAACTCAAACCTTGGCAATTTAGATTCTTATCAAAGCTACATCCCTAATGAATCAAAATACTTTGTACAATGCAATAGTAGTTTAGGTGCTGGATATGTGTTTGATTACATGGTTGATCCATGGTCATCAAATGAAGATTTCTACACGCTGGGTATCAATAACATATCTCAAACTGGAGAATATGATGACTATTATATCGAAACACGACTACGAATTACACAACAGCAATTAGCGGAATATCAAGCCAATGATGTCATTTGCCGGTTGGGAGCAAAAGTTCTTTACAAAAACAAAAGAAATGGCAATCTGGCTTTTAGAGTGTATCCATTAACAAAAGTCTCAAATGATCCATCATGGTTAGGTTATAACGATAACAATACTTATGCTTATGTCTCTAATGAAATAGTAATGACAAAAGCTAATTTTTTAAATATAAATGGGAAAACAGAATTAGAATCACCTTATCAGAGCTACCACAATCTTCGATTTAAACTCAACAGAAATACAATTGTGGATTCATTTGTTGCTCAAACAACAAATGATCGAATGATAAACATTACAGTCAATTCACAAAACATCCCCAATGATACTTGGGAATTGGTTACTTATCGAAGTGAAGCTGATCTATTATTGTTTCCAACAATCTATTATCCAGGTGAAAAAAGTTTAGGAGTAGATTATATACGGATTGTAGATGAAAAAGCAAAAAACATGGAATCTTATGTAACTCAAAATTCTTACCTGTTTCAAAATTATTCTGATTTTGCAGGTAAAGACGAACCTTGGCCTACCCAGTATATCGCTCATCAAAAAATACAAGCTTATTTAAGACCAAACAAAGAATTATTTCAATCATTAACAACTTTTAGGAGTGTAAAAACCTGGATAAATGAAGGCAATATTTTCCTTGAAAATAATATCTTTGCCAGAGAAGCAGATCCGAACAATGTTATTGCACAGTTCTATCAACTGGGCTATATCGACTATTGGAATATCATTCCTTCTCAACCCAACATAAGTCCGACGCAAACTTATCAATATTTACAAACTAAGCTTTCTTTATTTAATCGATATTTTAAAGAAAGCAGACAATTTATTAATACACTTAATGTTCAGAACTTTCATGGTATTAATAACAGAAAATTTTATCCTATAATTCAGGCTTATGGACAATATGCAAAAAATTCAGCTAATGCATTATGCTGGCAAGGGACTTTGAAACCGCCTAAATCCATGCAAAAGGTTTTAGCATATCTGCCTTTATGTTATGATGCAGATGGTCTATTCTATTTTGACTTCACCAGTATGCAAGATTTTTATAGTAATAATCCAGGAGAGAATGCAGGGCAATATGGTTTGGAAGGTCAACTGAACAAACATAATCCCATTGACCCTATGTATGAAACATCTGGAGATAACCTGTATTTATCGGAAAGTTATGAATCAGTCAAAGAAGCAAATGCAAAAATATTAAAATTTGCACAAATCTTAAAACCACTAAATTGGGATGGAGAACAGGTTAAAACATTGCAAAGAGATCCTGTTTCAATTAATTCGATGAATCCTGCCTTTTCACAGTTCACATTAAGTGCTTATGATAACACAGGACTTAATAATCACAACAATTATCATGAAGGATATGAGGGATTTGTAGAATGTGCTCCGTATTATGATAATTATTTAACTTATTTTTTCCTAGTCAATAGAAGAAGTGAATTTGCTCTTCCATCCACATCTGATAACTCAAATAAATTGAATCGTATCGGTAGTTTGTACTCCAATATAGCAGTTCCAAACATAGATGAATCATTTATTACAGCAGATCCGCAAGTCGTAAAAATCCAGGGGAATAATGCAGATTATGGTTTAGTTGATTTACTTACTTATGAAACTTATAATTTTGATCAAGAAATTCCAATCGATGCAGGTGATGCAAAGCTGATTAGAACATACAAACGCGTTAATTCAGTAATTTCAAGTAATACGATCATTAACAATACCTTTATCAATCACAATGTTACGGTTAACTCTGGAGCTACATTGACGCTATGCGGTAATAATCGAATATACGGAAATTTAACTATAACGGTAAATCAAGGGGGGAAATTAATACTATTTCAAAACTCTGAAAATATTCTTACTCAAGGCGCAAAGATTGATGTATATGGAGAATTAGAAATTAATAATTCTAAGATCAATAATGATAATAAGCGATGGAATGGTATATTTATTAAATCAAATGCTCTATTAACAATCAACAATTCAGAAATCACTGGTAGCACCAGCGGAATCGTGTTAGATAGA
>JBAYZV010000175.1:0-3871 GCA_041672325.1 Candidatus Izemoplasmatales bacterium
TACCTAAAAACTGTTAAGGAAAATCCTTCAACAAAAGTAAGATTTGTTTTCAACAATTATCCTGAACAAGAAATTGTATTTAATATAAAAAAAGGAATTCTGGAGTTTTAATCCAGAATTCCTTTATTAATTAAGAAAGAATAAACAATATAGTTAGGAATCGCGAAAGAGAATTCATCACTATCTTCTAATCCCCAAGTATTAACACCTAGAAGATTTCCGTCAACATCAACTAGCGCACCACCACTTGAACCATTAGAAATTGTTGCGTCGTGATACAAAACATTATAATCTACGTCTTTTAATGATTCCATTGATTTAAATTCGCCAAATGTAACATTATTATTCAAAGAACTTGGATTTCCAACAGCCATTACTAGTTCACCTGTATTAAATTTGTAATACAAACGTTCATAAATATCAATAATTGTAACATCAGTACGGTCAAATTTAGCAAATTTTATTACCGCTAAATCTAACGTAGCATCATAAGCTACAATTTCTGCCGTATTGTAAGCACTATCACTAAAGGTTTTAATTTCTACTTTAGTATTAGTTAAATTACTTTCAATTACATGATAATTAGTTATTGCATAATAATACTGATCTTTTTCTAAGAAAATAAATCCGGAACCGCTACTAACTAATTCGCGATTAGTTTCAAGACCCCACGGGTAACTTTGAGTGTATACAACAAGATTTACAACTATATTTGCATGTCTAATGTATTCTTTTGTTTCGTAGAGATTTTGGTTGTAATCGTCTATATCATTTAAATCATAAGTAGAAGAATGAAAAACAGCTAAAGATTCATAGTCTTCATTTTCGAATGTGATTGTACCATTTACCTTAGTTGGTAGTGTTGTAGTTGTAGTCTCTTGTGTGGTAGTTAAATTTATAGCAAAGGGAATGTCAAAGTAAGCACAACTAACAGTAAATGATATTAGCGCTAAGAAGATAACAAATGACAATATTTTTTTCATGATATCACCTAACTTTATTAATTATATATTTATTATAATACATTTCGGTTCTTTTTAACAGTAAAAAACTTATGCTTAAAAACTGACTATATATAATGTATGAAATTATTAATATAATGCAATATTTTGTTGTTTTTAAAGAAATTTTCTATTAAACATTAGCAAACTCGAAGTTTGTAGTATAATTGTTATATAATAAATATATTTGGAAGGAAGTGAAAAGATGTACTTTTTATCATTTGATTTTGGAATACTATTATCACTAAATTTAGTTTTTTATCTTGTACTTGGTTTGGCGGTATTCGCTGGATTCTTGAAAGGTTTTAAAAAGTCTATATATACGCTAATAACAATGGCGATTTTTTATATTGTCTTTTTTGTAACTTTAAATTTAGTTGTAAATATAATTTGGAGTGCAGATTTATCGTTCTTAGGACAAATACTTGGAGATAATGTAAATTCATCATTAGCGGATTTCACTTCTTTTAAAAATAATTATCAAGAGGTGTTACAGCTCGTAATGGGTGAAGAAATAAATCTTTCAGAAATGTCAGGAGAGTTTTTAGAACTAGCTTCAGGATTAATGATGTTTCTTTTAAAGATTGTTTGGACTGTTCTTTATTTTACAGTCATCCTTATTATATATAAGTTTATATGTTTCTTAATTAGAATTATTTTCTTTAAGACAAAAAAAGGCGCTAACAAAATGCGAGGGTTAGGAGCGTTAGTTGGTATTGGTAACGGATTAATGGCAATTTTTATTATGCTTGTAGTAATGGGCGGAATGATATCTGTTGTTGATAGTATGACTGTTTTGTTAACTGAGTTTTCTGAGATGCAAGAAAATACTGACGATACAGAAAACTTAAGTTTTAGTTATCGTCAAGATATATATGAAGCAAACTTTTCATTACTTTCAGACACCTCTGATTCCGGAGATAATCCATCTCCAATAATTCCATCAGATTTTGAGGCTGGAGACGCTTTAGCTATACTTACCCAAATGGTTGAGGAATACAATAGTAATATATTCGTAAAAGCTGCCAATGCAATTCAAGTGTCCTCAGTTGTTGATAAAGATGTTTTAGTGCCTATGCACATAAACCTTTTTGATACAGTTCTATCCTTTGAGCATAATGAAAAAACAATAGCTTTAAGATATGAATTAATGGTTTTAACTGAAGCTTTAGAAGTGTTTGCTTTGTCCGATTATCAAGAAACTCAAAATTTAACTGATATCAAAGGGCAAGAAATCAGAGATATTTTTGAAATTATTTCAAATTCAAAACTAGTCATTTCAGGTTTACCTTTAACTATTGAATATGCATCTATTGAATATGAACAAGATCTTCCTTTTGAAATAGAAGAACTATATGATGGAACAATAGACTTTGAATCAGAACTAGTAAAAATAGGAGCAATAGCTGGTTCTTTGTTTGATATTTTAAATGGTGCTGGATATATTGGTGGTGAAGGAAATTTAGATCAAATAGAAATTACCGGTGATAATGTTAGAGATTTATTTTTAGACATTTCTGATTCCGATGTAATCATGTTGATAACAGAAAGCGTTTTACTGCCTATGTTAGAAAATTCTGAAGGAGACATCTCGTTGATACTAACTGTTCCTGAAGACTTAGACTTAGAAGCTGAAATAACAGCTTTAGGAGAAATATTAGCAACTGTTGTGGAAGCAGATGTTGATTTTAGCGTTATAATGGCTGGGAATATGACTGATACTCTAGCTGAAATTAGTGCCGTTGATTTAACTATTCTTTTAGAATCTCGTCTAATAACTGAAGCGTTAATTAATGTTCTAAGTGGAAATGTTGCCATAGAAGGTTTAGAAGCACTAACTATTCCAAGCACAATTGTTTGGAAAGATGACGGTGATATAGAAGGAGAATTAAGGAAAATCCTGAACGCTTTTGATGCATTGTTAGAAACAGCATCAGACATAGATTTTGATAATCTTGATTTAGGCATTTTATCAGAAATGGATTCCGCGACTATAAATACTATTTTCGAATCATATGTCATTAGAGCGACTGTTACAGATTTACTAATGGAAATGGATATGGGGAATATGCCTTTAGTTTTTCCGGATGTTATATATGATGATTTGAATTATTTTACTAAATCTGAATTAGTGGCTGCGATTTCAGCTGTTAAACTAATAATAGTAACCAATGATCAAGAAGAAACTACATTTGATCCGATGAAGATACTACAATTATCTGAAACAGAAGTCGATACATTATTTGATTCTGATATATTGTACGCAACAGTTGGCAATTACTTTAATACTATGGATACTTCAGCATTTGTGGTTCCTGAAGATGTTAATACAACTATTCTGGTTGATAATGCCCCTGTTGATGTAGTAACTGTCACTGAACTAAAAAACTTATTTAAGGCTATAAATGTTTTAGAGATTGAAAGTTTTGATGGTATAGAGTTTGATGCGTCTTATATAAATAGATTAAAACACGATACAGAAGATGACATAGACCTTTTACAAGTAAACACATTATTAGATTCTATGATTATCCATGCAACACTTACAAAAACAATCGTTGACTTGGACAAGTCAAATGAAGGAATGTTAGTTGTGCCAACTTCTGACGTTGATGGCAATGTGATAATTGATGAAATTTCTGGTGTGAAATATATAGATAACTTAGAAATATATCATGCTTTAAGAGCAATGTATTTCATTGGAATTGAAGATTTTAATGAAATAGATTTTGATGATACATCAATTATTCAAGATAATTTTCCAATCTTAATAGAATCAGCGATAATTCACGCGACAATTTCTGATGAAATACTAAATATTGGCTCTGCAGTAATAGTTCCTGAAAAAGATGTTGATGACAATAGCATTT
>JBAYZV010000176.1:0-3834 GCA_041672325.1 Candidatus Izemoplasmatales bacterium
TATGAGATTAATTCTAGAAGTTTTTCTTGAAAAAGTTCCTAAAGGTTTTTCTGTAAAAAAAATTGAAGAAGAACTTAGTAAAGAAGAATATGTGAGAAATATTCATCACATTCATCTTTGGTCAATTGAAGGAAACGTACCGATCGCAACGCTACATGCTAGATTAAGTCACAAAGTAAGTATAGAAGAAGCTGCTAAAATTACTATTAATCTAAAAAAAAGATTAAAAGATTTAAACATTTTACATTCAACAATTCAAATAGAATTTTTTGATGACCAATGTGACAATTTTGAGTGCGAAGATATTGAAATTAATTCAACACATCAAGGACATCACCATTAATTACTTTTAGCTGATTATATATGTTATAATATTCTTATAAAGGAAGGAAGTGTTAATCATGAATCTTTTTATTCAACAAGTAGAGATGCCTAAAATGAGATTAGCTTATACAATCTCATCGAGTTATACTGATGCTTACCAAAGAATTAAGAATTATCTAGATTTAGGTGGAGTGGATATAGCAAATCAAAAAATATATCACGCTGAAATAATTACTATGAACAGTAAAATAGTATTTCTTTACACTGATGAAATAAAAAACATTATAGATTATGATAAAACTGAAATCCAAATACTATCCGTTGAAGCTGGGCAATATATTACTTTGAAAGTTGATAAGCATTATTATCAAGAAATACTCTTTGAAAACAAAGAACTACAAGCTCTTTTTAACAAAGATATAGAAGAGTATTGCAAATTACATGATGTTAAGCAACACATGCCAGCATTTCCGTATTTAGCTCATTCTACCGATGGCAAAGAAGAATTGTTTTTCCCAATAAAAAAAAATAAGTAGATTAGTCCAATTTGAACTAATCTACTTTTTTTATTCAAAAACAATTCCAATTGTAGCTTGATTTTGATCAATTGCGATAATGTTAATCGTAAGATTTATTGGATTATTATCATACCAAGAATAATCAGTATAAGTGGTAGAACCAAAATCATCGCCTTCATAAAACAAATCACTGTCTTGAACAATTGCATACTTCTCAATATCTTTGCTCATATCAGCTTCAATAATTTTAAGTAATTTATCAGGACTATCCGTATTGTTATTATTGAAAATAGAATAATAATAAGAGTCAGGATTGTAGC
The DNA here is from genome assembly GCA_041672325.1 of Candidatus Izemoplasmatales bacterium. Taxonomy (GTDB): domain Bacteria; phylum Bacillota_I; class Bacilli_A; order Izemoplasmatales; family Hujiaoplasmataceae; genus UBA2289. The sequence continues at coordinate 1,163 of JBAYZV010000176.1, forward strand.
CATTATCTATAGCCGCACTAACATGGAATATGATTATTCCTGATGTAGTAAAAATAGAGCTTTGATCTAATTCGTTTAATCCTTCAGGGGTATAATACATTACAAGAAAATATTCATCAAAAATAGTATTATTCCACTTGTCAGTAATTAATAAGACATCTCCGTTAAGTAAATTCTTTGTTATGTCAACTGTCATTGATTCTTCCACTACAATCGGTGTTATCCAGCCTAGAAGTATTTTAGAGAATGGTTCGTGATCACCGATGGTATAATCCATCATAAATGTACCTAATCCACCACTATTATAATCATCTTCTGGATAATAATCATAATAGTCTTCAAGACCTAACATATGTCCAGTTTCATGAATAATAGTTTTTGCATTTATACCTTCGTTACCTTCATAGAAGAAGTCAAGGGATGTCCAAACGTAATAATTAGGTGAAACATTATCAAAATAATCATCTTCATACCAATAGTAGTATTGATATGCCCACCATAAGTCAGAGCCACTTTCATAACTAATATCGTGATTATACATAACGTATATACCATCAATAAATCCATCATTATTACTGTCATAATCACTGTATTCAATAATTGAATCATAATAAGTTAATAATTCATTGATTAAATCACTATCAGGATGAGTAGCATCAGCGTATAAATATTCGCCAGTAATAGGGTTTGTTTCATAAAAACGGTTGTTAGCTTCTTCATAGTATGTAGCATTATTTTGGGCGGTATAAACCCCAAAAATATCTCCGGTAATACTAAGCTTATTAAATGAACTTTTTTTGTAATAACTATTAAGTGATTCATAAGTTAATTCTTCAGAACTTCCGTTGAAAGCAAGATTAACATCAAAAAGGGTAGATGCGGGATTGCTTATTTTGTTATCAGGGAAATCAACAACAAATACTAGAACTTTAGTTTCTCCTATCGATGGTATTCCAATAGAACTAAGTTCATCTTGTAATAAACTATAGTCACTTGGAATAATTGGTTCTACAGCTACTGAAGTAGTAGTTTCAGTTTGAGAACTTTGTGTAGTAGTTTGTGTAGTAGTTTGTGTAGTAGTTTGTGTAGTAGTTTGAGTAGTAGTTTGAGTAATAGGTTGAGTAATTGTTTCAGTAGTTGTAATTTCAATCGTTGAAATATCAGTAGTTGGAACAACTTCGGTTGTAGTAGAATTCTGAGTAGTTTGATTTATAGTATCAACAGAACTAGATTCTTCTGTACTCTGAATATTTGTAATAGTTAAATCATTAGATGAAAAATAAGTATAATCTGTTGAGATTTTAGTTTGAGTAGTCGGTTTGCTGTATAAAAAATCACAAGAGATAAAAGTTAACACAAAAGCAAAAGATAATACAAACGCAAAAATTTTCTTCATATAAATCCTCCAAATAGTAATAATATTATATCATCTAAAAACAAAAAGTACAGTTTTTTTAAACTGTACTTTTAAGTATTAAAAATAATTGTTAGCGTCTGTTACTTGAGCCCTGGTTTTGATGTCCATGTCTATATTGATTTTGATATTGTTTATTAGTTTTATTTGGAGCCATATCATAAGTATAAATTACTTCTCCACTTTCCGCATCGATTTCAGCAGTTAATTTAACAACACCTTCTTCAACATCTTCACCATTCTTTATTTTGTAAACTATGTGAATATACTTTGTATCTCCATCAGTATTGATATTGAAAATATAGTTTGAATAATTTTCTCCTTCAGTAAATTCTAGTTTTAAATGAAGACGATTTGCCTGAGAGAAAATCATAACTTTTGATTCATTAACAACAACTCCATCTTCAACCAATTTAAAGAAGAATTTTTCTTTTTCGCGGTCTGTAGTATCATTTTGATAATTAACCATTACATAATTATCTTCATCAATAAATGATCTTAAACGATAAATTTCTTGTTGACTGTTAAGTATTTTTTTACCTTCGATATTATAAGTGATATCTCCAAAGGTTAGTATTCCTTCAATTCCTAAGGCAACTGAATTATCATCTTCATCAGTGAAATGGAATTTTTTGGATTGCTTTTGTTCATCATTTTGGGTATTTTCATTTTGAATTAATTCTTGGTTTTCATCAACAATATACTCGTTATAATAGAAAGTATATGTAACGTCTTCTCCATTTAAATTAACTACTTGGTAAGTTGTCATAAATTGATATAATTCATTATCAGAGTCTAAAGAAGTAACAGTTAAATTTTCATCACCTAAGAATAATTCCATCATTTCAACATAATAATCAATGTTTTCAACTTCTTCAGTTATTACTGGTTCTTCAATAGTTTCGTTTTCTGTTGTTACTTCGGATAAAGGTGAAAATGCAGTTTCTTGGATGTTCAATTCATTATAGCTTAATAAGCTTGTAGAACTTATTGCTTGTAATGTAAACAACTCTTCATCTGATTCAATAGCTACGTCATTTGTCTGACTACAACCAAGTAAAACAACACCCATTGCTAATGCTAATACAATTGTTATAAATTTTTTCATAATTAATCCTCCTATTTATTATTGCTTATAAATTATACGGATTAAACTTGATATTTATTGGTTAAATTATAAAATAATTATTCCAGGTCTTCCAGGGTGATTTCCACCCGGATTGGACATTGGGCCGCGAGGGTGTGTTTCAGAATTGTC
>JBAYZV010000177.1:0-3830 GCA_041672325.1 Candidatus Izemoplasmatales bacterium
GGAAGGATGAATACCCGATGCAGTCAATACATACCATGCCGACATTTGTCCGGCATCTTCGTTGCCGACAATACCCTCTACTTCGTTGCGATACGCCTTCTTGCAGATAAAACGGCTCCATTTCTGCGTGATCCACGGTTCATTTAGTTTGTTGAACAGGAAAGGCACAAAATGAACCGGTTCGTTGGCATGATTGTAATAGTCATTCCACAAAAGATCATCCGGTGTTTTTTCAAAGAAGTTGTTCAGGTCTGCCAAAACTGCTTTTCTGCCCCCCATGAGGTCCACCATGCCTTCAACATCATGCGGCACGAACCAACCTTGCTGGTAGGGATTTGATTCCACAGCCCCATACCACTCTGTCGTGCGAGCATTTTCCGGCCAGTGCTCCCAAGAGCCGTCTGCTTTTCGAGGGCGGAACCATCTTTTCTCCTTATCGAAAATATTTCGATATGCCTGAGATTTCAGTGCATATTCCAATGCATCATCCTCTTCACCCATGGCGCTGGCTAGCTGTGATATACACCAGTCTGTGTATGCATATTCCAACGTGTGCGAGATACTGAGATTGGAAGGGGTATATCCCAGCTCGTCGTTGCCAAACAGACGGGAGGTGTTCTTCGCATATTTGTAAGCCTTTCCCACATCAAAAGTGCGTATACCCTTTACATATGCATCCGCGAGCACCGACAGTGCGGGGTTTCCGACCATACATCCGGAGTAGGCATTCACGATTTCCCATCGTTCGAAATATTCCTTGCCGCTTTCTTCAGCCAGTGTCACAAGTGAGTTTATTTGGTCACTTACCAGCGAGGGGTTAATGATTGTCTGCAATGGAAACTGACTACGAAACACGTCCCAACCACTGAATATGGTTCGTTTGTTGAAGGCACCGTTTGTTGAATGGATTTGTTGGTCGCCTCCCATGTAGCGACCATCCACATCGGTGAATATACGGGGGTCGATCATCGTGTGATACAACGCCGTGTAGAAAATTGTTTTCTCATCATTGCTTCCCCCGTCTATCTTGATCCGGCTAAGTTCACTATCCCAAAGCTGACGAGCCTTTGCTTTCACTTCGTCGAACTCTAAAGAGGCAATTTCGGCATTGTAATTGTTTGCTGCTCCTTCCATATCCACAAAGGAGATGCCCACTTTCAACGTGACTTGTTCTTCATTCTTGCTGGAGAACTCCGTAAAGAAACCAAGATGCTTGCCTCTCATTTCATCTTTTCCAGTAATTGTCGGAGCTTCGGATACCTTTGTCAGATAAGGGATGCTCACAACATCATCCTTTTTTCGGCTCCAGTTATCGGGGATATTGGCACTCCAAAACCCGTAATTCACAAGTGGTTTGCTAAAACGAGCGAAGAAATAGACCGTATAATCGGCATTCCCTTCTCCATCACCCCAGCCACCGCCATCGGGAGTGCACTTCATCCACCCTTTGATGGTGTAATCGTCCTCCACCTTGAGATATTGTTCCACAGATGTGCCTCCTACCCTGCGGGCAAGGTCAATCTGGATACGCGATTTGTCATTCTCGGGAAAGGTAAACTGCAATATGCCGCAATGTGGCGTCGCACTACTCTGTACATTGATTCCATAATCGGTAAGGTCGACCGAGTAAAAACCGGCTTCAGCAATCTCCGATTTCTTATCGTAATGGGATCTGTAACCCATTATACTCCCATCTTCCTTTCCTGCAATTTTTTTTAATTCACCGGTAGTGGGCATCACCAGAAAATTGCCCAAATCTCCAAACCAGCCTACACCACTCATTTGTGTGAATGCAAAGCCTTCAATTGTTTCATGCTCGTAACTGTAACCGGGGCTGTTATCCCCTCCTGTAATGGTATTCGGGCTCACTTGCACCATGCCGTAGGGGGTCGTTGCACCCGGGAACGTTTTACCTAATCCATGATACACACCGGCTGCCTGACTACTGGTACTTGCCCCAATAAAGGGGTTTACATAATTCGTGGGTGTGGATACTGTTGTACTCACTGTCTCCCTGTTCATACAGGAGGTAATCCCGATTATCAGGCAGAAAACGAGTGAAAGAGTAATTGCTTTACGCTTGTTTCGATTGGATATCATATTGTATAAATTGTTTAAGTAGTGACGTGAGAGAACATGTTCTATTGAATTGCTCACGCTCAAATTCATTCTTTTATTCCTGGATTGGAAACCCGTAGCGTAACAAAGCCGAAACGGGGGATTGATACTGTTGTCAGCAATCGTCCGTTCTCATTATGAGCTGGTGATACTTCACGGATGAGATCGCCTTTTAGATCTACCTGCTCAATTTTATCCATGTGACAGTTCCAGATCACTTCTCGGGACATATCACAAGAGGATGTATTATAGAAACGTACAACCAGGTTGTCATCCTCGACAACCATCGAGGTTATTTCCAGATTGTCACCAACCACCTCCAGTATCGATCTTTCCGGTTGTGAAGAGGAATGCGAGACGAATTGTGCAACCATTGGTTCATTCCACTGACTACTTGCTTTTTCAACCTCCCCCTTCTCCCAGTTACCGGAGTGAGGCAGAAGAGCATAGCGTATTTCAGAGGGACCATGAATCCTGTAATCTCTCCCCCACAAAGCCTTTCCGGCATACTGAACGGTGAGACCCAACGATAAACTGTCGGATTGCAGATAACTCGTCGTATGGTCTGAAAAGAGCGCTACTCCATAATCCTGCTCCTGACCGGTAACATCCACCCAGTTCAGAACCACATTGTGTTTGATACTATCCCAACTTGAATAAAGTGTATTGTCGAGCTCACTTCTGGTCACATCGAACGGTGCGTTCTTATGTATCGTCCTGCCAATCTCATTGAATGGAAAACGTACATGAAGCTTATAGTCATCATTATAAAAAGCCTTGTTCCGATTCGTAGCTTCATAATCATCACCATTGTCATACGCTCCAATTCGTGGCTGCCCCTCCCAATCGATGTGCAGGGTAAAATCAATACGGGGATTGTTGTTATAAAATGTGATCAGCTGATAGTAGTTATGTCCCGCAATTTGGTTTTCCACTTTAACACGGGTATACAATTCTCCTTCATCGATCATCGACACGGTAGCCCGGTTTTCTGAACCTTCAAAAAATCGCTCGTCCTGATAAAAAAATCCTCTCAGGTCGTTCAGGTATCTACCGTTGCGGACCAATTGTCTCTTCCCATTCATTTTATCGATCAGGCTAGTGATCGTTCCACCGTGTAGAGGATCAAGAATTACTGAATAATATGCTGTTTCAATGGTGAGCTTTTCTGAAGAATGATTCATCTCCTTTTCGAAAGGCAGTTCCATGTCAGTCTCCTTCAAGCTATAGGTGGCATACCCCATAGCCGGTACCGAAGCTTCGAAAAGCAGTTTTATTTCGCCATTCGCATCATCATAAAATTGAAACGGCACGGGCCTATCCTTTGCATCAAAGAGTTCAATCTTGCGGTCACGAAGAGGTTCCGGAAGAATCAAGGCTACTTCTTCCTTTCGTGCCGATCCCAGCGTATTGTATACACGGACATACTCATGATCATCGGTTTTGTCACTAAGATTCCATATCTTTTCGGATGCAATTCGATTCGTCGTATCGGTCCACCGGACCACTTTATCAGCCCACGTATCTCCTGTCCCGCCGTTATAAGGAACAATCCAGCAGTCGTGGTGTTGGGCAAGCATCAACGTCCTCCATGCTTCTGCAAAATCATCTTCCGGCCAGCATGTACCGTTGAAGAGAAAATCCATTGCAGCCATCTTCTCTGCCGTAATAAGCAGGTTTTCACTTTTGCGTACCTGTCGGGCAATATCCTG
>JBAYZV010000178.1:0-3775 GCA_041672325.1 Candidatus Izemoplasmatales bacterium
TGTAAAGAGAAGCATTAGGAGTTATGAAATCAATTATGTTCGGACATACTTTCGGGTTTATATATGTTTTTTCAAAACAAAGATTAGTTTTCCCGCTTCGTCTAATTCTTTCTACGTAATAACATTCTTCGCAATTCATTATATTGACTTTTGAGTTAATGTTTTCGTCAATCTTAATTTTCTTAGCTTCTATCACTATAGAGTTAGGCTTTCCTGTTTGGTTGTTTAGTATTTCTGTGAAACTTGACATATTAGAAAGCTTATAATCTGCCTTTATAGATTTTACAAAAGTCCCTGTTCCTTTGATTTTATAGATGTATCCTTCTGACATTAAGCGGTCCATAGCTTTTCTAATTGTATGGCGACTAACCTTATAGATATCCATTAAATCTAATTCTTTTGGTATCATTGATCCATTTTCATAATGATTATTAATGATTTTATTTTTGATATCTTCATATACTTTTTCATGAAGATAGTATTTATCATTGTACATTTATTCACCTCTTTACCTTATAATGATATCATTTTTTGTTTTTTTATTCAATATGTACGAACAAAGATGATAGTATTTTAGTTTATAAAAGAAAAAAAGTAAGCACTTTCAAAAAACCTCTTGACATGTACGTACATAAAGGTGTAATATGAATACAAAGACATACATAAGGAGGAAGTGTATGAAACATATTTCAATTGTTGGGAGTTCAGGTGGAAATCTATTTAGCTTAGGTGGTAAGGATCCTAAAAAGCTTTTAGGTGAAATTTTGACTCAAAGTGATTCCGCCGGAATCAAGGTTCATTCAGTTGTATTCATTGGAGCTACTGATTCAATGGATAGCATTAAGAAGACAACTAAAGCTAGTCTTTTTCAGTATGACGGTGAAGAAGTTGTCAATTCAGATTATGTTAGTTTGGAAGAGGCTAACAAATTAGCAGAGGCAGCCGATAAGAAGCTGGCTCAGGACATTAGAGATGGTCTTGTCGATGGGATTGTTGTAATGAGTGCTGATGCCAAGGGAGTAAATAGGGAAACTTTTAAGGCGGCTGCAGAAGTAAAGGTTCCGATTGTTGGAACTGGTGGGACATCAATGGCTTATATTCAATCACTTGGTTGTAAGGTTGTATCCGTTTCTGGTACTACCGGTACAACTAATAGAACAAGAGCTATTGCAGCTATTACTAGTTTGTCTAAAGTTTTTGGTATTAAGTACAGAGCTGTTATTCAATCAAGTGGTTCTAAGCAAAACGACAACTCAGGTAGTATTTGGAGTAGAATTAGTGTTAGAGGTATTATGTTAGCTTCAATTCCTGGTTTCATTGCTATGGCATTAATTTTAGCTTTGAGCCAAATACCTTTCTTATCAGGACTTGGAGATATATTCAATATTTTAATAGCAGCTCTTCCGGTTTTAGTAGCTGTTATTGCTGCAAAGCAAGTTTCTGGATTAGATGAAGTAGGAATAGTAGCTGGTTTAGTAGCTGGTGTCATGTCGGTTGATGGTGGCATAATCGGTGGTATAATTGGTGGGATATTGGCTGGTATTTTGGCTACTGTTTTCATTAAAAAAGCCATTGAGTGGAAAATTCCAGGAACAACTGCTAATATCATAGCTGGTGGAATCGCAGGGTTGTTGTCTGGTTTATTGGTATATTATGCAGTGGCTCCAGTAGCATTGTGGTTAGGCGATGGTATCCGCTGGCTAATTGATTCTGCAATTGATTTAAGCCCTGCTTTAGCTGGGTTAGTTGCTGGATTGCTTATTTGGCCTGCAATAATGGGTGGTGTTTATCATGCTGCTATATTACCTATTGTTTTGTTGGAGATGGAAGCGGAAGGAATGAGTTTCTTAGGGGCTGTAGATATGGTTGGATTAGTGATGGTTTCAGCTGGTATTACTTTAGCTAATATCGTTTGGCCAAGAAGAAAAGACGATCGCTCTATAGCTGTTCCTGGTTTTGCGATTAATATGGGGTTTGGAACGTTTGTAGAGGCGGCATATCCATTTATGTTCTCACATAAAATGGTTATGGCTACAGCTATAGTTGCTTCTGGTCTTGGTGGTTTATTTGTTGGATTACTTAATGTTAAAGGAACTGCTTATGTACCATCAGTAGTTGCGCCGGCCTTATCGAATAATCCGTGGGGATTTGCTTTAGCAATGCTAATTGCATTAGCAGCTGCTTTTGTATTAACTATACTAGTTAATCGAATACATTTAAAGAAGGAGGTAGAATGATGATTTATAATGATATGAAACAAAAATTAGAAAAAGGTAGAAAAAAAGTTATTGAAGCTATCAAAGAACATGGTGGAACTACAATTCTAAGTACAGGTATTACCGGAGACGACGCAAGAATGGCTAAAGCCGCTGTAGATGGCGGGGCTAGAATGTTAGAACCTAATCATCCTGCTTTAGCATTAGCTAGAGGACATAAGGGTGTTGTTACTATGCATGCGGCTGAACAAGTAAGACATGAAATTAAGTTGGATCAAATGCTTGAAGCAGCTAATGGTGTAAGAAATGTAGTCGGTAATGATATTTTCATAACTTTAGGAGTCCCAGGAGGATTTACGGAAATTATGCCTGTTGAACTTGAAGATGAAGACTTCAAGAAGATTTCTAGATCTGGTGTAGATGGATTACATACTCATAAATCAAGCGTTGAAGATTTAAAAATATGGGTGGAAAAAGCCCATAAGTATGGATTGTTAGTGGATGCTTATATTGGACATCCTACAGATTTACATACATTTGGAGTTCCAGCAGAAACTCCTGAAGATGTGGCAAGAGTAGCTAAAGAAATGGAAAGCGTGGGAGTTGATTTTATCGGACTAATGACTGGTATGTCTTATGAAGGTGTAGAAGCTGGAAAAATACATCCTTTTATGGAAGAAAGATTAATAGCATTGAAAAACGCTGTTACTGTTCCAACTATAGCCGAAGGTGGTATTAATAAGACAAATTATAAAGCTTTTAAGGATTTAGGTATTAATATTCTAGTTATAGGCACTGCTATAGATAATATTGCATCTAAAGCAGTGGAAAATGTAGTTAAAGATTTTTTGACAGATTAACATACGAGATTTCTAGAACTAAGATTTAATTGCTTTGAAATGATTTACTAGAAAATGATATGATGCCTCTCGAACTAGACGCTAGATAAAGAAAATAATATTTTCAAAAAACAGGATTTTTAGCATTATTGCTTAAATCCTGTTTTTTTATGCTTATATGGTTTTTTTTATAAAAAACGTGAAAAGTATGACATATACGCCGTGGTTTAATTGGTGAATAAAGTGTATAATGAGATTAATTTTAAGTACTATTAGTACTTGTTATTAAATAACATTAGCTATTGGTGCCTCATGTAGAAATTAATCTCTTAACATTAGTATGTGATAACAAAAAAACGTAATAACGAAATCACAATTTTTAATGTAAAGCAAAAAAAAGCCCTTTTGGCTTCCTGTTATATTTTAATTATTCATAAAACTAAAGAATTTTCAATAGTATAATGCATTTTTTTTATTCTTTTATGAAATTAGTACAATATTATGTATTTGTTTAGTTTCATTCTTTAAAATATTTAAATGAAAAAATTACAAATTTAGGAATGAGGTGATTGAATATGAAAGAAATTGAACGGAAATTTTTGGTTAAGTATGTTCCTATACATCGAGAAAAGTTAACGATTTTAGAAATTGAACAAAACTACTTATCAATCAACCCTGAAAAAAGAATTAGAAAAATAGGCAACAAGTACTTTTTAACTG
>JBAYZV010000179.1:0-3770 GCA_041672325.1 Candidatus Izemoplasmatales bacterium
GCTAGTGTTTCCTACTCAAAACTTACAACTAGTAAAGAAACATATGAATTTCAAATTATAATAGATCCGAATACTTATGTAAAAATTATTACCAGAGGAACTGGTGAGGTAAATAATGGTGTTGGAAAGTATTACTTTTTTTGGATTAATACTAAAAAAGGTGGTTGGGAAACATTTACTGTAGAAACAGAATATTATGAAATAATTAAGGAAAGAATTGGATGAAACGAATTTTTTTCTCAATTATTACTTTATATATTGTAATAGGGATAATTCTAATTATTGTTATTAAACCCAAAAATGTAAATGTAAATTTCTTTACTATAAAACAAAACTATTCAAGGTTAATGACTGAAAATGAAAGCTTAGTATTTGGTTTTTTTATTGATCAAAATAGTAGTTTTATTACTGACAAAGATAATATAGTAAACGCTAGTTTAACAAATAATATTAATAAAATAGCAGTAAATATAAGTAATATAGAACAAATAGCTGAAAATATAGAGTATAAAGAAAAATTATATTATCAATACAATTTAACAATAGATTTTTCTGAAATATATGTGAATGAATTTGAACTTAATTTAGTCGATGCTTTTCTAGAATTAAGTTATATTAATGGCGATACATTGAGTCTTGCTTTAGGTGATATATTTCTTAGTTTTGGCGATATCGAGTGTAATAATTATTTAGACTATTCAAACATATATGGCTTAGTTAATAATATAAATGACGAATTATATTTAACAGCTTTGATAATAAAATTTGAAAATTTAAGTGATAAAGAAATAATAATTAACCAAATTACTACCAATAATAATATGATTGAGTTTGATTTAGAAAACTATCAAAAAAGTATTGAAAAATATGAATTTTCTATGGCTTTAGAAGATATAATAACCGACTATAATTATATAGGAGAAGCTAAGGAAGGAAGCATTTTACTCGAAGATGAATTCTATTATATATTTCCAATTAAGTATAAAGAGGATTTAAAAAAAATATACCGTTTTCCACTTCAAATAAATTTTTATTATAATGAAGAAAACCATTTAATTAGCTTAGATGATTATTTGTTTTTTGATGAACAAATAATACTTGATGATTATGTTAATGAAATCACAGAATATCAATATTCATATCAATAATTTAACAAAAGCATATACTAAAGAAAAGGGTATCTTCGATTTGAATCTAGAGTTTAATAGTGGTGGTATTAATTTATTGGTAGGTAGCAATGGTTCGGGAAAATCCACGCTTTTAAAGTGCATCATGAAACTTGTCAAATATTCGGGAACAATAGAAAAAAAGAAGCTAAGAATTGGATATGCTCCTGAAATTTATATAATGCCAGAATTTTTTACAGTAGAAGAATTTCTGTGTAATATTGGTAGAATCAAGGGGTTAGATAAAACACTCTCAAAAGAGAATAGTATTGATTTCTACAATTTACTTGATTTAGAAAAATATCGTAATAAGCAAATAAAAACGCTGTCTAATGGAACGAAACAAAAAGTAAATTTAATTCAGGCTTTAATCCATCATCCTAAAATTATTATCTTGGATGAGCCTCTCATTTCTTTAGATTATGAAAGTCAAAAGAAGTTGTCAAAATATCTAATCGATATTTCTAAAACTAACTTAGTTATTATATCTACTCATAATCCTGAAAAATTTAACACAAGATTAAAGACAATCTTTCACTTGGAAAATGGTAAGTTAAATGAGTAAATATATAAAACTGCAGATAAACTATTTGTTTTCACATATGTTTATTATCTGTTATATTCTTATTAGTTTGGTAATTCTTGTCGGAATATACTTCAGTTCTAGTATAGATTTGAATTATACATATATTGATGGGTTTAGAAGTGAATTTTTTAGTGAATATTTGAACCAAAGTAGTTTGATTATAGAAGTTTTAATAACTATTACTGCAATTTTTTTAGCAGGAATTTTAACTGTTAAAAAAAATGAATTTTTAATTTCATATACAGTAACATCCTATATGGAAAAGCTATATTTTGTTATTGCAAGGATTTTAGTTGCATTATTAACAAATTTATCTATGATTATAGTTAACGGATTATTTTTTCTTTTGATTACTGAATTGTTGACGCCATATAGTGTTGACATTATGGAATTTATTAATCTTATGGCTTGGATATTCTTTCAGGCATCTTTCTTTCAAATCATTGCTTTTTTATTAATTTCAATATTTAATTATTTTTTGGTGATATTGTTGCCACTGGTAACATTCTGGTATAAAAAGACTATTTTCTCATTTAGTGAGATTGAAAGTGGATTTTCAAAGTTTATATTAAAAAATATACCGAGTTTTGAACTTTTAAATAATGAGGTAGTAACATATCGAAATTTCTATACATATTTATTGTTATTTATTATTGTGCTAATAATTACTTGCTTAATAGATGTTATAAAAGATTGTAGTTAAACTTCTTTGATGTAATTTAGATTAATATCATAAACAAATTGCAAAAATTGCTTTTTTTTGATATAATATCCAGTACTCTAGGGAGGGTAATTGTATGTGTGGAATCGTAGGATACATTGGTGATTTAAAAGCTACTGATGTAATTTTAAACGGACTTAAAAAGCTTGAATACCGCGGTTATGATTCATGTGGTATTTGTTTTCAGAATGAACATAATGGCAAATTAATAACATATAAAACACCAAATCGAGTTGATAACTTAATAAACAGTTTTGATTATTCTTTTGTAAATAAAATAGGTATTGGTCATACTCGCTGGGCGACTCATGGAGAACCTAATCAAGTGAACTCACATCCGCAAATGTCCAGTTCTGAACGATTTTTAGTTGTTCATAATGGTGTGATTGATAATTATCAAGAATTAATTGTTAAATATCTTGATGGAGTTAAATTTGTAAGCCAAACTGATACAGAAGTTATCGCTAATCTTATTGAATGTTTTGCTAAAGAAATGTCGACAGAAGAAGCAATAAGAAAAACTCTATCACTTTTGGAAGGTTCTTATGCTTTATTAATAATGGATAAAGAGAAGAATAATACCATATATGCGGCTAAAAACAAGAGCCCGCTTTTGGTAGGTTCATCTAATAAAGGGGTTACTTTTGGCTCTGACTTAATGGCTTTAGTTGGTAATTCTGAGTTTTATTATTTGATCGAAGACAAGACTTTCATAGTTGCTAAAAAGAATGGAAAAACTCAGTTTGAGAGTTACGATATTATTGGAAAAAAAGTTAATCTTGTTAAACGAAAAATGGATTTAGCTGCAGATGAAATTGATAAAGGTGGTTATGAAAATTTCATGCTTAAAGAAATTTCTGAACAACCAGCAGTTATCAGAAGAATCCTAAGTAAATATATGGTTGATGGAAAAATAATTATTGATGAAGAAACAAAAGCATTATTTGATAATAAGAATAGAATTTACATAATCGCTGCTGGAACATCAATGCATGCAGGTTTTATTGGGAAATACTATTTTGAAAAAATTAGTAAGATTCCTACTGAGGTTTTTATTGCTAGTGAATTTGCTTACAATCCTCCATTATTAGAAAAAAATGCTGTTTTTGTTTTGATTTCTCAATCTGGAGAAACTGCTGACTTAAGAGCTTGTTTGATTAATATTAAGAAACTGAATTATCCAGTTTTAACAATTACAAATGTTATTTCATCAACATTGGCTAGAGAAGCTAACCATGCACTTGAGATATTTGCTGGGCCTGAAATCGCAGTAGCTTCAACAAAAGCTTATGTTGCG
>JBAYZV010000180.1:0-3667 GCA_041672325.1 Candidatus Izemoplasmatales bacterium
CTTAATAGTAGATACTATAATCCTGAAATAGGTAGATTTATCAGTAGTGATGGATTGTTAGGTGAAATGGGCAATATAAACTCTACTAACATGTATGCATATTGTGCTAATAATCCTGTAATGTATCTAGATCCTAGCGGGTGGATTTCAAGAAAATTTTCTTTGTATGATAGCGAAGAACCTGGAGAATATGAAGGTTTACCAGATTTTGTTAGTATCGATGTCTTTTATACAGAATTAGAACTTGGTTTGTCAATGAATATGTTAAGCTCTGAAGATAAGCTGGGTGCAAGTATAGGTGTTGGAGTTATAAAGGTTGGTTTTAAATCTGAGATGCTGTTTAGAGAGAGCGGTTTAAACACTATCTTTAATCCGAATGTTAATGCAGTTATAAACATAATTTATTTTAATGCAAGTCTAACTTTGAACGCAAAAGATGGATTTGGCTTTGATTTAGACGTTGAGTTATTTTCAATTGAAGGAACATTAATGATAAATGATAATTTTGGCGTCAAAGGAAAGATAAGGTTAGGTATTGGAGCAACGTTTAAAGTGAATTCAATAAACGCTGAGATTGGTTTTCTCTGGTGGGAAATAACTTTATATTTTGGGTAGTAATGGAGGACAATTATGGAGTATGATAAAATAAGGAAAATATATAAGGTTTTAATGTTTATACCAGCATTTGGTGGGTTGCTATCATTTAATGTCGCTTATTTTCTCGATATGGAGAAGAACTATACTAATAGAAAGATTTTGTTTAAGTATTTTTCTATATTGGTAATAATACTATTGCTTTATGTAACTTTAACTAGTTTAATCATTAATTATGTATTTAAGCAAGATTTTGTTTATGAAATCATGCTTGTTCAGTACTTTACTTACGGGATTTTTATTAATATGTTTTTTATCTATTTTTACAATTCTGAAGTTGTTAAACGTGAACCAATTATATCAGATACTCAATCAGAAAATCAAAATAGTTGTAATCAAGATTCGAAATATATAAAAACTAAATGGTTTTTTTATGCGATACCTGTTTTCGGTGTTTTTGTAAGATACTTACTTGCTTATATCTTTTCTAACGGGTGGAAAACAAAGCATTACAAGTATACTATGGTTTTTATTTTTATATCTTCAATTACCACTATGATTTTGTCGCTGATAACTACAATACCGATAAGAGATATTTTGAGTTTAAGTAATAGTATGATATACATTTCATGGGTGATAATTAATCAAATTATTTTGGTTTTATTGATGGAGACATATGATAAAATGATAAGAAAAATCACATAGTATCTATAGATAGTATGTTACCTTATTTTGTGGATAAAAATATAGAAGAAACTATCTTGAGTATAAAAGTCAATTAAAAAAACGTAAAAAGATGGCGAAGAAAAGTTCATCAAAACTCAAGTATAGAAACACAAAAAGCATATTTAATAGATATGAAATTTAGAAAAAGTATTATAATACAAGATATTATATTGATGATGGATTTAGTGGCACAAACTTTGAAAGGCCAGGTTTTACAGAAATAAAGAAAGATATTGAAAATGACTCAGCTAGTGTTGTAATCACAAAGAAGCTTAATCTGGAATAAAATCAAATATGATATTATACCATTTTTGCGTTAAAAGGAGATTTGCAAATGAAAATCACGGATTTATATGCAAATGATTTAGCAGTGGAAGTAAAAAACTTCTACATTGAAAAGCTTCAATTAGGGTATGATGATGTTGAAGCGATACGATTAACATTTGAACAATATTCAGAATGCTTTAATTCATCAAATGAGGATGTGACAGACTATTGGTTGGTCATGGGTGACACTCAGTGGAATCTGGGCCGATTGGATGCTTTAATTAAAAAAAGAGTTATTGAAATCATTGATTCTAACGAAGATCTAGTTCATTATACGAATGATCAGGACTTATATGAAGAGAGAAAAAAAGTTCTTGAAAACCTGTTACAGAAATTAAAGTCACCTCAACCCGAACGTAAAAAAATACAAAAAGTCGAGCTATATGTATGTCCATGGAAAAACAATGATGTCTATGCTTTTCAGTTAAAAGGGAAAGACGCTAGCAGTGCTGGTATTGAGAATCGATGGTTAATCATCATAAAAATAAATGAGAAGTATATAAAACCAGGGCATGTCATGCCAATTGTTAGGTTTAAACTTACAAAATCAGATAGATTACCAGCAACATTAAGAGAGATTGATGATTTTCCCTATTTCATGATTTATAATTTCAAAGGATTAATTATATATAAATCACTGATGTGGATAGAGAAAACAAGAAATATGTCTAGGATATTGAAAAGACTAATATATTTGGGGAATTATGATTTTGTTGAGCCTTATGAACCTCCGACTACATCAAAATCTTTATTAGTTCTGGACCTCCTTGAATTTGAAATTTCAAAGAGATTCACATGGTATTACAACACAGATAGCATTTAGAGGGGAATTATCAATTGATTCTGATTATTTATTTTATGTTTAATTATAAGTAATTGTTTTGGGTTTCTTTTTGGTTAAATACAGTTATTTCTAACTACATTACTCCAGTAATGTATACAGACAGCGACGGAGATAATCCGATTGCTTTAATTATGATTATGACATATCTTATTTGGGCGACACAGGATGTATATGATATCATATCTGGGAATGTCCATTTTGATACAAACAGTACTGAAAATGGTGGAAAGATAGTAAATTCTTATAAAGTTCAAAATCCATCCGTTGTAATTGGGTACTCAATTTATCTTCGCTATTTTTGTGAACATAGGGAAAACTTTGATGGAAGCGCAGCTGGGATTGCATCTGAATGGATGGCTCACAATGTTGGGTATGATTTGACAGTTGTTATGAGTGTGTTAGGAATTGGAGCAGATTGGAATAAAAGAGAAAAACATGCTGACGTTGGAAGAACGATTTTCAACGAAGAGGAATGGTATGTAAAATATCCATCTGTGGTAATTGAAACAGTCATTAATCCAGCTGCAGTTATCTATGACTACTATCAGTATATTCATTGAGGTGGGGGTGATGACAATGAATAAAAAAACATTATTAATTAGTGTGATTTCCTTGCTTTCTTTAACATTATTTGGATGCGGAAGTGTTTACACAGATGCAAAAGAATACCAAGATTATATCGACAAGATACCAAAAGCGGATATCTATATGCCAGATTTAACCACCCTACCTGAATACCAATCAATTAATGTCTACTATTATGAGCGTTTAGGTCAGTCTATCAACCTAATTATCACATATTCCGCGGAATCCTATGAATCGGCCCGAGATACAATTTTTGGTTCATACGTTTATCTTGAAGAGCCACTCACAGAAATAGACTTTTACCGGATTCCCGAAGTGGAATTCGAATACCAAAGTTTTACGATTAAAGTTGTTAGCGATGATGATTTCGATTATCCTGAGCAATTTGGAATGTTGGGATATTCAGATTCTAGTTATCAAATCACCTTCCTTTTCTTTTATGATTTGAGTTTGGACCGATTAAGTGACAGCCCAGGAAGAATGACTCGATTTATTGAAAGTGAATTTTTCTTCCCAAAAGATTGATCATATATAGCAAAGGCAAACAGACTCTATTTTCAAAATAATGAAGTCTGCTTATGGAATGGAATT
>JBAYZV010000181.1:0-3610 GCA_041672325.1 Candidatus Izemoplasmatales bacterium
TTTTAATCAACAAAATGAATTGCTTCTTTATCCAAACCTAAAGCTGATTCATGAACTAATTCTTGAATCGTTGGATGTGCAAAAACAGTCTTTTTAATATCAGAAGATTTTAATTTATTCGTTATAGCCAAACCATAAGTAGCAATTAAGTTTTCTGCTTCTTTACCTAGAATAGTTGTTCCAATTAATTCTTTACTGTTTTTATCTCTCAACAACTTAATAAACCCAGTTTCAGCTTCTAAAATCAATGCTTTCCCATTCGCTGAAAAAGGTGTTTTAACTATTTCATATTCGATATTCGATTCCTTTGCTTTATCTTCAGTCATTCCGATAGTCGCAATTGTAGGTGAAGTAAAAACAACTGAAGGTATATTATTATAATCCATGGTAACATTCATTCCTAGAATGTTATCAACCGCTACTAGGCCTTGATGACTAGCCACGTGAGCTAATTGGATAATATTTGTAACATCTCCAATCGCATAAATGTTTTTAACATTTGTTTCCATCAAATTATTAACTTTAACTCCGCTTCTTTGATCATAAATAATATCAGTATTTTCCAATCCTAAATCACTAATTTTAGGACCTCTACCAACTGCCTCAAGAACAAATTCGCTTTCCAAACATTCTTCCTTATCTTTTCTTGTAAAAAAGACTTTTAGTCCAATAGATGATTTTTCTATTTTAGAAACTGCACTACTAGTGTATATATCAATATTTAACTGTTTAGCAAATCTTATCAATCTTAATGCTACATCTTTTTCAATAAGCGGTAAAATTCTCGGTAAAAACTCCACTACATTAACTTTTACTCCTAGGTTTGCGTAAATAAAAGCAAACTCCATACCGATAACACCACCACCTATGATAGTCATAGATTTAGGTAAATGAGTATTGTTGAGAATCTTCTCTGAATCAAAAACATTATCTAAATTAATTCCTTGAATTGGTAAATGTTTAGTGTATGACCCAGTAGCTATGATGATATTTTCAGCTTTCACTAAAAATTCATCACCAGCAGTAATTAATACTTCTTCATTATTTAAAAACTTTGCATAACCTTTTATAATATTTATATTATATTTCTTTAATAAAAATTCAATCCCTGATATAAGTTTATCTTTTACTTCATTCTTATTATCAATAATTTGTTCTAAATTTACTTTTATATTTTCAGATGATATACCACGTTTTTCACCATTAATTAATTCTTGATAAAGTTCAGCTGACTTAACTAGCGCTTTAGTAGGTATGCACCCTTCATTTAAACAAGCGCCTCCAATCCATCTTCCATCAACTAAAGTTACATTCTTTCCTTTTTTAGCTGCATATATTGCTGCCACATATCCACCTGGGCCAGCTCCTATAATCAAAACCTCTGTATTGACTTCAATCATTTATTTTCCCTCCAATATAATCAATTGCCATTAGAAATTATACCAGTAAACAAGACATTATACAACCTCAAGTAATTAATAAAACAAGATTTTTAGCACTCTCTAGTTGACTCTGCTAACATGTGGTTGTATAATATATATGTAATAGATTTGAAGGGAGGATTTCTGTATGTTTCAACAAGAACAAAATTACGAAAATGACCAAAATATTCTTGAAAAGTTTGGTCGAAACATTAATGAATCTGTAAAAAGCGGGAAGATAGATCCCGTTATTGGTCGTGATGAAGAAATCAGACGAATAATAAAAATACTATCACGAAGAACAAAAAACAACCCTGTTCTAATTGGAGAACCAGGAGTTGGTAAAACTGCAATCATTGAAGGATTAGCAACCAGAATAGTTGAAAAAGATGTTCCCATTGGGTTAAAGGATAAAGTTATATATGAACTTGATCTAGCAGCTTTAGTAGCTGGAGCTAAATATAGAGGCGAATTTGAAGAGAGACTGAAAGCTGTTCTTAATAAAATAAAATCATCTGATGGGAAAATTATCATGTTTATCGACGAAATACATATGATTGTTGGCGCAGGCAAAACCGAAGGTGCTATGGATGCATCTAATATGCTTAAACCAATGTTAGCGCGTGGAGAATTACATTGCATCGGCGCTACTACTCTTAATGAATACCGACTATATATTGAAAAAGATAATGCACTTGAGCGGAGACTACAAAAAGTTCTTATTACTGAGCCTACCTTAGAAGATTCTATTTCTATCTTAAGAGGTTTGAAAGAAAAATTTGAAACCCATCATGGCGTTAGAATTCATGATGAAGCTATCATTGCAGCTGTAGCTTTATCCAACCGTTATATAACTGATCGTTTTCTACCAGATAAGGCAATTGACTTAATCGACGAAGCATCTGCTTCAATTCGTTTAGAAATCGATTCTATGCCAGCTGAACTAGATGATATAACACGTAAGATTATGCAACTGGAAATAGAAAAACGAGCACTTGCTAAAGAAACAGATGAAAGTTCTAAGGAAAGACTAAAAATTCTTGTTCAAGAACTTGCAAATTATAAGAAACAAGAAAATTCTGTTAGAGATGTGTGGGAAAAAGAGAAAAAAGCTCTTGAAGTGATTAAAAATCACAAAGCTCATCTCGACACTTTAAAACTAGAATTACAAAATGCTTATAATAATTCTGACTATTCAAAAGCGGCTGAATTACAATATTCAAAAATTCCTGAATTAGAAAATCTTATCAATAATCTAACCGCAAATTCAAGTCATCAACTAATATCTGAAACAGTTTCTGAAGAAGATATAGCTGAAGTTGTATCAAAATGGACGCATATACCAGTTGCAAAACTATTACAAGGTGATAGAGATAAACTAATCGGACTATCCACAGAACTTAAAAAAAGAGTTATCGGTCAAGACCAAGCAATTGAATTAGTAAGCGACGCTATTATTAGACAACGTGCTGGGATAAAAAATGAAGACAGACCAATCGGAAGTTTTATGTTCTTAGGCCCAACAGGAGTCGGAAAAACCGAGTTAGCTAAATCATTAGCTGAACAATTATTTTCTAACGAAAACCAAATTGTTAGAATAGATATGAGTGAATATATGGAAAGATTCTCAGTATCTAGACTAATAGGTGCTCCTCCAGGATATGTTGGCTATGACCAAGGTGGGCAATTAACCGAGGCTGTCAGACGTAAACCATACTCAATTGTTCTTTTCGATGAAATTGAAAAAGCTAATTCAGAAGTATTCAACGTCTTATTGCAAATACTTGATGACGGAAGATTAACCGATAATCAAGGTAGAGTTATCGATTTTAGAAACACAATAATTATTATGACCTCAAATATCGGTTCATCTTATCTTACTAGTAATGATGTAAATGCTCAGAATAAAGTATTAGATTTAGTTAAACAAAGTTTTAAACCAGAATTCATTAACAGAATTGATGAAATAATAATCTTTAATCCTTTGTCTAAAACAATTCAGAAAAAAATTGTAGAAAAGTTGTTAAAGGAATTACAATCAAGACTGTTAACTCAAAAAATCAGTTTAAGCTTTTCCGAAGAAGTCAAAGACTTAATCTTAGAAAATGCATACGACCCAGAATATGGTGCAAGACCAATAAAAAGGTTTATCCAACATCATGTTGAATCATTAATCGCAAAAGAGATCA
>JBAYZV010000182.1:0-3576 GCA_041672325.1 Candidatus Izemoplasmatales bacterium
TTGGTAATTATAAATTTAATTATTTGCGTCCAGGAAACTATACAATATTTGTTTATTCAAAAGACTCCGCAATGCAAACAGTAAACGGTGAAATCGCAATAATTGAACATGTTGAAATAACTCAGTCAAAAGGAGTGCATATAGTTCCACAAATAATAATATTTAAATAAATAATAATATGAAAAAAACAGCTTTATTACTCGTAATGGTTTTACCTTTATTTTGTTTTGGTCAGAGTGCAAAAAAGGTGCGAAACAACAAAATCAATTCACAAACAATTACCAAAACAATTGCCATTGATACATTAATAATAACTTATGTAGATACCTACGAAGAGTTTAATAAAGACGGTAAAACAATTACTGAAATAAAGTATGACATGAGTGGGCTTGTTTTACGTAAAAGGGCATATAAATATGATGCTTATGGTAATGTGTCTGAAGAGCTTGAATATGATAAAAAGAAAGCAAAAACTGTGAAAAAGACGTCTAAACATGATGCTTATGGAAATGAAATTGAGATAGTAACAACTGATGAAAATGGTAACGAAATAGAAAAACAAGTATATACTTACGATAATAACGGATTAAAGGTGACAGGCATTGAATATCGCCCCAATGGCGAGGTAAAATGGGAAAAGAAATATACTTACAAAACACGCTAATTGGAAACTATAGACCAAATATTAAATTCATTTAGTGCAGTATCTCTAAAAGATATGGGAGCCGTTAAACTTATGAATAGAATGGATAGTAAATTTCCATTTAACATAAATAAGTTAGTAGTAATATTAACCGAATTGCAGAAAGATTATTTTGTGCTCGAAATATCGCATAAGCGCCTTTTAGCTTATAAAACAATGTACTACGATTCTGATGATTTTATATGTTATTATACTCATCAATTTGGGCGTGGTAATAGGTTTAAATTAAGAACACGGGAGTATGTTGAGACGGAGAAGTATTATTTCGAGGTAAAACAAAAAAATAACCATCAAAAAACTATCAAAACAAGAATACAACTGGAGGATCAAAACTTCGAATTCTGTCAGAAACGTATTGACTATGCAAATTCGGTGTTAAAAAAAGATATATCAGAATTTGGTGATAAATTATGGGTCGATTTTGAACGTATTAGTTTAGTTAATAAGACTTTTACCGAACGACTCACAATTGATACAGGTTTAAGATATAGAAATCATGAAAATGAAAAAAAATATTCTAAATTGGTAATTTTAGAACTAAAACAGGATAAAACAGCAAAATCTAAGGCACGTCAAATTTTGAGCGATAACTTTGTTTATCAGTCAGGGTTAAGTAAATATTGCCTTGGTATTGCCTCTTTATATCCTGTAAAGACAAATAATATGAACGAAAAATTTAGATTAATTAATAAACTTTGTAATGAAAACATTTAAACTATTATTATTGGGATTTTTTCTTTTTGGATTGTTATTGCCTGTTAATGTTGGAAATGCACAAGAATCGGATGGACTTAAAGAAGAATTTAGTGAATTTGAAAAAACAATTTATGATACATTACCAGTACAGATAATTGTTAATGAAAATGCTAAAATTAAGATTAAGAATGATATTGATAAGCCTAAAACAGAGAAGAAAAAAGAATCTGTTGATATTAGTGGTTATTTCTTTCTTAATCTGGGTATCAATTTATTTACAGTCCTTCTAATTGTTTTCTTAATCTATTATCCAAATAACAAACGGCAAGGGAATGTTTTTACATTTCTGATTTTTAACATCATTATTTTCTTACTTACTTATGTGCTTAATGAAGTAAAAATTAGTATGGGAGCCGCATTTGGGCTTTTTGCTGTGTTTTCAATGTTAAGGTACAGAACAGCGGGAATTTCGATGAAAGATATGACTTACTTGTTCATTTTTATAGCATTAGGTTTGTTAAATGCAATCCATCTTGAAGTTTATGAAACCATCATGATCAACGCAATTGTTTTTACTTTTACCTTTATTCTAGATAGCCAATTATTTTTTAAACCTTATAATGTTAAAAGAATTGATTATGATAACACCGAACTAACTAAACCTGAAAATAAAGAAAAACTTATCGAAGACCTGCGTCAACGATCGGGTTTAGATATTTTTGATGTAACTATCAGCAGAATAAATTATTTGAAAGATTCTGCAAGAATCCAGATTTATTATCATGATTAAAACTCTTTTTGTTGTTGTGCTAGTGGCGTTCTCGTCGGTTATTTACGCTCAAGTAAACGATGCAGGATTGTGGCTAAATATTAGTATTGAAAAACGCTTTAATCAAGCATTCTCTGTTGAGTATGCAAATTGTGAACGATTTGATGAGAATATTACTGAACTTGGTAGCATTATAAATGAACTTGGGTTTAATTATAGTTTTAGTAAAACTGATGAAATTTCTTTTTTTTATCGTATTAAATTTAATCACGCACTAGATAATACTTACTACCCTATAAGCCGTTTTTATTTGGATTATTCACATGCATTTGATTTGGCAAAATTTGATTTAGATGCTCGACTTAGAGCACAAACACAACAAAAAAACACTTATTTTTTTGACTTCGACTCTAGCTCAGAGTTTACATTAAGACCCAAAATAAAACTAAGTTATCAGCATTTAAAATGGGAGTCATATCTTTCATTTGAAGCTTATCTCCCATTTTTTGAAGATGATTATAGATCGTGCGAAAAAATTCGTGGGGTAATAGGTCTTGAATATTCTCTTAATAAACATAATGCTTTCGATTTGGGGTATATGATACAAAAAGAAGTGTTTGAAAACAATCCTGTAACAGATCTTGTGTTTTTACTTGGGTATAAATTTAAGTTTTAAGGGAATGGATTTGATTTACGCAAAGCTATCAATTAAACGCTTATAAACACAAATCTTCTTCTTAATATTGTTTTCCGGAGGCAAGTTGATAGGAAGTTTTGCTATCAGGACAAACGCATCTAAATATTTTATAGAAGTGTAAAAACAAACTGATTATCCCAACCTGACTTTAATCTTTTCCCTTTAATTCCAATTTTAGTATTATCTTTTCTAAGCAAATTTAAAGCGATACGATTAAGGCACGAATAGTTTTGAGCTGCATTGCCAGTCCTTTTTCTACTGTGGTCTTCATTAAATGCAACATCCAAAACCCAATGCACCTTATTTTCAATACCCCAATGTTTTCGTAATCTTGTTGCAGAAACAAATGCTAACTGTGGTTACACTCAAAGTGATGAAATCACTCTATGTTGGTTCAATCCAGATCCAAAATCTCAACCATATTTTAATGGTAAGATTTTCAAGATTCTCACTGAACTCTCTGCGATGTCTTCTGTTTTCTTTAACGAGAAACTACCAGAATATCTTCCAGAAAAAGTAGGTAAGAGACCTCGTTTTGATGCAAGAGTTTGGAACGTTCCAAACTTAGAAGAAGCAGTAAACTCTTTTCTTTGGAGAGAGTTTGATGCTACCAAGAACTCAATTTCTATGGCGGCATCTTCAGTTTATTCTCACAATCTACTCGAAGGTAAAAATGGTTCTGAAAAACAAGAAATGCTCTTTCAAAAAGGC
>JBAYZV010000183.1:0-3557 GCA_041672325.1 Candidatus Izemoplasmatales bacterium
ATTAGGTTTAAATAAATCTTATGTTGTAGAAGCGGTTGTTGATTTTAATGTAATCAATGATGGAATTGAGTATCTGAAAAAAATATTAGAAAATATGGATATTGAAGCTGTAATTGAAGGAAAAATTACTGATGAAAATCACGTATTATTTTCAATCCAAGCTAAAGAAAATCCAATTCTAATTGGTAAGAATGGTAAAACTTTAGATGCTATCCAGACTTTGGTTAAAAATTATATTAATCTTTATAGCGAAGAATATTTTGTTGTTTTAATAGATATTGGTGGTTATAAGGAACAAAGAAAGAAACAACTTGAAATTTTAGCCACTAAAACAGCTATGGATGTTGTAAGGACAAAAGTTTCAACAAAATTAGGAAGAATGAATGCATACGAGAGAAGGGTAATTCATACAAAACTATCAGATTGGAGAGATGTTTCAACCGTATCTGAGGGTGAAGAACCAAATAGATATGTTGTAATATCACCGTCAAAGAAGTAATGAAAAGACTAGTTGTAGGTTTAGGTAATCCTGGTAAAAAATACGCTAATTCAAAACACAATATTGGTTTTATTGCTATGGATAAGTTTGCAGAAATAAAAAAGATTAAATACAAGAATTCTGTAAGGTTTAATGCTGAAGTTGCAGAGTATAAAGATTCAATTCTAGCTAAGCCAAAAACCTATATGAACAACTCGGGCTATTCTATATTTAAAATAGCTGATTACTATAATATAGATATTAATGATATATTTATTATATATGATGATATTGCTTTGCCTTTTGCTAAACTTAGATTAAGATTTAAGGGAGGCGCTGGCGGTCATAATGGTATAAAATCAATTTTATCGCATCTTAATTCCGAAGAGTTTAATCGTTTAAGATTTGGAATTGATAAACCAGATAGCAAAGAAATGAAAGATTATGTTCTTAGTGATTTTTCAAAATCAGAAATGAAGATTTTAGATGATGAGATGATTACAGTCACATCTATTATTGATGATTTTATATCTGGTGTAAGATTTGAAGAAATAATGAATAAGTATAATAGTACCAATGATAAAGAAGCTATTTAGCAAAACATTTTGCTAAATAGCTTCTTCTTTTTTTTAAAATTTTAACTACTTATTTTATACCATAAATTAACTTTAAAATTCATAGATAAAGTTTTTGATTAAGTATTATATTAAAATTATCTAACCATTCTTTGAATGGATTTTTGAATCTCAGAGTATATTTCATGGTTCATATTTGATTGATTATTAACAAAATTCATTTCAACCGAATCATTTTCGTAGCGAGGTATCAAATGTATATGGAAATGGTTAACTGATTGTAATGGTTTTTCAGTGTTAATTAATAAATTTAAACCGATTGGGTTGAAAGCAGATTTTATTGCATTAGCTAGTTTAGGAATTACTTTGAATATTTCACTAGCCAAAACTCCATCTAGTTCATAAAGATTTTTACAATGAGTTTTCGGAATAACTAAAGTATGTCCTTTTGTTGCTTGTGATATATCAAGAATAGCTATAACAAATTCGTCTTCATATACTTTATAACTTGGGATATCACCATTGATTATTTTACAAAAAATACATTCCATTTTATCTCTCCTTTTTAATTATATCTAAGATTTCTAAATAATCATTAATTAAAAAATTGGGTTCTTCTTTTATAAGTTTATCTTTTACCAGACTCCAACCTACGCCACAAGTTAGGATGTTCGCGTTTTTTCCTGCTTGTATATCAGCTGGATTATCGCCAACCATTAGCGCCATGTCTACGTTGTCAAACTGATCTAAAACATATTTTATTGGTTGTGGGCTGGGTTTATGCTCTTTAACGCTTCCTAGAAAAGAGAATTTATCGATATACCGGTTTAAATTGTAATGATTTATCGATGGCATTGCAGACTCTTTAAACTTAGTTGTAACTATACCTAAATTAATATTAAGTCTTTTTAATTCTTTTAGTAATTCTATTACATGTGGATATATTGTAATGTAATAAAATTCATTTTCTTGATAAAAATCACGATAAAAAGCAATCATTTCTTTTATAATTTTTGGGCTCTTACTAACGATTTTAAAAGTTTCTTTAAGTGGAGGGCCTATCATATCGATTAATTGCTTGCGAGAGTAATCGATATTTGGCTGATATTTTTTAAAAGTGACTTTAAACGATTGAATAATTAACTCATTTGAATTGACTAACGTTCCATCTAAATCGAATAATACAGTATTAATCTTTCTCATATTTATCACCATAAGTATTATAGCAAAAATACAGATTTTCTTAAACTAACTTTTAAATATATGTTTGTAAATAGTAAAGAAAGTTACAATTTATTTTTGATTATGATATAATTATTTAGGTGATTAAATGGGAAAACTTATGCTAGTTTACAACCCGAAGAGCGGAAAACAAACGTTCATAAATAAAATAAGCCAAGTCATGGAACAATTGCGACCGCATTTTCATGATGTTTTTATCTACGAAACAAAGTATCCTAATCACGCAACTGAATTATCTGAAAAAGCATGTCAAGAGAATTTTGATGTTTTAATCATTGTTGGTGGTGATGGGACATTTAACGAGTGTGTTAACGGGTTAATGAAATATAATAGGAGACCTAGAATAGGTTATTTACCTGCTGGAACATGTTGCGACATTGGAATGTCATTGGGGTTATCTAAAAATATAAAAAAATCTCTAGAGATTTTTTTAACTGGAGTACCTGTTAAAATGGATGTGGTAAAGACAAATGATAGATATTCTTGCTATGTAACTGCATCAGGCGCGTTTATTGACATTAGTTATGTTACTGAGTCAAAATTGAAAAAAAGAATAGGGTATTTAGCGTACATAGTTAAAGCTTTTGAGGAAATATTTACAATTCCAAAAATGAAAATGACAATCTCGCATGATAAACAGGAATATAAAGGGGTTTATACCTTAGTAATGATAATAAATTCAAAACGAGTAGCTGGAGTAAACATGATATATAAACCAAGCCTTGATGATGGGCTTGTTGATGTCGTTTTGTATAAAAGTCTATTTCCATTTAATTTTATTCTTTATGGGTTATCATTTATTTTTCCTTTTTGGTCAACTCCATTAATTAAAAGATTTAAAGCAAATAAATTGGAAATTAAAACTAGTACTCAGTCAAGTTGGAATATAGATGGAGAATACGGCGGTAAAGGTAATCAAATTATTGAAGTTGCTAATAAAGCAATAGAAATAATTATACCTAAAAAAACTCAGAAAAGGTATTTTAAAAATCAATGAAATATAATCAAGTAATTGTAGTTGAAGGTTACCACGATGAACAAAAAATAAAAGGAATATTCCCGGAAATAGAATGTATTATTACAAATGGGAGTGAGATATCACAAGAGACTTTGAATTTGATTTATAAGACAAGTCTAATAAAGGAAGTTGTTTTATTTTTGGATCCTGATTATCCTGGAAAAAGGATAACTAATAGAATTATTGAAACTAATGGTAATTACAAATTTGCTTATATAAATAAGGAAAAGGCTTTGAATAAAAA
>JBAYZV010000184.1:0-3550 GCA_041672325.1 Candidatus Izemoplasmatales bacterium
ATGTCCTTTATACCCAATTCCTTCTTAACCCAATCATAACCTTCCTGATCGATTCTCTTAATCAATTCTTGTTTTCCTGTTTTAACTATTTTTCCATCTATCATTATATGAACATAATCAGGAACAATATAATCCAAAAGCCTTTGATAATGTGTTATAAGTATTAAACCTAGATTAGGGGATTTAAGATTCGTTACATTTTCTCCAACAAGTTTTAAAGCATCAACGTCTAACCCTGAATCTATCTCATCTAAAAATGCAAACCGAGGGTCTAACATCTTCATTTGCAAAATTTCATTACGCTTTTTTTCTCCACCAGAGAATCCTTGATTTAAAAAACGATGCGCTAACCCTTGTCCCATTTTTAAATCTTGTGAAGCACTCTCAAACTTCAATATAAAACGACCTATTCTCAAATGTTCATCTTTTTTCATCCTTGTTTGAACAGCCGCTTTTACAAAATCAAAATTTGTTACTCCTGGAACTTCGATAGGGTTTTGCATTGCTAGAAAAAGACCCATTCTGCTTCTTTCATCGACAGACTTATCTATAATACTTATACCATCCATTATTATATCGCCAGATTCAATTTTATAACTAGGGTGTCCCATACAAATTTGTGCTAAGGTAGATTTACCTGTACCGTTGGGTCCCATAATCGCGTGTGTTTCGCCTCCATTGACTTTTAGATTTAATCCTTTTAGGATTAAACTACCTTCAATAGAAACATATAAATCTTTGATTTCTAATGTCATGTCCATACCTCCAAAATACCATTAATAGTTTAACCTATTTACAAGTATTTTGCAAAAAATATGAATGAATATTTTTTTTAGGACAATTAATATAAATAAAAGAGAGATTCACAATGAATCTCTCTAATCATCTACTGGCTGAGAACCAATTATATCAGGACTTTCTTGGTGCTTTAATGAAGTTTTTCCAAGGATTTTTCTAAACAATGTTAAGAATAAGAATGAGAAGACTGAGATAACAGCTCCAATGATATAAGCTCCCATACCGAAAGCTAAACCAATCATTGCAGCTAGCCATAATGTAGCGGCTGTAGTTAAACCATAAATACCATTTCTTGTTTTTAAAATCGTACCGGCTCCTAAGAAACCAACACCAGTGACAACTTGTGCAATTACTCTTTGTCGTTGAATTTGGATTTCAACTAAATATCCAAGTTCGCTATATAAAGCCTGAGTCGTTGCTAAGGCATCATAATATAGTGCATCTTGTAAAATCGCTATCCCAGCAGCTCCAAAAGCCACCATTAAATGAGTTGTGACTCCTGCTATTTTATGGCGCATCTGTCTTTCTAAACCGATAACCCCAACAAACACAGCAGTTAAAACCATTCTTAAAACTATTTCCCAGATTCCAGGCCCTGTATCAAGAAAATTAGTGAAAAAAGATAGGAACATATTAATCACTCCTTTTTTATCTTTCTTATATGTAATTAAATATTATAGCACTATCATTAGTTTAATTCAACTTGATTTTATTTTTCTTCTAGTTTACTAGGATTGACGTGAATCATGCAATGAATGACGTCTGGCAATCTATTTTCTATATCGTTATGGATTTTTTCAGAGATTCTATGAGCTTCTTCCAATGATAAATTCTTATCTAAAGCAATTTCTAAATCTACATAGTATTTAACTCCAAAAAGCCTAGTTTTAATCTCATCTATTGATATTACATTTTCCGATTCTAAAACAATTTTTTTAATCATATTTATTTGTTCATTATCCGCTGATTCATCAACTACTTGTGAAACTCCAGTTTTAACAATTTTAAAGCCTAATCGCAGAATAAATAAAACAATAAATATTGAAGCAATAGGATCTAAATATCCTTGTCCAAAGATAGCACCTAAAATACCAATCAAAGCGCCTATACTTGTCAAAGTGTCAGAGCGGTGGTCCCATGCTTGAGCTAGTAAAGCCTGTGAATTAGCGTTTTTAGCATCAATCTTAGTTTTTCTATATAAGAATTCCTTAACGATTAAAGTGATTATAACAACTAGTATAGTAAACCATGACGGTACCGGAATTACTAAATCATTTACTACTACATCATACAGTTTTATGACTGCATTTTTACCAACTTCAAAAGCAGTTACAATTAATGCAAAACCAAGAAAAATTGATATCATACTGTCAAATTTATCATGCCCATAAGGATGGGTTTCATCCTTTTCTTTCTTCGAAAATTTGGCAGATACAAATACAACCAAATTGGTTGCAATATCACTTATTGAATTAATAGCATCTGTAATCAACACACTGGAATTTCCAATAATTCCACCTAATAGTTTAATCAGAGCCAGAAATGCGTTTGCGATAATTGTTAACAATGTGTTTTTTTTAATTATTTGTTCCTCTTTTGCTTTCATATAGCCTACCTTAAGATAAAAGTGCAGGTATCTCCCGCACTTAAATTGTTTATCGTAAATCTAATTCTAAAAATATTTGTCTGTGATAAATATCACTAATACTACTTAATGTAACTAATAAATCTTCATTATTGCCATTAAAATAATTGGCTACTTCATTTATTAGCTGTCCACCACTTAGTTCGTCCACTAATGCTATATTCATATATCCAGCAACATATAAAGAGTCATTTAGATCGCTTGCAAATTGTTCTAAAGCTTTTAAAACAGATGCTGGTAATAATGGTTTAGAAAAGCCATAACTTTCTTGCAAATCAATAGATGAACTTTCTCTAGTTATTTCGCTAAAGCGATACTTAACGTATAATACTAATTGAGCATGGCTAATATAATCAGAATCATTTTCTGAACCTAAAGTATATTCTGGTTCGTTATTATGCGCATAAGTCATTGTAAATTTTGCGCTTGGCAAATCAAATGCGTCACCTTTTTCAACTCTAATCAAATGTATACCATAAGATGTAGTTAAGTAGTTTTCATCAAGTAAATACTCTTTATTAATGTTTTCTTCTAATTGATATGTTTGATACAATTCTATAAGTCTATCAACAAAACTTTGTTCATATACATTGACAGTAGTTTGGTATGTAATTGAACCTTTAGAAGAAAGATTTTCAGTCATAATATATATACCATAACTTTTAAACTCTCCCCAAGTTGCATCATCTCTATTTGCGTTTGTATATTCTTGCGCAAGTGTACTAAAACTGTTTTCTTCATCAAGGAGATAGTTATCAATCGCTAATTCTAAAGACGCTAATAATTCAAAGTACTCAGTTTGGTTTTCCAACCCTTCTAAGAATTCATCATAATCATCAGGCATTCCATTTTCGTCACGATCTAAATATATTAATATATGGTTAGCGTTTAAACTGAAGTAATTATCATAATAAGGTTGCATTAATTCAAGAAGTTCATTTAAAATCTCGTAATTATTTTGTTGGATTTGATCAAAGACATATAGAGGTTGTAAAGTTTCCTTTATATATACATCATTAATCATTTCAGTACTATTCTTCACGCCGTAAGCTAAGTATAAATACTCATCAAAAGTATAATATGTCGCATACATGCTAGTTTCAAACT
>JBAYZV010000185.1:0-3534 GCA_041672325.1 Candidatus Izemoplasmatales bacterium
AGGATGACGATTTTCTTGGCAATTATATGTTCTCTAAATATATTGATAGAGAACAAAGAGCGTTAGGTCTGTCGTGTTTTTATAAGGATTATACTAGAGCATTGCTTCTTCTTAAATATGGAGCAGATCCAAATTATCAAGAAAATTATATGCGAACTCCACTTCATTATGCCGTCGCCAGCGGCAGTTTAATAATGGTGGAGCTCCTAATAGAGCATGGTGCCGACCCTAATTTGTATGATATTGTCGGAAACACACCCGCAGATCTTGCCCTTCATTTAAAACATCGCAATATTTATGCTTATTTATCTAGCCTATAAATTATGAAGAGTAGGCCAATGAAGCGGGAAATAATGGTTAATTATCAATTCTTGTAATCACACATTCTCTAATCAAAAAAGTATAGTAAAGTATAGTAAAGTATATCTTCCGTATAGCCTGTTAGTCTAATAAACTGTAAGTGTAGAGAACTACATAAACAAGCCCTCGCAAGAACTAGATGCGGCGGCTTTTTTATTACACATTTTTGGAGGTAATCGACATGGGAAAAACACCCAAAAAAGATACCTATGAAATGTGGTTAGACTCAGGGAAGTGGCCAGAGATTCAAGCTTTTATCGCTGAGTGTTCTAAGAAATTAGTGACACAGCGGGAAATGTGCGAACGCCTCAGTATCGATGAAGCCACATTTTCTAGGTTGAAGAAAAGACATCCGGAAATCGGTCAGGTGATGGAGTCAGCAAGAGTCAACTTAAAAATGGACCTTGTGGGCGCGATGTATAAGCGTGCAGTAGGTTTCGAGACCGTTGATGAAGAACAAATCGTCGAAGATAAAGGACGAGGAAGTCCACCGCGACGAAAAGTCACCAAAACAACCAAGCAAGTTCCACCAGACTATAAGGCACTTGTTTATTTATTATCAAGGCACTTTGGTCGCGAGTTTAGCGATCGAAGCGAGGAGCTAAAGCTTGCTGAGCAAAAGATGAAAGAAAACCAGGAGGAATGGGTGAATGGCGAAAGAACTGAAGATAGTGATTAAAAATATTGATGAACTCAATGTTTACGAAAATAATCCAAGAAAAAACGATCAAGCTGTCGAAGCTGTCGCTAATTCAATCAAGGAATTCGGTTTTAAGGTCCCAGTCATCATTACAAAAGATAATGTCATCATTGCCGGTCATACACGAATTAAGGCTTGTAAGAAGTTAGGCATCACTGAAGTCCCATGTATTATCGCTGATGATTTAAGTGAAGATCAAATTAGAGCATTTCGCTTAGCTGATAATCGTGCTTCGGAACTCGCTGATTGGGATCTTGATAAATTAAAAGTTGAGTTCGATAACATTGAGCTTGATCTTGACCTATTTGGTTTTGAGGAATTGCAGAAGAAGATAAGCGATGATCCTGAAGATGATGACTTTGATGAGAGTGAAGCTTTAACGGATAATCCATATTCTAAAAAGGGAGACATCTTTGAATTAAATGAACATCGCGTGATGTGTGGAGACTCCACTGATCCGGAGATTGTTAAAACATTAACTAATGGAAAACTGGTTGACATGATTTTTACCGATCCACCTTATAACGTTGATTATGAAGGTTCAACTGGTATGAAAATTCAAAATGATAAGCAAAAGGATAGTGATTTTCTCACCTTTTTATCAAAAGCGTTCACCAACATGGCTGGTCAATTAAAGGCTGGCGGTGTTGTTTATTGTTGTCACGCAGATACTGAGGGATTAAATTTCAGAACGGCTTTTAAAGGAGCAGGATTGAAGTTGTCCGAGTGTCTCGTGTGGGTTAAAAACTCATTAGTGCTTGGAAGACAAGACTATCATTGGCGGCACGAGCCAATCCTTTATGGATGGAAAGAAGGCGAGAGTCATTACTTTGCCGAAGATCGCACTCAGGATACTGTCTGGGAATATAACAAGCCGAAAACTAATGATCTACATCCAACCATGAAGCCAATACCACTTGTCGCAAGGGCGATTAATAACTCAAGTCGAAAAGGTGAAACAGTCATGGATCTATTCGGTGGTAGTGGCACTACTTTAATTGCTTGTGAGGAATTGAAGCGAAAAGCATTAGTGATGGAACTCGATGAACGTTATGTAGATGTCATTGTTAAGCGTTATGGTCGATTAAAGAATAGTTTAGACGGTTGTTATCTAATTCGGGAAGGTAAAAAGATCCCTCTTTCAACGATTCCTGAGTATGCCATTGAAAATAGTGAAAATCTACTCGACTAATCAAGAAAATCAAAAAAAAGATACTTAGTGAAAAACTTCAAATTTGTCGTTGCTATAAGTGGTTTATTACGCGAACATACATATGCTGATAGCAACTATAAAAAGGAGCATATATGAAAAAAGAAAAATGTTGCATTTGTCACAAATCGTTTGTTGGATCTGGAAATAACCCTTGGCCCTTTGAAGGCAAAAAATGCTGTGATGAATGTAACCTAAAATATGTTATTCCAAAACGAATTAAATTATTAGAGGAAAAATGAGAAGGCTTAACGGCCTTTTTTCTTAATTAAGGAGCAAGTAATGAAAATTGTAACTAGTGAATCTGTTTTTCGTGGTCACCCTGATAAGGTCTGCGATCAAATTAGTGATGCTATTTTAGATGCGTGTCTTGAAGTGGATAAAGAAAGTCGCGTCGCCATAGAGTGTTTTATCAAAGATAACTTTTTAGTGATTGGCGGCGAGTTAACTACTACTGCAAAGGTTGAACCGGCAAAGATTGCCAAGTCGGCATTAACTGATATTGGCTACAGTGAGCATTTTCAAATACTGGAGTTAATTTCAAATCAATCTCCAGATATTGCGCTTGGTGTAGATAAAGATGGAGCGGGCGATCAAGGAATCATGTTTGGATATGCCTGCAATGACACGCCAACACTGATGCCATTAAGCATTGAACTATCAAGGAATATTGCCATCGAAATGGATCGTTTAACGAAAAATCTACACAGTTCAATCTTTGGTCCTGATGGGAAATGCCAAGTGAGTGTCGCTTATATTGATGGCAAACCAGCATACGTTACGACCGTAGTAGTGTCAGCACAGACTAAACCAGGTATAAATCGTGACGTTTATGAACCCATTATTAGACGTGTCGTAAGAGACGTTATTCCGCAAGAGTACATGAACGATAAAACATCAATTCTAATTAATCCAACCGGAGAATTCGTTATCGGTGGTCCTTATGCCGATTCTGGTTTAACTGGACGAAAGATTATCTGTGATACATACGGTGGAGTTGGACGACATGGCGGTGGTGCTTTTTCGGGTAAAGATCCAAGCAAAGTCGACCGTTCAGCAGCTTACTATTGTCGTTATGTGGCAAAGCATATTGTTGCTTCGGGTTTAGCTAGTAAATGCGAAGTGGGTGTGTCGTACGCGATTGGCATTGCACGTCCTATTTCTCTAACGGTAGATACCTTTGGAACCTCTGAAGTATCCGAAGAGGAGTTACTAAAACTAGTAAAGAAAGTTTTTGACTTCAGTCCTAGAAGCATAAGGAACG
>JBAYZV010000186.1:0-3500 GCA_041672325.1 Candidatus Izemoplasmatales bacterium
TACTCTATTACTAGGTTTGCTTTTTGGAAGACATTTATTCAAAAGAGTAGATTGGTATTTAATTTTAACTTTTGTGTCTTTTTTTATAATAACTGGTAATCTTAGTCAGATGACAAGCATTGGTAATTTTTTCTCTAAATATTTGAATTCAAGCAATAATGTTTATTTAATAAGCGTGGCGACATCACAAATTATATCAAATGTACCAGCTGCTGTTTTATTGTCTACATTTACAGATGTAACATATGTCAAAGCGTTGTTGCAAGGAGTAAATGTCGGTGCTATGGGAACGTTAGTAGCTTCACTAGCAAGCCTTATTTCTTTTAAATACATTTTGAGAGATTTTCCAAAAATGGCTAAAAGATATATATTTATATACAGTTGTATTTCTATTATTTATATGGTGATTATTACTAGTATTATATTTTTGATTTTATAATGGTAAAAAAACAGCCTAAATGAAATGACTTCATTTAGGCTGTTTTTATTTTTTATTTGAAAAATTACGGTTGCATGGCTCCGAAAAGAACTAACCAAGCTAATAAGGTTTTAGCGACTAGGCTTAAGATTATATAAACTCTTTCACCATAAAGATAGTTTTTCCATTTTCCTACTTTTTTATATTGAAGAATCATGTTTATTGGGAAAGTATTAAAAGCAACGAAGTATGTTCCAACTATTGCCCAAACAAACCATGGAACCATATCGTAATTCCCGTTTCCGACCATATACATAATGATTACAACCCATGGAGCTAAACCGGCAAATGACCCGAAAATAAAAGCGCTCCACTTAATGTTCGTTTTATCTTTTCCAGCATTAACTTGTTCCATCAATAGACCAAATAGATTCATAGAAGCATTAACGATAAATATAAGTATCAATGATCCGATGTCATAAATACCAAAAAGTGTGGCGATTAAAACAATCATAATTGAAGAACTCAAAGCGTATTCATACCAACGGAACTTGTTAATACCTTTTTCTAAGTCAGCGTTGTAAATAGCATTTGTTTTATTTGGCAAAGAAATAATAGCGTGCGCTAAAGCAGATAATAAAAGGAATACGGCTACCAATACTCCAAAAGGTAAGTCGAAAAGTTCCTTAACTGCTGTTTCTAGTGATTGAGTGCTGGTATTGTATTTGAGGTAAAGTTGAGTAATTGTAGGTTTAAATTGTGAGATTTTTTGGATGACAGTAGAAGCGAGTATTAACATTAATATGCCTTGAATAAGGTGGAGTGCACCCATAATCAAGTTGAATCTTCTCAGGCTTTCAAAACTTGTTTTTTCCATTTAATTTTCTCCTTTATAAATTTATAAGTTAAATATAACATAATTTATTAATATGTCAATTTAATTGCTTAAACTCATCTCTTATTATTATGATTGTTGGAAATTTATATTTTATATCGTTGACATATTAGAACTATTTAGTGCTTAATTATTTAAATAGTTTATTGTATATGATAAAATACGAACATAGAATTCTTTAAGCGAAGGTGATATGATGGAATACTTAAACGGACATGATTTATATCAAATGTTTAATTATGGAACTACTTTTGTTGTTAAAAAGAGAAAAAAACTTAATGACATTAATGTTTTTCCAGTGCCTGACGGTGATACAGGTAATAATCTAGTCTATACAATGCAAACCATATCTAGAGAATCCAAATCACTAGAATCATTCCAGGTAACACTAGAATCAATTAGTGATTCAGCGTTAATAGGTGCTAGAGGAAATAGCGGAGTAATATTTGCGCAATTCGTTAATGGGTTAAGAACTGCTTCAAAAGGCAAAGATAGAGTTAATTTAGATGAATTTACTGAAATGGCATTAGAAAGCGTGAAACATACTTATGCTTCTCTTAGCAATCCAGTTGAGGGTACAATGCTTTCGGTAATTAAAGATTGGGCTAATTGTTTAAAGGAAACTTTAGCTGAATCATCTAATATTAAGGAGTTTTTTCAGTTATCTTTTTCTATAGCTGAAAAATCTTTAGAAAAAACGAAAGAACAATTAGCAGTGTTAAAGAAAAATAATGTTGTAGATAGCGGAGCAATGGGCTTTGTTTTATTCTTAAAAGGAATTAATAGCTATTTTAATAATGAAAAAATAGAAGAAGTTACTTATGAAGAATTAGAAATAGATAATGTTCATGATTTTAATGAAGAAATCAAGTTTAGATATTGTACTGAAGGTCTTGTAGAGTATAAAAAAAACATAGAGGAAGATGAAATTTTAGACAAATTGAAACCTTATGGTGATAGTTTAATTGTGGTAATGGGTTCAAATATGTTTCGAATACATATCCATACTAATAATCCAGAGTTAATTTTTAAGGAGTTAAGAGAATACGGAAATGTTATTAATCAAAAAGTTGATGATATGATTGGTGATATTAATATGAAACATAATCAATCTGATACTGTTATTGTGACTGATTCTATAGCGGATATTGATCAACAGTATTTAAAAGATAATAATGTTGTAGTTATACCAATAAATGTTAATGTTGATAATACTACATATTATGATAAGTTAACTATTAATAATCGAATTTTGTTTGATTTGATTGATAAAGGCTTAGAGTACCCAACAACCGCTACCCCAACAATTAAGTACATTAATGATTTATTTTTAAAATTGTTATTAAACTATAAAAACATTATTGTTGTGGCGGTTTCTAGTAATCTAAGCGCGACATTTGAAGTGATTAAAAAAGAAGTTAGTCATTTAGCATCTAAAGGGAAAAATATTAGAATAGTTGATACAATGACTAATTCTGTAGCTCAAGGTCTTTTGGTTAAAAGAGCTGTAGATTTATTAAAAGAAGGTAAAGATATAAATGATATTGAAAAAATTCTGAATGAAGAAAAAAAGAAAACAGAGATATTAGTATGTTTAGAAACATTTAAGTACGCTACTATGAGCGGAAGGTTACCAAAGGCTGTAGGGAAAATAGGTATGTTTTTTGGGATAAGACCAATTATGTCAATTGATAAAAAAGGCAAAGGTGCAGCTTTTGGATTTGGGTTATCTCAGAAAAGCATAACAAAAAAGATTGTAAACCATGTAAAAAAGGATTTGTTCAATCAAGGTATTAAGAGCTATGCTTTGATACATTGCTTAAACGAGGATTTGTTAAATGAATATATAGTCTTATTCACTAAAATTATTGGTAAAGAACCAGAATTTTTAGCTGAAGTATCAAGTGCAACTGCTATCCATAGTGGTAAAGGATCTGTTGCAATTGGGTATATAAAAAAATAAAGGAGATGAGATAATGGGATTAGAATTAGCAGCTTTGATTATTTTAGGCTACTTTTTAGTGTTTTTTGTTGTGGCCACAATTATCAAGAACAACAGCATAGTTGATATTGGTTGGGGGCTTGGATTCGTTGTAACTTCATGGATTTTATTTTTTGTTAAAGCTGACTTTGGAATTGAAAAAATCATTGTTAACATCTTAGTCAGTTTATGGGGGTTAAGACTTT
>JBAYZV010000187.1:0-3391 GCA_041672325.1 Candidatus Izemoplasmatales bacterium
TCTCATTGTATCCTTATCATTTCTACCATAAGCACGAGAAAAAACCGAAGATGATCCAATCCCAATCATTAATCCGAAAGCCATTACTATCATCTGCACTGGATTAGCAATAGACAAAGCCCCAATCGCTATATCGCCAGCACCTCTGCCAACAAATATTGTGTCAACCAAATTATATAAAGCAGTAACAATCATTGCGAGTGTCGCAGGGATTGATAACTGAATTAAAGCTTTTTTTACATCTGTTTTTCCTAATAAATCCGATCTTGATTTGTCCATATTCCACCTCTGCCACAAGTATTATAGCAAAAATAACTCATTAATTACAAATTATTTACTCAAGTGGAAATATAATTATTCTAAAGACTTATACCTACGAATGACTTCTTCAGCGATTTTTATTCCATCAACCGCGGACGACATTATCCCCCCGGCATATCCAGCGCCTTCGCCCATCGGAAAAACGCCTTCAATATTTGCTTCAAAATTATCATTTCTTACAATTCTTATTGGCGATGATGATCTGGTCTCAAACCCAGTAATTACAGCATCATCCATTGCGAACCCATTTATTTTTTTATCAAAATCTATTAATGCTCTTTTTAATGTTGGCAAGATAAAACCCGGTATTATTTTATTAAAATCAACCAGTGTTACATCAGGTTTATATGTCGGTGTTACACTACCTAAAACTTTACTTGTTTTATTATTTATAAAATCTCCAACTAACTGTGCCGGAGCATTATAGTTGCTTCCAGCAACTTTGAATGCTAGTTGTTCCAGTTCCCTTTGAAATTTCATTCCAGACAGAACGTTATTATCATTGAAATCATCTGTTTGTATATTAACTAAAACTGCAGAGTTACTGTTTTCGCCGTTTCTATTACTCTCGCTCATGCCATTTGTAACAACTCCACCTGGTTCTGAGCTTCCGCACATTACATAACCGCCCGGGCACATACAAAAAGTATATGCACTTCTTCCATTACTATCATGAAAAGAAAGTTTATAATCTGCAGCTTTCAAACTTGGATGATTAGCAAAGGCACCATATTGTGACTTATTTATTAAAGATTGAGGATGTTCAATCCGAACGCCAAAAGAGAAAGGCTTTCTTGTTATTGAAAATTTTCTATTAAGAAGTAATTCAAAAGTATCTCTAGAGCTATGTCCAATACCTAACAACAAAACATTAGTATGAACGATATCTTTATTGTTTATTTCAATTGCACTTACTTTGTTGTTTTTAATTATAATATCTGTCATTTGGGAATTAAAAATGATTTCTCCACCTAAAGAAACGATTTCATTCCTTAACTCTTTTATTATATTCTTTAATACATCTGTTCCAACATGAGGTTTATTAATATATAAGAGTTCCGAATCCGCTCCATGCTTAACAAAAGTATCAAGAACATATCTACATCTCAAATCGCTAATTGATGTTGTCAGTTTACCATCAGAATATGTTCCTGCTCCACCTTCACCAAATTGAATTGAAGCTAACTTATTAAACTCCCTAGTCTTAATAAACTGTTCGAATAAAACATCTCTATTATCAACATCCAATCCCATTTCAATAACTAACGGCTTATAGTTGTTTCGTGCAAGCAATAAAGCTGAAAAAATACCTGATGGTCCAAATCCAATAATCACAGGTCTAGAATTTAATCGTTCTTCGCCACTCGTAACATTGATATATTCTAAACTAGGAGATATAGAGATATGTTTATCTTTTAGCCGTATTAGCAAATTATCATCTTCAGTTGTGATATCTACTGTATAAACAAATACTATGTTGGTCTTCTTTCTTGCATCAACAGCTTTCTTAAAAATACTTAGTTCTTTAATTTTTTTAATTTTATATTTGTTGTTTAGATATTTCTTAATATTTCTTATTTCTATATCTTTATTAATTGCTTGATCAAGAGTTAACTTGATTTCTGTTATTCTAATCATTTTTTGCACTTATACTCGCATTCTTTCCAGCAACATAACCACTAGACCATGCCCATTGTAAATTATACCCGCCACATTTGCCATCAATGTCTACTAATTCACCCGTAAAATACAAGCCTTTAACTAATTTAGATTCAAGACTACAATTATCAATGTTACTCAAATCAATCCCACCAGCCGTTACCTGAGAGTCTTCAAATCCTAGAGTATTAATGATTTTAAATCTCCAATCAAATAGTAAGTCGATTAATCTAAAAAGATTAGTCTTTGGTACATCGCTAACTAAAATATTACCCTTCTCAATACTAGATTCCTTTAATAAAACATTGATAAAACGTTTATTAACCAAACCTATTAAACTTTGAGAGATTTCTTTATCCTGAAAATTATTAAAACGTTCTATAATCCTAGATTTTGAAATAGATTGGATAAGTTTTATCCTGATTTCAGGTTTTTTATTTTTTAGAATAAGTTCATTTATTCTTCTACTTAACTCTAAAATGGTGGGCCCACTAATACCATAATTTGTGAATAATATATCACCTTGTTCAGATTGAAGAACTTCTTCATGCATTAAAAGATCAACTTGCCTGTTAATTTTAACACCTGATAATTGTTTTAAATAAGGACATTCTAATCTAACCTTCACTAAAGCTGGAAATACATCTGTAATAATGTGTCCGTATTTTTTAACCAAATCATAACCGGACCCATCACTGCCTGTCCCAGGCATTGATTTACCACCAGCTGATAAAATAACTTTCTTCCCAAAAAAGTTATTGTTCTTATTTGTATTTATTTGAAAAACATTGTCTTTTTTAATAATACTAATAACTTCATTCTCAGTTTCCACCACTACTTTTCTTATATTAAGTTCATATAAAAACACGTCTAAAAAACTAGAAGCTTGTTCACTTAGAGGAAAAACTTTCCCTTCACCTTCTATTTTAGCCATTATACCTAAGTTCTCAAAATAATCAATTGTTTCTTGAAAACTAAAATCATCGAAAATCTTGTTAACAAAATCTGGGTGATTATAATCTTTTCCAGTTAAAGTAATGTTTGTATAATTACATCTTCCATTACCTGTAATAAGTATTTTTTTTCCTATTCGATTATTTTTCTCAACTATTAACACATCAGCACCATGATCAGTTGCACTAAGAGCTGCCATAATCCCGCTAGCGCCTCCACCAATGATAATTACATCAAATATCTTCATAAAAAGCCACCTTCACTTACTAGAAAATTATAACATATTTTTCAATTCAATGTACTTATAATATAAATAAAAAGACTTATCTTTAAATAAGTCTTCAGACTGTTGACAAACAACAACTTAGTTGAAGAAAACTAGGTTGTTTTTTTGTTTTTTCGAGTATTTTGATAAAAAGTGTCTAATTTTAGTTAAAAAAACTTGTTTTAAGGAAGA
>JBAYZV010000188.1:0-3386 GCA_041672325.1 Candidatus Izemoplasmatales bacterium
CTTTAGCTTTGATTTATTGACTTATCTTTTGTTAATAGCTTTAGGAGCAATTGCCTCAATAACAATGATTGTTCCTGGTATTTCAGGTTCAGCTGTTTTGTTAGTTCTAGGATTCTATACAGCGATCGTATCTAATGTGGTTGGTAATATTTTAAATCTTGATAGTATCGTTTATAATTTGCAAGTTATAATCCCTTTTGCTCTTGGGGCATTGATTGGGATTATTGTTTTTAGTAGAATAATCAATATATTGCTCGAAAAGTATCCGAGAGAAACATATTTTGCTATTTTAGGTTTTATTGTCGCTAGTATTATCGGTGTCTTTTTGGAAATAAAAGATCCTGCTACAGCTGAAATATTTTCTGATCAAAAGCCAGTATTCGATTATATAATTATTTTTATTGGTGATAATATTTGGTCTGTTGTTGGTGGATTAATAGCTTTAGTCTGTGGGTTTATCGGTTCACGTTATCTTACTAAATTTGATGGAGGTAACAAGGATGCAAAAAATAAAAAAATATGTAATTGAAATTAGAAGACATTTACATGAATATCCAGAAACAGGATTTAGATGTAAGAACACAAGTGCTTATATTAAGAGAAGACTTGAAGAACTTTCAGTTGATAAAATTGAATCTGTGGGGAAGTATTCATTGATTGCTACAATCAATAACGGAAACAACAGAGTAATTGGATTAAGAGCTGATTTTGATGCTTTGGATATTGAAGAAGAGACTAATCTTGAGTTTTCTTCTAAAAACAAGGGGATAATGCATGCTTGTGGGCATGATGCTCATACTGCCATGCTTTTAGGCGCATGCAAGTATTTAACTGAAAATAAAGATAAGTGGCAAGGAACAGTTAAACTAATCTTTCAAGAAGCGGAAGAAGGTCCAGATCCTGGTGGAGCATATTATATTTTGAAATCAGGACTTTTAGATGATGTTGATGAATTTTTTGCGTTACATGTAAGCCCTGGCTTTGAAACAAATCATTTAGCTATTAGTTATGGAAATGCTTTAGCCGCAGCTGATACGATTAA
This sequence comes from Candidatus Izemoplasmatales bacterium, assembly GCA_041672325.1. Taxonomy (GTDB): domain Bacteria; phylum Bacillota_I; class Bacilli_A; order Izemoplasmatales; family Hujiaoplasmataceae; genus UBA2289. The sequence goes on from JBAYZV010000188.1 coordinate 1,043, forward strand.
TATCACATTTAATGGTATTGGAGCACATGCTGCTTATCCCCATTTAGGAATTGATCCAATAGTCATGCAAGCTGATTTTATAATGAGATTACAAACAATAGTTGCTAGAAAGATTAATCCTTTTGAAACTGCTGTAATAACTATAGGAAAAGTTTCTTCTGGAACAACTTTTAATATTATACCTGACAAGGCTTTTTTATCTGGTACCGTTAGAGCATTTAATAATAATATTAGAGATTTTATAAAAATTGATTTAGAAAAGTTAGCTCATTCTGTAGCTAATAGTTATGGCGGAAGTTGTGATTTTGAATATATTAAAGGTTATGACCCAACTATTAATTCAAAAGAATCTGTAGATAAGATAGTTGATTCTGCTAAAGATATTTTTGAAAAAGTTATTTTGTTAGAAGAAGCTTCAATGGGAGCTGAAGATTTTTCGAAATATATAGAATTAAAAAAAGGCGCTATTGCTTGGTTAGGTGTAAAGCACAAAACCAAGGAAAACTTTAATATTCACAACAGTCGTTTTGATTTGAATGAGGAAGCGTTAATAAATGGAACAAGATTATTTATTAATATAATTAAGAAAGGGTGAAATTTTATGAGTTATTTAATTAAGAATGCAAATTTATTAAGTATGGCAGATATTAACTATGAGATAGTTGATATCTTAGTTGAAGGAAAGATTATTAAAAAAATAGGAAAAATTAATGAAAAAGATTTTCCTAATTCAGTTGTTATTGATGCTGAAAAAAATTATGTAACACCAGGATTAGTTGATCCACATTGCCATATAGGAATCTTTGAAGAAGCCATAGGGTTTGAAGGTGAAGATGGCAATGAAATGTCATCGCCAATTACACCTGAATTAAGAGCGATAGATGCAATAAAGCCTCAAGATGTTGCTTTTAAAGAAGCGTTAGAATCTGGGGTTACAACAGTTTGTACCGGGCCAGGAAGCGCAAATTGTATTGGTGGAACTTTTACAATACTAAAAACATATGGTAAAACAATAGATGATATGATGGTTGTTAAAGAGTCTTCTATGAAAATGGCTTTAGGCGAAAATCCTAAGCGAGTATACGATTCAAAAAATCAAACTCCTAGAACAAGAATGGCAACAGCTGCTTTAATTCGGGAAGCTTTACAAAAAGCTAAGGATTATCAAGAAAAAATGGATGAATATCAATCCAACAGTAATAGTAATAAAGAAGCAAAAAAACCAGAATACAATATTAAATTAGCTTCTTTATCACGCGTATTTAAAGGCTTTCCAGTTAAAATTCATGCTCATCAACAAGATGATATAGTTACAGCAATAAGAATTATTGAAGAGTTTAATTTGAATGCAACAATAGAGCACGCTACTGAAGGGTATTTAATTCCTGAGTATCTTAAAGAACATAATCAAAAAGTAATTATTGGTCCGACATTAGGTTATAAGTCAAAATATGAATTAAGAAATAAAAGTTTTTCAGCAGCTAAAATTTTGAAAGACAATGGAGTTGAATTTGCTATAATGACTGATCATCCAGTAATTCATTTAGCTAATGCATTAACACAGGTAGGGATATTTGTAAGAGAAGGTCTTGATGAATTAGATGGTTTTAAAGCTGTAACAATTGATGCAGCTAAAATAAATCATGTAGATAATCTAGTTGGTAGTATCGAAGTTGGAAAAGATGCTGACATAGTCATATGGGATGGACATCCATTACATTATTTGACCAAGACAAAGATGGTTATGATTAATGGCGATTTGGTTCATAAGAAGTAAATATATTAATTTTAAAAAAAAGCCTCCTAGAAATTAGGAGGTTTATTTTTATAGTTGTGAAGTAATATGCTCAACGTAGCGTTTTTGACAATTTTCTATTAATTTTATCGCTTCAGCGCGGTTATGGTATTCTAGCACGTTAACATGATGTCCAGGTTCTAAGATTTTGTAATTTTCAAAGAACAATTTAATTTCTCTTTGTTGTAACTCTTTCATATCATTAATATCATTAATGTCATCGAAACGAGGGTCTGCATCGACGACAGCTATGATTTTTTCGTCTTTTTCTCCAGAATCATACATATCCAGATAGCCGATTACTCTTGCATCAACTACACAGCCGGGAAATGTTTGAGTAGTAGCTAGAACTAGTATATCTAGTGGGTCTTGATCTTCCGCTAATGTTCTTTCTATAAAACCGTATTCTGCAGGGTAAGTCATTTTTGAATATAAAACTCTGTTAAGTTTAATACGGTTACGTCCTTTATCGATTTCATATTTGTTTTGTGTGCCCATGGGGATTTCAATAATAGCCTCAATTATTTTTGACATAATACCATTCCTTTC
>JBAYZV010000189.1:0-3358 GCA_041672325.1 Candidatus Izemoplasmatales bacterium
TAGGATTACCAAATACATTTAAATATGTTACATATCTACCATCACCATGACCAAAATCATTAGAACTTTTACCTGAGAGTCCGGTATAGGTTGATCCAATTTTACCAAGTTCACGCTGTTCCCAAGCATCAGTAAATCCTTTGAATCTTAGAGAAGGTTTTAGTGTTTTCTCCATATTAATCACCACTTAATAGTGATTTCAATTCACTAAGACCTTCCATATCAAAATCATCACCTTCAAGTTCATCAATTAATGATATTAATGTAGCTTGGTTCGCTTCTATTTCAGTTGATACTTCTGATAGAGTTGTATCATATTTTTCTTTTAGTGTTTTTACTTTGTTTGCAATATCATTGATGATATCTTGTGGTAGCTTAATAATGGCATCAATTAATGGTGATACCCATTTGTTGTTTATTAGTTCTATTGCTTGTTCATCTGAGAGGGATTCTATAACATCCTTTGTTTTATTATGAAGCTCAGTACTCTCCGATTTAATATCTTTCTTAAGTTGTTTTTCTTCCGTTATAAAAGCAGTGTATTTGATTAGTCTTGCTAATAGTGTAGCTTCATCAGAAGCGTCCTCATCAGAATCTTTGATGTATTCTTTCACTTTTTTAGAATCGATTTTATCTCCGTCATCATTGAATACTAGTTCTTTTTCTTCTTCATTTAAAGAATCAATGATTTCTTGATATTCTGAAACAACTTCATTAAGACGATTTTCTTTATTCCTTATACTACGTAGTTCTGATTGTAATAAGCTGTTTTGAGCTATCTCAAAAGGAATGACTCTTCCTACCCAGCCATCTTGAACTTCTTCTTCCTTATTATTTTTCTTTTTGGTGACCATATTTGGATCAACTTTTTTAACTGCTTCAAAGCCTTCTGTATGAATGATTTCTAAATCAATTGAAGTGCTTACCCATTCATCTTCAAGGGCTTGATATGCTACATATTTATCAAGTAGTTTAAATGACTCTAATCGATTAAAGATTTCATTACTGATATCTTCGTGTTCTTTTGAGATATTTAAAGACATCATATTTTCAATAAGATGGTTGTTCATAAAAGCATCAAAATCATTGAATCTATTTTTAAGTCTTTCTAAGTAATTTACAATCTCCTGGTTATTGCTGATAGTTGATTTCACATCGTCGCTTTTAACATGAACATATGAACTATTCAACTCATTAAAAAGATCATTTTTTAAACTTGGGAATGTATCCCAATATTTATCTAAAGTTTTTAATTCAGTTTTTGGAATACCTCCATGCATAATTGAATAGATATCCCATGTTTCAGATTCATTAGATGAATCGACATATCTAGGAATATTCAAGTTATAATCATTGGAACGGATTTCTTCAATATTCACAACACGAGAAAACTTATCAATTGTTTCTCTGTTGATAACTGCATCAGTAATTTTCTTTATGTCTGATGCTTTCAATTGATTTTTATTACCAACTTTAGTAAATCCTTTAGAAGCATCTATGATTAGAACATCATTATTTTCTTTACTAGATTTTTTTAGCACCATGATAATCGTTGGGATTCCAGTTCCAAAGAAGATATTAGCAGGTAACCCAATGATTGCATCAATACGATTCTTTTCAATTAAGTTTTTTCTGATTTCTCCTTCTTCCCCACCTCTAAACAGCACACCGTGAGGTAATACGATAGTCATGATACCATCAGGCTTCACATGGAAAAGGTCATGAAGCAAGAATGCATAATCCGCTTTTGATTTTGGAGCTAATCCAAACTCAGCATATCTAGGATCAGATTCTTTGTGATCTCTATCCCACTTTTGAGAATATGGTGGATTAGATACTACTGCATCCACATATAATGGATCATAGGTACCTAGCGGATCTGATTCATCAAAATATGGCCAGTCATTTTCTAAAGTGTCCGCATTTCTAGCAACAATATTATCTGGTAATATACCACGCATGACTAGATTCATACGGGTAAGGTTATACGTATTTTCTTTTAATTCTTGTGCATAATATTTGATGTTATTTCTATTATCCATATGTTTTGAAATCGATTGTCCAATATTAATTAACAATGATCCAGAACCGCTCGTTGGATCATATATTTTAATCTCTTCTTTATGTTTTAAATGATCAGCAACGATTTCAGACATTAATAAAGAAACTTCATGTGGCGTATAGAACTCTCCTGCTTTTTTACCTGCATTAACAGCGAAGTTACTAATCAAGTATTCATAGATGAATCCTAATACATCATAATCTTGCTTACCGTTCATCGGTATCATTTTTAGAAGTTGAATTAAGTCTCTAATTGCTTTTGTTTGTTCAGCAGCTGATCCACCTAGTTTGTTTAATCCTGTATCTAATGTATTAAATACTCGATCAAAGACTTTCTTATGTGTGTTACTAATAAGTCTACCAAAAGCACTTAATGCATCTCTAACATCACTTACATCAAAGTCTTGTCCTTTTTCAATCCATGTTGAAAAGAGATTATCATATGAGATAAAGTATCCCACATTGTTTTGAATAAATTTAACTGAATCAGTATCCTCTTCATTTAGTTGTTTAATTTCATCTTCACTATAACCACTGTCTTTTAAGAATCTTAGTTCTTTATCTGATAAAAACTTGTAAAACATAAAACCTAAAATATAATCTTTGTACTCCCCAGCTTCAATCTTTGATCTCATTTTATTTGCAGATTCCCAGATTTTAGAAGCTAATTGCTGTTTATTCATTGCCTTCCCCCTCGAATTCTATATTATGTTTTTTACAAAATTGCATAAAAACAACTTTTGCTTTTTTAGTTGGATTAACTTTCCCATTTTCCCATCTGTGAATAGTTGGTAACGAGACACTTAGTTCTTTAGCTAATTCAGTCTGACTTAGATCTAATTTAGCCCGTGCAAACACAAGTTTATCTTTAAACTCCATATTGATACTCCTTCCATTGCATTTTTAAACATATATAATCATATTTTATCATTTTACAATTTAATAATCTATGTTATTTTAGAAAATTCGTTCATTTTTAAACTATTTTAGTGAATCTTTTCAAAATTTTTATCAAAATAAATTGTGTTGCTACTCTTTGTTTAATCTTTAAAAATATAAAAAGTCACCACAATAAGTAGTGACCAAGATTTCCTAAACCGTATAACGGCTCTATTGTTATAAAAAAGGTTCGATACCTTAATTGTATCAAACCAATGCTTTCAATATGGGTTGAATGAACTATTTTGCTACAATTTTACACGTATAATTAAAACTGTAAGAATTACAGGATTAATTATATATACTTCCTTGACTTACCCACAAGGGTTTGTTCTATAATAACTGTATAAGCACTGTG
>JBAYZV010000190.1:0-3293 GCA_041672325.1 Candidatus Izemoplasmatales bacterium
AGCTTTCTTACTCATAAATATATCATATCTATTACCTAAATAGAAAAAGATGCTAGTAATTTAATACTAACATCTTACTCTTTTTATTTAGTGTCCACTATATGGGGTTCACTATAAATTCAGCGCTATTTTTTATTTGAATAAGTCTTCGTCTTGGATTGTTTCAACTTCTTCGATATCTTCTACATTTTCTGTTTGAGTATCAATTAATTGTTGATCATCAACTATTTCTACATCTTCTTCTGTTTCTTCTACAAAAACATAATCTTCAATATTTACATTATTTTTGAATAATTTACGAGCTTGTATAGCAGTGTGATGTTCTTTTCCATTAGCAATTACTTTAGCTAAGCATTTATCCATTTCTACTTCATCTTTTATTGTTTTATAATATATTGCCATTCGGTAATTATATATAAGCTTTGTAGAAGTATATCCATCATTTCGAGAAAATTGACTTTCAATAACTTCCCGATAATGCTCTGGATTTTCTTCTAGATTCTGCATAGCTTCAAGAATTTGTAAGTATGAACCTACAAACGCTAAATATTTACGAGAAACTGTTGTTTGCAAATTTTTAATTCTTTCTATGGAAAGATTAAATGTTTCCATGTCTTCTAATTCAAAAGCTGCATAAGCAATAAATGAAAGAATTAAAACATGATAAACATTATTTAACTTCTTCAATTGAATTTGATTAAAGGTTCTAATCGCTTCCTCATAATCACCGTTATAATAAGTTGCCATACCCAAATATACCATGTAAAAAGCTTTAATACTTCTTGTTGGAGCTTGTTCGACTCTTTCTAGACATAGATCTTTAGCAGTTGAAACATCTAAATCGTAATCAACAAGCATATTAAACTTAGTTGAAAAAGTCTGTAATGGGCCTGTGGTTTTATATTTAAGAAATAAATATAAAGAAGCTACAATAATAAGAATCCAAGTCCAATCTAAATAAGGAATAAATATCCTTGTGATAATTAAAACTAAATCGACTGTTATAACAGCTATTACTGCTATTAAATATTGTTTTTTGTTCATAGTTTATAGTTCCTCTCCTATAATAAGATCTGAATCTTCATCAAAACTAATACCTAGTGCATCTGCTATCTCCACAAATATATCGATTATGCCTGTGAAATGATAATCATCCGCTTTAATAATTCTGTGTATTTTGCTATCAACATAAAGATTTAGATTATCGGGTTTAGTTTTTCTTGTTTCTATAATATCTTCGAGATAATCACTCAATTTGTTTAATTCATTTTCGTCATAATCTATTGTTTTTTCTACTAGTTCATATTTCAAATCTTCAATAAAAAGCACATAACTAATGACTTGATCGTACTCTAAAAAAGCATGAAAATCTTGATTAAACGTTTTATTAAGATAAATTTTACAAGTAAAAAATTGCATATTTAAATATTCTAATCCAACTTGAAAAATTTTTTCAATATCTTCAGTGACATCTATTTCATGGCCGATATATTCATTATATAGTACTTGCAAAACATCATAAACCGGTTGTAGCCGATGAAAAAGTGCAGATTCATGAGATTTTAGATGTTCGTAAAACGTATGATTGTCAGATAACCAACCATGATATTCTTTCAAAAGTTTTTCCATAACCAACCCTCTTTAAATATTATACAATAAATCAAAATAAAAACCACAATAAAAATGTGGTTTTTTTGTGTTTTATGCTTTATTAAAAGACCCAAATAACTCCATTTTTTCTTTTACAACATTTTTAATCGCTTCACATCCTGGAGCTAATAGTTTTCTTGGATCAAATCCTTTACCAACTAAATCCTTACCTGCTTCTACATATTTTCTTGTAGCTTCAGCGAAAACTAATTGACATTCTGTATTTACATTTATTTTTGAGACTCCCATAGAAATAGCCTTTTTAATCATGTCTGCAGGAATACCTGTTCCACCGTGTAATACTAGTGGAGTATCACCTGTAATTTTATTTATTTCGTTTAGTACATCAAAATCTAAACCTGCCCAATTTGCTGGGTACTTTCCATGAATATTACCAATACCCGCAGCTAAGAAATCTACACCCAAGTCATTAATCATTTTACATTCTTTTGGATCAGCTACTTCACCGCTACCAATAACTCCATCTTCTTCTCCACCAATAGCTCCAACTTCAGCTTCTAATGATATACCTAATTTTTTTGTTCTTTCTACCATTTCTTTTGTCAATTTAATGTTTTCTTCAATAGAATAATGTGACCCATCAAACATAATTGAAGAAAAACCTGCATCAATTGCTTTTAAAGAGCCTTCATATGTTCCATGATCCAAGTGTAAAGCTACTGGAACAGTAATATTTAGTGATTCAATCATTGCTTTTACCATCTCTGTAACAACTTTATACCCGGTCATATATTTTGCAGCACCTTCTGATACCCCAAGAATTACAGGTGAGTTTACCTCTTGAGCTGCTAATAAAACTGATTTTGTCCATTCTAAATTATTAATATTAAATGCTCCAACTGCATATCCTTCTTTATATGCTTTATTTAACATTGCTTTTGCTGATACTAATCCCATAAATAAATCCTCCTATATAGATTTAAACCATAACAATTATACTTCTTTATAGCGTTTTTGTAAAGAAATAACCTTTAGTAACCAATCAAATACGCTATTACTAATAGAATAATTGTTAAAATAAAAGTTAAACATTGTAGTTTAATTGTCCATTTAAACCACTTGTGATAAGGCACAGAAGCTATACTTAAAGCTATCAATAAAACTCCATTTGTTGGAAAAATCACATTAGTATATCCATCCCCGAAAATAAAAGCTAATATTGCTATATTACTTGAAACCCCTATTAAAGTTACCAAAGGAACTAGTATTGGCATAATTAGAACGGCTTTAGCGGAAGCAGACCCAATAAAAAACTGTATCACTAAAATAATTAAGTAAATTCCCAATACACCGATAATTGCTGGTTTATCGCTAAGTAAACTTTCAAAATAATAAAGAATAGTATCCATTATTTGACCATTTGTCATAATATATTTTACTGAACCCGCTAAAATTATCAAAATCGCAGCCGGCATTACAGCTAACATTCCCTTAGAAAATGTTTTTAATGTCTTTTTCATATTATGGTTTATTAGATAACCCGCAAGAATTCCTCCTATTAGAAAAGTAATACTCATCAAAACAATAGTTGGTACGTCTAAACTAAAAATCAATTGTAATAATGAAGCTAATACAATAAAAATTAATAGAACTATAAAAATAGCTATATATGTCTTAAATAT
>JBAYZV010000191.1:0-3270 GCA_041672325.1 Candidatus Izemoplasmatales bacterium
AAATTAGCTAAGACGGAATCTGAAGCAAGAATTAGATTTCAAGAAATATTAAATAATACTTCTGAAAATGAATTAGTTGTTTATGTCACAACCGAAAAAGAAGATCTTCAGTTATTACCTAAAAATACAATTAGAGTTTATGTAACTGCTAGTCTTGAAGTTATTAAGGAAAGATTTTCGATGCGTATGCATGGAAATCTACCAAAACCAGTAGAAATGATGTTGGAAAAGAAACACGGTACATTTGATCAAATGGCATATAATGTTAGACTTTCATCCATGGATCTCAATCAAAATTTGGAAATATTGTTAAATCTTATTGATACAAAATAAAGCTCAATTGAGCTTTATTTTTTTGCGCTAATATAATTATACTTTGATAATATAAACCGATTGATAGTTGTAACCAAAAAATTAAAAAGCAACATCTTGAAATATTTATAATTACTAAATCAATTATCTGGGTATAAATTTAAAGCACAAGACAATAGGGTGTCTTGTGCTTTAAATACTAATTAGTTTTCAATTACATAGACAAAGCGAGTTATTGAAGATTCATTACCATATATATCTGTTGCTGTATAAATTATATGATATTCGCCTATTTGTGATGGGGTAACATATCCTTCAGTAGTAATAGTTACCTCTAGTTTGCTATTATCATTTACTGATACGCCTTCATCTATCCATTCTGTATTCTTAACGATAGTATCGATACCAGGGTTTATTGTAATGATAGGAGAAGTACTGTCGATTACATCGACATATCTTTTAGTTTCTAAAGTAATGTTATTATACTTTGTTTGATATACTATTTCATAAGTTCCAACGCTAGTTATATCTACGTTACTAAATATAATACTAACAGGGTGAGAATCACCTTCTAAAGTGGCGGTAGCTCCTGCATCTTTAAATTCCTGATTTACTTCAATAGTATCAACACCAGGATTTAAATTGATATTAAGGGTTTCTGGATCTTTAATAACAATTGAACAGCTAAATATGAAAAATGTAAATAATACTGGGATTATTATAAATAGTTTACGCTTCATAAGTATCCTCCTTTTTGCTAGACCAATATACAATTTGAAGTTTATTATCATTCTCACTGATAACATGTACGTATCGAATTTTTTCATAAGTCTTTTCATTAACTACGACTGAATATTTTACAATATAAACGCCTTCTTTATTGGTATCTACAAAAGATTCGATTAAAACATCTCCATATTCACAAGTAGCACCGGCTTCTTGATATGTTCCGCCAAGCAAAATTGTACTTATGCTTTTGTTTAGTTCAATTATTACTTCTCTATTAGGAAGTGTAACTTTAATTATTCTTGTAATTGTATCAATGATGACATCTTCATCATAAATATGATATTTAATTGTATATTTTCCAGGTGTTAAGTTATCAACATTTCCATCAATTACAAGAGTTAATGAATCATCTAAATCAGAAATTCCTGCATTTATCCAAGTTTGACCAGCTGATATTGTATCTATACCCTTATTAAGACTTATACTACCTTCAATATAATCTTTGTTGTAAATAGGATAAATGCTTAAGTCATTTGTAACGAAGTCAGTTGGTTCTGACCAATTACTAAATGTATAAGTAAAAAAGATTGATTCAGGTAGATTAGTTATGGTAGGTGGAAGTATTGATTCCCCATAACTTATATAAGTTTCAAAAATTATTGTTTCTTGATCATATTCATAAAAAACTACATGATATTTCTCTAATTCAAAAAAACCATAAATATCGATATTTTGATTTAACAAAATCGGATTATAGAGATTTGTGTATTCTTCATCAATATACCAACCATTGAATGTGTATCCTTCTTTTTCTGGGTTGGAAGGATAGAATAATTCGTTTGCCGAATGCCATTCGGTATATGAATTATCATCTATAAAATATGTCACAGAATAAGCTTCAAATTCAAAACGAGCATATAAAGATAAGTCACTTGTGATTGGTGAATCATTATAAATTAGTGTTAATTCTTCGTCTATATACCAGTCAATAAAATAACTATTTTCTTTTGTTGGAGTTGATAAACTTGGTATTTGGTTATAAGTAACATCTATTTCATCAAAGATCATTCCATCAACTAAAAGAGTAACCCTATAAATACGCGGAGTGAATCTGGCATAAACTGAAACATCAGATTGGATTATTTGGTTATTGACATAGAGCGTGGAATAGGTTTCGTCACTATACCAACCATCAAAATCATATCCAAGTTTTTCATAACTATTTATGTTGTAAGTAGTGCCACTTTCGACAGCTATTATATCGACAAGATTAGAGTCTACATATAAGGAAACATTATGATAAATAATTTCTTCAAAACAAGCATAAAGTGTTAAATTAGAATAAATTTGTGAATTATCATAGAAATTTAAATTATCAATATCAGTCGTCCATCCAATAAAATTATAACCTTCTAAACTTGAACTAGGTAAGTTAATTGTTTCACCATTTTTAACAAGAATTGTATCTTGAATAATTCCATTTGATATAAGAGTAACTTCATGATATTCTTTATTGAATTTAGCGTAAAGTGTCATATTTTCTAAGACTCTATCAGTCTCAAAAATCCATGGATCAATAAAGTTAATATCTTTATACCACCCCATAAAAGCGTAGTCTTCTAATTTTGGGGTTTCTGGTATGCTTAAAGTAGTATTTACTTTTTGATAAAAAGAATCAATTGGCGATGCGCCAAATGTTTCAAAACTAACCATTGCAAAATCGAAGGTTAAAGCATTGAATGTGTTTGCGATTCCATGACCATAATACTGGTCATATCCTTCTTCGCCATAATCAACAGACGATAATAAAAATCTTTGAATTGCTTCGTCATAAGTGATTTCTGGATAATAACTTAACATTAAAGCTAAAGCGCCTGCGACTTGAGGCGCAGCAAATGATGTTCCAGACACTGACGCATAACTGTTGTTAATAATAGTTGTGATGATATTGCTGCCAGGAGCGGAAATATCAATCGTTTCGCCATAGTTAGAATATGAAGCGATATTTAAAGTTTCATCAATTGAAGAAACGGATATTGCTGAGTCGAAAGCAGCTGGATAAATTGCTTCATCAGTACCGTCGTTACCCGATGCAGCTACGATTATAACTTCATTTGTTTTTGCGTAATCAACTGCATCTTTTAGTAACGGATTTGCATATGAACCACCTAAAGACAAGTTTATAATATCAGCTCCGTTATCGACTGCATAGTAGATTCCTTCTATTAT
>JBAYZV010000192.1:0-3211 GCA_041672325.1 Candidatus Izemoplasmatales bacterium
CTTGTTAATTCTTTCCATAAGTTCTTCCTCTAAAGATTTGTCGATTGGATTTTCTGTTATATCATTAAGAGGTCTTAAGATAGCTTTCTTAGCTAGCCAGGCACATTTTTCGAAATTTCCACCTATGCCTACGCCTACTATAAGCGGAGGACATGGTCTTCCACCACCACTTGTTATTGTGTCTAAAACAAAGTTGATTATTCCTTCACGACCTTCTGATGGAGTAAGCATTTTTAATGTAGACATATTCTCGCTACCACCACCCTTTGGGGCAATATGAATTATAAGATTATTTCCGGAAATAAACTCATGATGAATAACTGCAGGTGTATTGTCCATTGTATTAACCCTATTTAAAGGATGTCTAACAACTGATTTTCTTAAGTATCCATCAGTATAAGCTTGACTTACGCCAACATTAATAGCTTCGTCTAAATCATAATCAAAGTATAATTCTCTGCCTATTTCTAGAAAGCATACAACTAAACCGGTGTCTTGGCAAAGAGGTATATCCTTAGAGTTAGCAATTTCATGATTTTCTAGAATTTTATTAAGGATATTTTTTGCTAGAGGATTAGTTTCTTTATCTCTCGATGATTCAAAGGCATCGATTATTTCTTGATGAAGACTTTTAACTGAATCAAGCATCATCTCTTTTACGTTTTCGATAATTGTTTTTCTCTCTATTTTGTACATAAATTCACCTCAAATGTATTATAACATTATTTATATAACTTGTTAAAAATAATTTAAATCTTTTTCTTTGTTTACAAATCAACTAATTTTAGATATAATCTTCACGAGGTGGAATTAATGAAAAAGATAAAAATAATTTCTGATAGTACCTGTGATTTATCAAGAGATTTAGTAGAAAAACATGATATTGAAATTGTCCCACTTTATGTTAATTTTGGTGAAGAATCATATCTGGACGGAGTTAATCTTAATGTAGAAACCATGTATGATTTGGTTAGCAAAAAAAAGGTTTTACCAAAAACAGCTGCGCCATCACCAGGAGCTTTTGTTGAAGTTTTTAAAAAGTATTTAGAACAAGATTATGAAATAATATTTTTAGGAATAGGTTCCAAATTTTCTGCAACTTTTTCAAGTGCTAGTGTTGCTAAACAAACACTTGAAAGCGAAGACATATATTTAGTTGATTCGCTTAATCTTTCTTCTGGTACAGGGCTTTTAATTTTAAAAGCAACTAAGTATATTGAAGATGGACTAACCGCAAAAGAGATTAAAAGTAGATTAGAAGAAATAGTTCCGAAAGTAAGGTCGCAATTTGTCATAGATACTTTGGATTACCTTTATAAAGGCGGTAGATTAAATGCTCTTTCTGCTTTAGTAGGTGGTATGTTAAGAATAAAACCTATTATTAAAGTAAGAGAAGGACTGATGGCTGTAGGTAAAAAAGGTCGGGGTTCTATGAAAAATGGTATAGACCTAATGTTAAATGAAGTATTTTCGGAAAAGGATAATATTGATCCCGAATTCGTAATGATTACACATTCATTAAATGATGAGTATGCTTCATATATAAAAGAAGAAGTAGAAAAAGAGATTACATTTAAAAATGTAAATACTACTACTGCTGGATGTGTTATATCTAGTCATTGTGGTAAAGGGACTATAGGTATTTTATACATACTTAAGTAAATTTCTTGTCAATAGATAAGAAGTTTATTTTTTGTTGCAAAATTTTAGGAGGAAATATGTTATTTGGAAAACACATAAATAGATACTATTTAAAATATGGTATATTTTTTCTAATTGGGTTAGCTGCTTTAGTTGTTGTTGATTTCGCTCAATTAGAGATTCCTAATATCATTGGCCAAATTATTGATGGATTAGAATTAAAAACTTTAGTAAAAGAAGATTTGGTAATTTTCATTAAGGATATTATCCTTTTTGGCTTAATTATGGTTGTTGGCAGGTTTGTTTGGCGAATATTTATATTTGGTACTTCTTGGCGGATAGATTATGAGTTAAGAAATAAAATGTTTAATCATGCTGAAAGATTAAGTCAAACTTACTATTCCGAAAAAAAATCAGGTGGCTTAATGGCTCTTTTCATTAACGATTTAAATGCCATTAGAATGGCTTTTGGACCAGGGCTATTGATGCTATTCGATATTCTAATATTAGGGACACTTGCTTTTTATAGGATGTTTGAGTTGGATCCGACTATTACTTATTTTGCTGCAATACCACTTATTTTAATCGCTGTAATGGCAACCTATATTTCTAAAATAACTGGAAAAAAATTCAAGGCTCGGCAACAATCATTTGAAGATTTAAGTGATTTCACCCAAGAGAATTTTTATGGCATTTCTGTAATTAAAGCTTTTGTTAATGAAATAAGAGAAATAAGAGCTTTCGCTAAAATTAATAAACGAAATCAAGAAAAAAACGTTTCATACATTAGATCGAGCACTTTATTACATATTGCTGTTGAAATGTTTATTAATATTATTAGAGTAATAATGTTAGGTATAGGAGCTTATTTAGTTTACAAAACTGCCGACCAATCAGGTAATTTTTCTGTTGGTGATTTGACAAGATATATTGCATATTTTGGCACACTTATATGGCCGATGATGGCTGTTGGTAGGTTGATTAATATGCGCGCACAAGCAAAAGCTTCTTTAGAACGTGTTTCAGCGTTTTTAGATGCTGATGTTGAAATTCAAGATGATCGTGAAGTAGTTCAAGTTGATAATATTGAAGGAAAAATTACTTTTAATAATTTAACTTTTAAATATCCAAAAACAGAAAAAGAAGTACTAAAGAATATTAATTTTGTTATAGAAAAAGGGCAAACTGTTGGTATTATTGGTAGAACTGGTTCTGGTAAAACAACTTTAGTTGATTTAATGTTGAGGTTATATAACTTAAAAACTAATGAACTATTAATAGATGATCACGATATTATGAAACTGCCTATTAAAACTATTCGTGATGCAATTGGGTATGTTCCACAAGAAAACTTCATTTTTTCTGATGTAATTAAAAACAACATAGCATTTTCAGCTGACATTGCTGATCAAGAGTTAATTAAACAAATGGCTATATATTCCGATATACATGATAATATTATAGATTTTCCTGACCAGTATGATACTATGGTTGGTGAAAGAGGAGTTACTCTTTCAGGCGGTCAGAAACAAAGAATCTCTATTGCAAGAGCTTTACTGAAGAATCCTGA
>JBAYZV010000193.1:0-3202 GCA_041672325.1 Candidatus Izemoplasmatales bacterium
AGCAATTTTCAAATTCATATTTGGATTACTTGGGTTATAAGGAGTAAATTTGTATGAACTCAAACCAAAAGAAATAGATATGCCACAAATCAATGTAATGTTGATTTGCAAATATCTATTTTTTTATTTCTAAGAGTATAGAAATTATTATGCAGCCTTTGTAATATGAATAAGGTTAAACAAAAGAAGATTATAATAGGTAATAAATAAAAATTAGAGGTCAAATCATGAGTGAACCAATTAGACATCATTATGTCCCGCAGTTTATTATTCGTAACTTTTTAGTAGATACAGCAGTCTTCTACTGGAATATCGAGAAAAACATTATTGAAAAGAGAAATCCCAGATCTATTCTTATGAAAGAGAATTTGTATAAAGATGTAATTAATCATCCCGATGATGTGATGGCGGTTGAGAAGAAATTTTCAACTTTTGAAGATGAAATAAGCAAATTGATAAATCAAAAAATGCTCACAAAAGAAAAGGTTGAATTAACAAGAACTGAAAACGAAAGATTAAGAAAGTTCTTATTTCTTCTATCTTTCAGGTCCGAGAATCGGAAAAAACAATATATAAATGGTGATTTTTCACCCAGCACAAAAATAATACTAGAGAGATTTGTTAATAATAATGACTACGTCGATCTTTGGTTAAGAGAGCTTAACGAAATATTAGATTGTGATACTATTGACGAAATTGATAAGAATAAATTAATTACACCAATAATAAAGCAAGATATTAAGAACGAGATAGAAGGATATTATATGACAATAGTTGAAACTCGCGGTCAGGATTTTCTACTAACAGACATATATCCAACAACTGAAGTATTCCCGCTTGGTTTTGAAAATGCCAATCTTCATATGCATCAAATGTTTCCTATTTCTCCTAATAGATGTATTATTTTGAACTCAATTGTATGGAAGAAAACTTCCCCTAAAGACCATCCTTTCTTTGAACCAATGAATACGTTATCCAAAATTAAAGGAAACCTATTGATTGAACCGAAAGCGAGATACAAGGAGTATGGTAAGCACACTCCTGATGATTGTTTTACATTTACTGTTACTAAAGCATATGCACAAGATGTTAAGTACATTAACCATTTATTATTAAATGAAGCAAAAGAAGGAGTAGTGTTTAACAACCCAGAGCGAATACTGTATTCAATATCTAGTTTTACAAAACTTGATGTAAAAACAAAAGCCAATATAAGTGGTTTTCTTACTGCACTCGAGAGTATAATTCGATAATATCCATCATTTACTGTTTTGAAATCAACCAATAATCTATTTATTAAACATTTGATACAAAATCAAACTTGCCCTCCTATATATAATTAGGAGGTTTTTTTATGAATCAAAAACTTAACGACGAAATTAATGAAGTGGTTAGACTGATTACTATAGAGAAGAGGTTGGGCAAGACCTCAATCGCAAAGGAAGATGCAACCTTTGTAAGAAACCTTGCCGATAAGAAACGTTATCCTAGAGCGGAGTATGTTCTCGCCAGAATGTACCTGTGTGGATACCAAGTTGAGCAAGACAAAGCGCTGGGATTGAAGTATCTTTCAAGGAGCAGCCGGCACGCTAGTTATAGTCTACAACTAAAGATTGCCTATATTTACCACTTATTAGGTGATTTTTATTTAATTACTAAGTGTTTAAAAAGAGCGATTGATGACTGTACTTGGCATAAACCACCTAATTCTACCCTTAGGAAAAGTCACAGAAAAAACGATAATTAAGATGATGAAAAGATGATAGAATAACAATTAACATGAGGCTCTCACAATAGGAGGGGTTAAAGTGGATGAAGTGAAATGTATTTACTGCGGGAAATCAGATGATCTATCTATTTCTGACATAATTCCAGATTCTATAACAACGGCTAAGTGTAAAAATAATAATGTTTGCAAAGCATGTAATAATTTGACAAATTCGATGTTTGAAAACATGTTTGCTAATCAATTTGCTTTTTTTAGAAATCAACTAGGATACACAAAAAGAAATACTAACCAGGTGGTTTCTTTTGAGGCACATATATATGTAAACAAAAAGCCGAATATTCGTACAAAGTGTTCATATCGAACTAGATTTACAACATATAAGGATTTTGTTTTAAAAAACTGTATTCTAGACGATAAAATGCAGATAATAGGTTTAAGAAATACCAAACCTATTTATCGGAATTTGAAGAATCCGAAAATATGGTATGTATGTCCAGTTAATTATAAAAAACTATTTTTATCGACTACAACATTGAGAACGGTAGCCAAGATTTGTTATGAGTGGCACTGTAAGCAGAATAGCATAAATCACTTATCTAGTAGATATAATCGAATAATCAACTACATACATGGTAGGAGTAAAAATACTATTATTGAAGTGGTAAGTGATCGTTTTTTTAAAGAACACACTGTTTATATGCTTGGTTATTGTCAAGGATCTCATGCATTAGTTGAATTTGTTGAAAATGATAAAAGATATGTTCTATTCTCATTATTTGGGGTTATATGGTACAAAGTTAAAATATGTGAATATTTTAAATCTTCAGCGAGATTGGAAGTATTACATCAGTACTCTCTGGATAATGAAATTAGAATAAACACTAGTAGCGCAATGGCAGTTCAGATGGGATTGGGCAACCCAGACGCTAATTATATTTATAATTATTTTCCTAAACCGAATACTGTAAAAGTACACGATATCAAAAAAGAAGATGGTGTCGTTTGGGATATAGAAATGAAGCAACTTCTTGGGGGCTTAATTATTACATGCCAAGAAATATATAGATTAGTAAGTAATCTTGAAAAAGATGATTTTTTAAATCAAAATGCGGAGTATTATCATGATTCAATTTTTTATCAAGAGGGACGAAAAATACAGACCATAATTCTACTTTACACTATTTCTACTGTTGGCTATGACAATCAAAATTCATTCTTTAGGAATATAGAAACGTGGGTCAATGAATCAATTAAGGTGGGGACCAGTGTTGATTTTTGGAGTAACGTTATAGTTGCAAAGGGATTTGATAATTTTCTTTCACAAATGAGAATCGGATATAACATCTTAAAATCTATCCCCCTCTCTTAGAGATGAAAGATTGGTTTGCCACACCGCACCCCCCACATCCAAAATACGTGGAGCCACTTTTTTGAAAACCGATATTCCGATGTCGGTTTTTTTGTTGCTTTTGG
>JBAYZV010000194.1:0-3153 GCA_041672325.1 Candidatus Izemoplasmatales bacterium
CGGTAAGGTAGGTTGGAATGACGTCTCACTGCTGGCCGACTACTTCTTCGGAAGAGTAGATGCACTGTGAGACCCTTTAAGAGGTCGTTTCTCACGCCGCTCACCCCCAAACTTTTTTTCCGGTACCCGTCCGCCTCCTGATCTGTGAACGCCTGGATTCGTCGTCAGTAGCGGCCGTTTCTCCTTTGCCACACCATGTGTGGACATCCCAAACGTTCTGGATTCTTTTAATAGTATGGAGCCCTCGGTACGACGTATCGGTGCAGGAGGGGCGCCAGGATGGATAATTTGATATATGCGATACATCCATTAGGGGAAATAATGCACGCGTTCCCGAAAAACCCCGTTGAACTGAAAACCTATCTTATAGACCCGCTGTATAGGAATACGTTCTTCATCATCATCACATCAATCTCAAGTGCAGGCTTTGGTTTCATATTCTGGATGCTTGCAGCACGGTTCTATCCGCAAGAGGACGTAGGAGTTGCGACGGCCCTTATCTCATCTATGGGGATGCTGATCCTCTTATCGAAGCTTGGATTAGATCAATCGATCATACGGTTTTTTCCGACGCGGGATAAATCTAAGGTCCTGGGAACGGCAATAATCGTTACATCACTATTCGGGTTTGTCCTGGGAGCTCTGTTCATAGCCACGGTGGATATCTGGTCGCCCGAATTGCATCAGGTCAAGGACTATGCACCCCTCTACATCACCTTTCTGATAGCCAACTCCGTAACGGCTTTTATCGGTGCAGCATTCGTTGCACTGCGGAAATCCGAATTCTACTTCCTTCAGAGCCTCCTTTTTGGTTCAAGGCTCCTTATTCTCATTCCTCTGGTTTTTCTCGGAGCACTTGGAATCTTCAGTTCGCTGGGTCTTTCATTCATCATTGCCCTCATCGTTTCGATCTTCCTTCTCTACAGGTCCGGGATTCGTCTATCCGGCCTTGATAGGGACTTTTTGCTCGATTCGTTTCGCTTCTCTGCAGGCAACTACTTTTCCGGATTGCTCATTGCGGCTCCGAGCACGATCCTCCCGATTCTTGTGTTGAACATTCTCGGTGCAGAAAAAGCCGCTCAGTACTTCATTGCGTATGCACTTGTCATGTTCTTATTCCTCATCCCCACGTCTTTCACGACATCGCTCTTTGTCGAGGGTAGCCACGGCGAAGCACTGAAGAGAAACGTACTAAAATCGCTCGCCGGAATTTTTGCGCTGCTCATCCCGGCGGTTTTGGGCTTGTTCATATTCGGAGAGCATATCCTCGGTTTGATCGGTCCGGATTATGTAGAAGGGCTCGAATTAGTCAAGGTTCTGGCGATTTCAAGTTTTTTCTTCTCGTTTTCGGAAGTATTTATTGCAATCAAGAAGGTTCAGTACGGGCTGAAGAGTCTGATCGTTATCAGCTCTATCATCTTCATCCTGCTTCTGGCGTCCAGTTATATCTTGATGCTGCAATTCGGGATTCTCGGTGTGGGGTATGCATGGATCCTGACATACGCACTGATCGGTATCTTTGTCGTGCTATCCATGGCCAAGCGGTACGTTCTGTGATTCACTCTCCCACGCACATTTTCGGGCGTCAGGCGTGAACGCCGATCCCGGGACGGCAGCAGCACGGAGGAAGTGTTACCCGTTCTGATATATCTCGCTCTGATAGTTTGAATACACCTTGTTGTTGCGGCAGATCGCGGGATATATCTCTTCGATGCTCCAGTAATCATAATACTCCTCAGGACCGCTTGCGGAGCGCTCGACGACGTTATATGTCGCCAGATAAACATATGCGCCATATGCGCCCCAAACCGGTTCGAAGTCTGTTTTGGGCAAGAAGGGGGGCGTCCTCGCAAGGTAGCCGTAGGAAGTCAATACATTATCTTTCCGTGTTCTATCCGCATAGACGACCGAACCGTCCTCCGTGTACTTGCCCAGCCAGCGGGCACCAAAAACATCGTGCTCCGGTATGAACGTTCCATAGAACACATTTTTCGGTGTACCGCCTCCGTATTTCTTAATCGAGTCCTGACTTAGAGCGATGGATGACGGCTGATCGTTGGCGCACTCGTAGATCCAGCCCGTACTGAAGAGGAACAGCAATGAGAAGAGAACCGACATCAGTACCAGCGGCGTTTGCCCCGTGAGCCATCCGCTCCGGAGTTTATTGATATATGTTCCCAGTGCCGCAAGTATACTGATGCCGCCGATAACGCAGAGCGGGGAAAGGAAGATGAGCACAATCTGGTAGAGTCTTGAGGTATTGAGCGTGCTGGAAAAGTTTGGTACAACGACGCCCGCAAATCCGAAAAGGAGCGCAATAAAAGAGAACGCAATATATTCTCTTGAAAAATTGGTGATATTGCGCCAAAAACAGATGGCGATAAACCCAACGACGATGAGTGCCAGAGTAATGAGGTGGAAGCCCTTGGCGACGGTATGCAGGGGCGATTGGGGAGTGCTGATGAGAAGATTCAGCCCTTCAGTTGCCTCGGGGTTCAGCAGGTCCACCAAGATCGTATTGCTGATGTGATCGATGATCGATACGATTGTATCAAAGGAAGTCCCCCCTGCGACGAGCATATACCACCCGAGCGTAAATCCGGTAAAGAAGAGGACATGGGCGAGGGTTATTGTCCTTCCATCGTCTCTCCGGTCCAAGGAGCCTCCGCCTGGTGATTTCTCCCATGCTGCTTTTCGCAAACGTTTGAGAATAGTATGTCCGCGGGTTGCGGCGATTGAGGAGAGAGTCATGTACAGCCAGACCGCGATGAGGAAGAGCAGGTAGATATATGATGTTCCGTAATGCGAGACAGCCAGAGAAGCACCGAATACAGCAAATAACGTGAAATTCGTTATTCGGGGAATATTTCTCGTGACCATTATCATGATGAGCAGGACGAGAAAGAGTTCTGCAATCTCCTGACGCGCCAGGGAGGCCATTTCCGCGTAAAATATTATGAATGAGACGAAGAAGAAACATGCAAGGAAAGCGTTCTTTGCCTCCATCTGCCTCCGGAAAACATGATACAACCCCAGGGGCACAAGGGCAAAGATAATCGGATAGACTAATTTGAACACCCAGGTCAGGTCCAACCCCGTGATATACGAGTACATCGGAGC
Organism: Candidatus Izemoplasmatales bacterium; assembly: GCA_041672325.1. Lineage (GTDB taxonomy): Bacteria > Bacillota_I > Bacilli_A > Izemoplasmatales > Hujiaoplasmataceae > UBA2289. The sequence goes on from JBAYZV010000194.1 coordinate 3,121, forward strand.
CAGCAGGACGACGCTCAGCATTGCGTTCACATT
>JBAYZV010000195.1:0-3090 GCA_041672325.1 Candidatus Izemoplasmatales bacterium
TTGGCGATTGCTTTTTGTTCATCTAAATCTACTGGTATAGTTATACTCATTTTTGTTAATGTATCCATTTTAATATATGGAGTATTTCCAGCATTTACTTCTTTTTCTATTCTACGCTTTAAAGCGATATCCATTTTATATTTAATAAACATTATATCTTGGGAAAAATTTGTAAGCACATATGTTCTTTGATATGCATTAAATTTGCCTTGGTAATAATGAATGTATCCTACATTTGCTCCATTACCAGAAACCAATAACGCCTCGGTATCAAATGCGTATGTATCAATATAATAATACTCCTTAGCACAAGTATAAAATCTATATTTGCCACTATTATTCATTGCGTTTGCATCAAGTTTCCCTGTGGTAACACTGCAATAATCTCCAATATTAATGTTGATCCAAGATTTCGTATATCCTTCTAATCTTTTCTTCCCAGTAAGAAGTTGTTGCATGGTTCCTTGTTTTATGTTCTTCTTTTTATCTATGAGTTTTTCTAATGATTCAATTAATTTATCTGTATCAGATAGGACGGTTGCTATTTGTTTTTGCTCATCTGTGGGAGGTATTAAAAACTTGAAACTAACGAAATCCTTTTGGTAGAGATGGGATATTGTGGAACCGGCAGCAAGTTTATCCAAGAAATTGGTAAAAACTTTCGACAACAGCACATAATACATATATAAAGGAACATAAGCTTTGTTCAATGGTCTTATAACAAATACGCCACTATTTAATGTGCCTCTTTTCTTGAAATTATCTATAATTGCAACTTTTCCTATTGTTCCGTCCTTAGTTACTAATATATCTTGATCTCTTATTTGAATGTTAATGTCTTGGTCGAATCTTGATTTACTGACAAAATGACATCCAGCCCAGAATATTTTACCATTTTTAAAATCAGTTCCTGTTACTAAATAATAATCACCATTATTTAGATATTCAGATGTTGTTAATCCTTGCCATCCAATTCTTGCTTTTAGGGATGAGTTTTCACCTAATTTTTCTATTTTCCACTCATATGGAATTTCATCAAAAACACTGTCCTTGTACTTATTTAACTCCTGATTAGTACTTATCATTTAAAACCCCATCCTTTTTAAATGTTTTTCAACTTCTACAGAAAAAGATTTAACTTCAGTTTCAATTTTTTCAAGTACTTGATCATATCTTTCAGCTAATTCTACTATTCTTGCAGATAGACTAAAAGAAACTCTTTCCATCTCATGGCTGATATCAGATTTGATATAAGGTATCCACTTAGATTCAATAACTAAGTTTTTTACTTCATCTTCAGTTAATTTGGAATATTTCAACTTAACATCTTTGTCTAACTGTTTATTGGTATCTCGTATTTTTTTATTAACTTCAGTTTCTTGGTCTAGAATCATTAAATATCTGTTTAAAACATTTAACTCTTCAATATATTCTTCATCATTTTTAATCTCTTTAATTCTTTTCTTTAAGTCTCCTTTTGTAATATTACCTTTATCATTTTTTAAATCCTCTAGATATCCCTCTTCACCACTAAATTCTTCTTCAAATTCTTCTTTTTGAATAGTAATTTCATTTTTCTCTTCTTCATACGATTCAATTAATTCTTTAGTTTCTTTAAAATATGCATTAACGATGTATCCTTTAGATAATAAGTCTTTGTCAGCTATCCATCCATTTTCAACTATCATGTATACATCATCTTTCATAGTCTCTAGCCAATACGTCATTAACAATTGATAAATATCATATTTATCAATTAAAGTTCTCGAAGAAAATAAGTTCAATATATCTTCACTAATTTGTTTAATTAGTTCTTTTGGATTTGTTTCATGATTGATATTATAAAATTCTTTTTTATGATTGTTTACCCATTTATTCACAATGTCATTTACTTCAGTAGAATAGTTTTTAAACTCTTCATGGCCAAAGATAAATTCTTGGATATGATCATTATTAATATTTAATTTGTAATATCCTTCTCTATTAGCATCAGAAAACATATCAGTTTTTAATTTAGGGTAAACTGACCAGTATTTATCTAAAGCATCAATATCTCTTTTCGGAATACCGCCAAGTAAATGAGCAGAAATATCTTGAATATCTTCTTCTTCTTGATTGTCAATATATCTAGGAATATTCAAGTTATATTCATTCTTTTCAATTTCCTCAAAAGACACCATTCTTGAATATTTAGGTAACTCTAATTGTTTGCTATAGACATCAACTATTTTATGAACATCTTGTTCTCTTAATCTGTTTTTATTTCCATCTTTAGTATAACCTTTGCTGGCATCAATCATGAAAATACCTTTTCTAGCCTCTGCATTTTCTTTATCAATGACTAAAATAGCCGCAGGAATACCAGTTCCATAAAACAAGTTTGATGGAAGTCCAATTACGCCTTTTAAATAACCTCGTTTAATAATATTCTCTCTAATTACTGCTTCAGCATTTCCTCTAAATAAAACACCATGGGGTAAAATAATTGCCCCTTTTCCTTTATTGACTTTTAAAGATTTAATAAAGTGGAGTAGAAAGGCGTAGTCGCCATTTTTTGCTGGTGGCATACCATAACCATCAAAACGATGGAACTCATCATTCTTAGGATCAAAACCATTAGTCCACGATTTTGTAGAAAATGGTGGGTTTGCGACTGCAAAATCAAAAGTCTTTAGTTGACCATCTCTTTCTTTAAACTCCGGTGAAGCCATAGTATTTCCTTGTCTTATATCAGCAGTTGCACTATTATGTAAAATCATATTCATTTTCGCCAAAGCAACTGTTGCATTGTCTTTTTCTTGGCCGTATATAGTCACACCTTTTTCTGCTTCATCAGCAGCTTTTAAAAGTAATGATCCACTACCACAAGTTGGGTCATATATAGTTTGTGATTGACTTTTTGCTTTTTCGATGCCGATAACTTTTGCCATGACTCTAGAAACTTCAGCTGGAGTATAAAATTGTCCTTTACTCTTTCCTGATTCTGTCGCAAAATTTTTCATTAGGTATTCATATGCATCACCTAATAAATCATCACCATCAGCAGAATTCTTAGTAAAGTCTAACTCAGGGTCAGAAAAAATAGCAAAA
>JBAYZV010000196.1:0-2956 GCA_041672325.1 Candidatus Izemoplasmatales bacterium
CTGAGTGCAGTTTTGATCGCGCAGCTCAATGGCGAACAGGGTTATATTTATTGGTTATTTATGGTTCATTATCTTACCCCTGAAATTTTGTCTTGACAACCGAGCCACTATACTGTTTACGCTGCGAATGCTGCCCATCGGCGGATTTTGCGACATGGAGGAAGATGACGATTCGGACGATCCGACGCACTTTCGCAACAAAAACATCTGGCAGAAAACTTTTGTGCTGCTTTCAGGTTCATTGATGAATGTTTTGACCGGAATGCTGATCTTTCTGATCTTTTTCGTGAGTCTGATTGGAAAGGATCTACCCGCGCCAGTTATCGCCGGATTAAGCGATGACTGTCCTTATGCCGGGCAGATCATGCCGGGCGACCGTTTTTATTCCATTAACGGCCATCGAATCTATAACGATAACGATCTTCAGATTTTCTTGTCCCGTGATATGGATAAACCTTATACATTTGTGCTTCAGCGCGGAAATGAGCGCGTTACCGTGCCGGATGTTGAGCGAAAAATCGAAGATAAAGACGAATACGGAGAAGTGATGCAGTATAGATTCGGATTCACTTACGGAACAGCCGACCGTGTAACGCTGACTTATGCATTACGGCACGCCTGGTATTCCTCTGTGGGCAATGTGCGTTTGGTTTGGATGAGCTTAGGAGATTTAATTTCGGGCGCGGCCAAGCCGGCCGATCTGATGGGACCGGTAGGCATAGGCGGTGTGGTCAATCAAATGGTACAAGAGGAAAACGCCGACGCATCGGAAAAAACACTGGGGATTCTCAACTTGGCCGGATTGGTAGCCGTCAATCTGGCGGTGATGAATATGCTCCCTATCCCGGCGCTGGACGGCGGACGTATTTTGTTTCTTTTTATCTCAGCAATTTTTGTTCTAATACGCAAAAAACCGCTGTCGGCCAAAGTGGAGGGATATATTCACGGCGTTACCATGATTTTGCTGTTCGCGCTGATGTTTTTTGTGTTTTTAAACGATACTATGCGATTGATTAGATAGAAAGGTTATGATGTGGTCATTTTTGAGGGAAGAAGATACATTTGCTCCCTATTAGAATTTAACGCAAAATCTACTACAAGAAATCTTTTCGGGGAAGTTATCCCCCGGACAAAATTTGCCGTTAATCCGTGCAATCGCGGAAACTAATAATCTTTGTACGGCAACGGCACAACGGGCATTGGCCGCATTGCAACGGGAAGGGATAATCATTGCCGTTCGATCAAAAGGAAAGTTTGTCATGTTGGATGAAAAAACTTATTGAGCGCAAAAAAGACCTGTACATTACTGCGCAAGCGGATTCCCTTATAAAAAAATTGCGTTGTACTGGTTTGCAAAATCAAAATATACGTAAAAAGATTTCTTATCGCTTAAAATAATCTATAATTCTTCGAGGTGCGATGTTTGAGTCGAAAGCATCCTTAAAAATATTTACAGGAGAGTTTTATGAAAAAAGATTTAATTTTATCAGCAGCAACCCAACAAATTGAAACACTACTCTCAGACTTCACGGACGATCAGATAACGGAGCTTACGCAGGAGTTAATGCTTGTTGGAAATCCGGATAAAGCTCTTTTAAATAATCGTTCCATTGACATTGTGAATGCAGTAGTCGATCTTAAAGAACTGATGATGATGTATTCCTGTGCGATGAAAGAAGCGCGTATAAAATTGGAGATTTTTAATACCGAGTATAAAATGGGATATAAGAGGAACCCAATCAATTCAATTTATACTCGTTTGAAGCGTCTTACAAGTATTATGGAAAAGCTTGAGCGGAACGGTATTCCGTTTTCTCTCGAAAACATCGAAAATAACATCCATGATGTCGCGGGATTGCGAGTGATCTGCTCGTATGTTGATGATATATACATCATTGCTGATTCCCTGAAGAAACATGGTAATATTGAACTTGTCGCGGAAAAAGATTATATTTCCAGTCCCAAGCCCAACGGCTATCGCAGCCTTCACTTGATTATAAGCGTTCCGGTACACTTTACAAACCAAATTAAAAAAATGAAGGTTGAGGTGCAAATCCGCACGATTGCGATGGACTTTTGGGCGACGCTTGAACACCAGCTAAAATATCAGAAGCAGTTGACGGACGGAGACGAAATTGCATCACAATTAAAAGAATGCGCAGAGACCATATCTGCAACCGATTCCCGTATGCTTGCTATAAGAAAGAGGATTGAAGAAAATTCAGCAGAACTAACGGAAGAAGATATTTTGTTTGAAAAAATGAGAAGGATTGATTTTCCAATTGAGTAATTAAAATTGCATGTCTTATTTCTTTACATCATGATAATTATTGCGGATATAAGAAAAACATCGCCGTTATTTTAAGTTGTAAGGAGAGTATAAATGCCTATTGGCATTGAAAGTAGAATTATAGATATATGCGTGCTTGCATCAATATCACAAAAAGGCACTTATGGATATGAGGTTTTCCGTTACATATATCCAAATTAGATATATGTCCCATTTTGCGGCGATTGGCAGAGAAAAATTATTTAATCATGTTCTCTCAAACATATGAAACTCGTTTGCCGAAAATATACAGTATCATTCTGAAAGGCCGCAATTGTCTTATGTAGTTAGAAATCGATTTGTGTAAATTTAAAAACACATTAATTGTATTTTCGCAAAACAAAAGATCTTGAAAGATTTTGGAGGTGAAGTAAGCTGCGTAAAGTATCTGATAAATTAGGCAGTGTCATAAAATCAACACGTTTGGAAAAGCATTTAACGCAAAAGCAGTTAGCTGAACGTTTATCAATCACGCCACACTATTTAATGTCCATTGAAAACAAACTATAGTGGCTCGGTTGTCAAGACAAAATTTCAGGGGTAAGATAATGAACCATAAATAACCAATAAATATAACCCTGTTCGCCATTGAGCTGCGCGATCAAAACTGCACTCAGCAGCCGCCTG
>JBAYZV010000197.1:0-2947 GCA_041672325.1 Candidatus Izemoplasmatales bacterium
TTGTAAACTGACTTGGTTGAATTGCTTTGTTTTCTTCTAATGTCATCTTTTTCACAAAATCATTTGCTCCTGTCATGCCTAAGTCCCCGGGCGTTAAAATAACTCTTGCGCCATATAACTTAAGTACTTCAGTTCTCTCTTTAGAAACAGAGTCTGGCATAACAATAGTAACTTCATTTCCCAAATAAGCCCCAACCATAGCTAGACCAATTCCTGTATTTCCACTACTAGCTTCAATTAATTTATATGTTTCGTCAATTATATTGTCTTCATATAGCTTTTTAATCATATAATAAGCCGGTCTAGTTTTAACATTATTTGCAGGATTAAAACTTTCCAATTTAGCATATATGTTAACATTCAAATTATATTTGCTTTCAATTTTGTTTAATCTCACTAATGGAGTTGCCCCAATAGTTTCTAAAATATTGTTATAAACTGCCATATTTCTTATTCTCCCTTAAAACAAGTTCCGGTTCTTTTGTTGTTACTACCATATTTTTAGGAACTGATGATGTTATAAATACATTCGAACCAATAACTGAATTTTCACCAATAACAGTTTCACCACCTAAAATCGATGCATTAGCATAAATAGTCACATTATCCTCAATAGTCGGATGTCTTTTTTTCCCTTTTAATTCTTGTCCTTTTCTTAACGACATAGCGCCTAATGTAACACCTTGATAAATTTTTACATTATTTCCAATCCTTGTAGTTTCACCTATAACAACCCCTGTTCCATGATCAATAAAAAATGATTCACCAATTTTTGATTTAGGATTGATATCAATTCCAGTTAATCTATGAGCATATTCTGACATCATTCTTGGTATTACTTGGACTCCAATTTTATCTAAGCAATGAGCTATTCTAAAGACAGTAATTGCATGAAGACCTGGATAAGAGATAATTACTTGATCCAGATTAAAAGCGGCAGGATCGCCAAAAAAATGCGCTTTTGCATCTAAATATACTAATCTTCTAATTTCTGGTATATGCTTTATGAATTCTACGCATAATACACATGACTTCTCTGCTAAAGCATTTGATTTTTCGGAATCAGCTAAATATAACAAAGAATATTTAATTTGAGTTTTTAATAATTTATGAAGTTTCTTCACAATTCTCGCCGTATGAGCCGGACAAGGAATTTCACTTAAATGCTTATCGGAAAAGTATCCCGGAAAGATTATTTCCCTAGTTAATTCAATAATTTTTTCTATTTCTTTAGCTTGAGGAATTTTACATGAGCAGTGATCTTTTTTAATCATCACATCTTTGTAAGAATCTCTAATCGCTTGAGTTGGTTTTACTAGTTTCATTTTTACACCTCAAAATTATTATAGCATACATTATTAAATCTTCTTTTCTATAAGCAAAGAAAAATGCACTTTAAAAAAGTGCATAATATGAATATTTACTTTACTAAGTCTTCAATGATTTTATTTAACTGTTTCTCACTTTTTTCACCTAATACTCTTAAAACTTCTGTGTCATTTTCAATGAAAATTAGAACTGGCAAAACTTCACTTAGATTATACTTGCTTAAGAACTCTTCATCATCATCAAAATCGTAGTCTTCAATTATAATATCAGGATATTTACCAAAAACCTTACCCCAAGTCTTCTTCATGACCAAACAACTCATACACCACATAGCTGTTACTCGAATAATCTTCATAATTTAGCGATCTCCTTATAAACACTTATAAATTCATCAATCTCTTTTTTGCTAGTCAAATGTGAAATTGATACCCTTACCGATGTTCTAGATCTCTCATCAGATCCAGTCAATCTTTTAACCGTTAATGATACCGGATTTAAAGAGCCACAGGCAGTAGACGTTGAAATACAAATTCCATTATCCGACATTTTCTCGTGGATAATTGAACTTAAATAATCTAAAAAGCTAATATTAATTATTTGATTTAACGAATAACCATTTGAATTAACCACTGTTCTTGGAAGTTTATTAAGTTCTTTTATTAAATAATCATGTATTTCTTTAACGTGTTTTAATTTCTCATCAAATCCATCATACATCTTAACTAACGCATTTCTCATCGATAGCATCAAAGGTGTTGCAGGAGTTCCAGAACGATGTTTTGTTGTAGATTTTCCACCATGGATTAACGGAACTAATTTAATCTTATTTCTAATAATTAAACCACCTATTCCTTTGAGCCCATAAAATTTATGAGCTGAAAAGCTTATAAGATCTACAAGATTATAATCAAGTTTAATCTTACCAATGGCTTGAGTCATATCACTATGAAAATATATTTTAGGATGCTTTGTTAATACTTTTTTTATTGCTTTTAAATCTTGAACAATCCCAGTTTCTGAATTCACTGCACCAATTGATACTAAGAAAGTATCCTCAGTTATCAATTCTTCTAGTTCCGCTAAGTTAACCAATCCATCATCATCACTATCAACAACATCTATAAAATAGCCAATTTTAGAAAGAAAATTCAAACAACTAACAACTGAAGCATGTTCAAAATTAGAAGTAATTATGTGTTTTCCATGATTCTTCTTTAAAAACGCTAACCCTTTTATCGCTAGGTTATTAGATTCAGATGCACCACTAGTATAAATTAACTCATGGTCATTTAATTCTAATAGTTCCAATATATCTTTTGTAGCTCTATTAATTTCATTATTAGCAATCATCCCTAAATTATGTAAGGAATTAGGATTTGCATAATAATCTTGATTGTCCTTAGTAAACTGTTCTAAAACATCTTCATCCACAGGAGTAGTCGCACTGTAATCCAAATATATCATATCATTATACCTTTCCCTTTTAATCAATAAAATGAATTGCTTCTTTATCCAAACCTAAAGCTGATTCATGAACTAATTCTTGAATCGTTGGATGTGCAAAAACAGTCTTTTTAATATCAGAAGATTTTAATTTATTCGTTATAGCCAAACCATA
>JBAYZV010000198.1:0-2941 GCA_041672325.1 Candidatus Izemoplasmatales bacterium
CTAATAATCGATGTTCTAGCATGTTCTTTCCAAATACATATTTCTTCAACACTAGAATTACATTCATATCTAGCTAAAGCGGGAATTAGATAATTGTCATATATTTCTTTGATTGTTGCTCCATTTTCAAAAAGTTCAATAATTAACAATAAACAATCGTCTTTTAATTCGTTGTCTAGTTTATTAATGAATTCTTTATACTTATTTTCTATCATACATATCCTCCTTTATAAAATATTATACACTAAAGTTTTTAAAAAAGGCTTTATATGCTATAAAAATAAATAAACAATAATTGAATAAGATATAAGACTATGCTATAATTTAAAGAAGTCTATTTATTGGAAATAAAGAGGTAATTATGGGTAAAATACTATTTAGAGATTTAGAAAAATATTATAATAAAGAAATTGAGATCCAAGGATTTGTTGATAAAATCCGTGATTTACAATATGTACAATTTGTTATTCTAAGAGATTCATCTGCTAAAATTCAAATGACTATTGAAAAAAATGATCAAAACAAAGATTTAAACGATATAATCTCAACTATTACAAAAGAAAGTACAGTTCTAGTAAAAGGAATAGTTTATCAACAAGAAAAAGTAAAATTAAGAGGTATGGAGTTTATACCATCAAGTGTAGAAATAACATCAAGAAGCGAAGAAGAATTACCAATTGATATTCTAGATTATAACAATAAGTCTAAACAAGACTTGAGATTAGACAATCGATTCTTAGATTTAAGACTAGATAAAAATTATCTAATTTTTAAAGGACAAACATTAGCTGAAATGGCTATGAGAGAATACTGGATTGCTAATAATTTTATTGAAATTCATTCTCCAAAAATCTTAGGGACAGCATCTGAATCAGGTGCGGAAGTGTTTTCTTTAGATTACTTTGGGAAAAAAGTTTATTTAGCTCAATCTCCACAATTCTATAAACAAATGGCAATGGCTGCGGGATTTAATAACGTTTTTGAAATCGGTCCTGTATTTAGAGCTGAGAATTCGCATACTGCATATCATGCAACGGAATTCACTTCTGTTGATATGGAAATGTCATGGATTAAATCTCATCATGAGGTAATGGACGCAGAAGAAGAAAAAATTAAAAAAGTTTTAAAACGACTTTTTGATGAACTGAATAATGAATTTAAAATTATGTTCAAAAAAGATATTGAAGTTCCTAATTATTCATTTCCTCGTATTCCGTTTTATGATGCAAAAAAAATAATATTTGAAAATTATAAATATACTGGCGAAAAAGAATATGACTTTGATAGAAAAGAAGAAGAGTTAATTGGACTTTATGTTAAAAAGAACTTTAAATCTGATTTTGTTTTTATTATAGATTATCCTTTTGCCGCAAGACCTTTCTATCATATGTTAGACAAAGAAACAAATCTAACTAAAAGTTTTGATTTGCTTTATAAAGGTATTGAAATCACGACAGGAGCACAAAGAGAACATCGAATTGAAATTTTAAAGAGTCAAGCTTTAGAAAAAGAAATGAGCTTAGAATCAATTGACTTTTATTTGAATTTCTTTAGGTTTGGTATGCCACCACATGGTGGTTATGGATTTGGGCTTACAAGATTCTTAATGAGATTATTTGATGTTGAGAGTATCAGAGATGTAACCTTCTTGTATCGTGGTCCAAATCGAGTTAATCCTTAAAAAATGAAACTAAGCTTTAAACAGCTTAGTTTTTTTCTTAGAAGTATGATAGAATAATATCAATATGTAAGGAATATGTATGAGTATGGACCTAAACATTATTTTTGAAGACAATCATATTATTGTTGCTGAAAAACCTGCTGGAGTATTATCTCAAGCAGGATCTTTGGATTTAAATGATATGTTGACTGAAATAAAAAAATATATAAAGAAAAAATACCAAAAGCCAGGTAATGTCTATTTAGGTTTAGTTCATCGTCTCGACACAAATGTAGGCGGAGTAATGGTTTTTGCTAAAACATCTAAAGCGGCTTCAAGACTTAGTGAAGATATAAGAAATCTAGATTTTGACAAGAATTATTTAGCGGTTGTTAATGGAGTTTTGCCAGTTAATAATTCTATAGAATTGGTAGATTATTTGATAAAAGACGAAGTAAACAAAATAGCAATTATAAGTGAGCCAGATATTGGAAAGAAAAGCGTGCTGAAATTTAAAGTCTTAGCGAATGAGAATGAATTATCATTGATAGAAATAGAGTTGGAAACGGGTAGATTTCATCAGATTAGAGCTCAATTAGCCAATTATGGATATCCTATATATAATGACGGTAAATATGGAAAATTTAACCAAGGCTTTGATTTAGGGCTTTATGCATACAAAATTAGTTTTAACCACCCAACTTTAAGAACGAGAGTTGAGTATAAAATTTTTCCTAAAAAAGGTGTTTTTAATAAGTTTATAGAAAAAATAGATTTTATGGAGGTCTCAAAATGAAGGTTTTAGTTTTAGGTGGAGCTGGATATATTGGTAGTCACTTCGTTAAATCAATAATGAGTAGTAAACATGATGTGGTTGTTGTTGATAATTTATCAACTGGACATAAACAATCACTACCAAAAAATATCAAGTTTTATCAGGCTGATGTTCGCGATTTCACTTTCCTTGATCAAGTATTTACAGATGAAAAAATAGATGCTTGTGTCCATTTTTGCGCTAATAGTTTAGTAGCTGAGTCAATGCAAGATCCTTTAAAGTATTTCGATAACAATGTAATTGGTGCAATTAGATTACTTCAAATTATGGTTAAACATAAAACTAAATATATTGTTTTTTCTTCATCTGCTGCAGTTTATGGGCTTCATAAAGATATGCCAATAACAGAAGAGTATCAAACACTACCGACAAATCCATATGGTGAAACGAAACTAATTATGGAAAAAATATTTAAATGGTCAGAACAAGCATATGGTATAAAATAT
>JBAYZV010000199.1:0-2898 GCA_041672325.1 Candidatus Izemoplasmatales bacterium
CTGGAATTCCGATATGATTTGGCCGTGTTGTATTTACAATGTTTTTGGGTTTTTCAGAAAGTAAAAACCCTTTCGTTTGTCCGCGGTTAAAAACACTTGTTAGTTTCTTTTTTTCTTCATCTATATTGAAATCAATTTTGTCATAAACTTTTTGAATTGCTTTTTTATAAGACAGAACTGTTTGGATAACATATTCTGGTTTTCTCATTCTGCCTTCAATTTTAAAAGAAGTAATACCTGCGGATATTAGATCTTGAATATAATCAATTGTTATTAAATCTTTAGCTGATAATAGATATGCTTTTTCTTCAATTAGTTGATTATCTTTATATAGTTCATAGGGTAATCTACATGACTGAGCACACTCTCCTCTATTGCCAGATCTTTTGCCAATCATTGAAGAAAAATAACAGTTTCCTGAATACGAAATACATAGAGCGCCATGAATGAATACTTCGATTTCAATATCAAGGTTTTCTTTAATTTCTTTAATTTCTTTAAGAGATACTTCTCGAGCTAAGATTATTCTTTTTATTCCTTTAGACTTCAGAAATCTAGCTTGATCTATATTTATTGTATTCATTTGTGTAGAAGCGTGTAGTTCAGTGAAAGGATATCGTTTTGAAAAAACTTCTAAAACTCCTAAATCTTGAATTATAAAAGCATCCACATGATTTTTAACTAAAATATCTGCAGATTCAATTAATGATTCGAATTCATAGTCATAGATAACTGTGTTTACTGTTACATAAATTTTAACATTTCTTAAATGAGCGTACTCGATTAAAGAAATTAGTTCTTCCATATCAAAATTATTGGCGAAAGATCTTGCGCCAAATTTTTTCATCGATAAATATATAGCGTCAGCACCAGCATTTATGGCTCCTATAAATGATAATTTATCACCCGCTGGGGCTAATAATTCTACTCTTTTCATTTTTAATCACTCCATTATCATATAACTAATAATATTATATCATTCATTTGAATAAGTTATCGTATTTATTTTGCTATAAAAATGGTTTGCGTGATATAATAATTGACGGGTTTTGTAAGTGAATATAGTTTTATGGATTTGGAGGTTTAAACTATGAAGAAAAAAATTAAAGATTACATATACTTGAATCTTGGAATACTGTTAGTAAGTGGGGGGTTATATTTCTTTTTAATGCCTAATAATTTAGCAGTTGGTGGCGCTAATGGTTTGGCGATAGTTATTAATAATTTTGTACCAGTTTTACCTGTTGGAATTATTATGATTGCGATAAATTTGATATTGTTTGTTGTTGCTTTCGTTTTAATAGGTAAAGCTTTTGGAATTAAGACAATTTATTCTAGCTTTGCAGTTTCATTAGTTATTTTTTTGTTAGAACAAATTTTACCAATTAATGAGCCTTTAATTGGAGATTTAGCATTAGAGTTAGTGGTTGGAATAATATCGACTGGAACGGGGATGGGTCTTGTATTTAATCAAAATGCATCTACTGGTGGAACTGATATTAGTGCTAAAATACTGAATAAATTTTTTAACACAGATTTAGGTAAAGGTGTTTTTATTTCTGATATCTTAATTACGGCATTAGCTGGATTTGCTTTTGGGGCAAAGTTGGCTATATACGCAGCTTTAGGAGTTCTGATAAATGCAGTTGTGATTGATTATATTATCGAAGGTGTTAACTTAAAAAAAGAAGTAACCATCATTAGTGAGAGATATGAAGAAATCAAGGAGTTTATAATTAAAGAGCTTGATCGAGGATTCACTACTTTCTATGGCGAAGGTGGGTACTCTGGACAAAAGCGAAATGTAATTATTGTTATTATAAATAAAAGAGAGTTTGTTAAACTTAGAGATTTTATTAATAATATGGATTCAGAGGCATTCTTAACCGTTAAGAATACTCATGAAGTTTATGGATTAGGGTTTGATAAGTTAAATAAGTAAAGTGTTTTATATGCAGAAATGGAGGGCGTAATATCAATGAATAGAAAAAGGCAAAAAGATGAAAAAGAAGTTTTAATTTATAATATTTTTTCAAAAGTTTTTTTGGTGCTTGGTTTTGTTGGTATTTTTTCAGCAATAATGTTGGAAGACCAACAACCAGATAAGAATTGGATGACTTATGGTATTATTGTATTTTTGTTATTTAATGCTATATCACTTTATTTAAAGAATATTATTAAAGGCGATAAAGAAAAACACAATTTAGATAAGAAAAAAGAAACATATAATAATTTAGAATTATCAGAATTTAGTTTTACTACAATTGATGACGTATTTGATATGTTAGTTGAACAAAAGTATAAATTATTAAGTAATGGATATTATCATAAGAGAATAACTTCCCAAGGAGTTTGTTGTTATGGGAAATTCCATGAAGTATCTGATTTAGAAGAAACTCTCGCAAAAGAGATTCAGAAATTCAAAAAATTCTTACAGTCCAATTGTAAAGCAGTTAATGGAATTATCTTTTTTTCAATGAGTGAAGTAAAAGAAGAAGATAAAGCTTTTGCAAAGAAGGTTTCAAGAGATTTCTTATTAGCTGAGCAGTTACCAGTTAATCAAGATAAAATTTCTGTAATCGTCGTTTTAATTGATAAAATGAATAAGAAAGTGTATTTTCTAAATGCACCTGATAGTTATAAAACTAGAATATATAGTTATGGAGCTATTACTTTAAGGAATATATTTGACAAATAGTATTTACACCAGGAGTTAATATGAAGAGTTTGATTGGTGATAAGACTTTTTATAAAAGATTGTTTGCGATATCTTTACCGATAGTTTTACAACAACTTTTAACATCAAGTTTACAATTAATAGATAATTTAATGGTTGGTAAGTTAGGTGAATTAGCAATTGGGTCAGTTTCAGTTGTTAATCAGCTATATTTCGTCATT
>JBAYZV010000200.1:0-2895 GCA_041672325.1 Candidatus Izemoplasmatales bacterium
GAACTAGATTTCTTTAGTATTGGTTCCAATGATTTACTACAATACTTAATGGCGGCTGACCGAAATAACGCTTCAGTTAAGCAATCATATAACCCATACTCTCAAGCATTTATTAAATCTTTATCTCAAACAGTAGAAGCTGCAAAGAATAATAATATTTCTTTAAGCCTTTGTGGCGAAATTGGCTCAGATCCGGATTTTCTACCAATTTTAATAGGTTTAGGGTTAAGGAAGATTAGTATTGCACCAAGTCAAGTATTAAAGATTAAAAGATTGCTATCAAAATTGACTATTGAAAAATGCGAAAAATTAGTTAGGAAAATTAAAACAATAAAATCAGAAAAAGAAATAAAAACAATTGTTGAAATTGGTGAATAATTATGAGTGATAGTAAATATCTAATTGAAAAGGTATTAAATAACAATTCTATAATTGCAAAAGATAGTTTAAATGAATCTGTTATTTTGATTGGTAAAGGTATAGGTTTTAATAAAAAAGTTGATCAATATTTTGTTTTTAATGATGGAGATATAGAAAGATCTTTTTATAATTTTGATAAGAGTAGTAAGAATCAAATAGTCGACATGATTCGTAACTACGATGAAGAAATTATTGATATTAGCAATGATATTATTAAGTTAGCGGAAAAAAGATTTGGAGTTTTAAATCAACATGTTTTTGTTAGTTTAACAGACCATCTAAATTTTGCTATTGATCGGTTAAGAAATGATTTTTTCATTTCTAACCCTTTCGCTGAACAAATCCCCTTGATTTTATTTCAAGAATATGAAGTAGCTTTAGAAGCTAAGAAAATAATTAAAGACAGAATCAATATTGATATACCTGAAGAAGAAGTTGGATTTATTGCTTTTCATATTAATTCGGCCAGAGAACATATTAAAGTAAATAATGTAGTCTTAGAAATGAGGTTATATAAAGATATTGTTCGAATGGTTGAGGAAAAATTGAACATTAAATTAGACCAAACTAAAGGTTTAGATTTGTATTTTATTATTCAGTCATTTATTCAAACTGAAAAAGTTATCTTTCAATTTTTGGAAGACTATTTAGATGAAAAAATTATTGCATCTGGCACTAAAAAACAGGAATTAACAACAATTATTATAGATTACTTAGAAGAACAATTAGATAAAAAACTTGATAAATCACACAGAAAATTATTGTATGCATATATCAATTCTATTTAAGAAATTAGGATGGACAACTATGA
The DNA here is from genome assembly GCA_041672325.1 of Candidatus Izemoplasmatales bacterium. Lineage (GTDB taxonomy): Bacteria > Bacillota_I > Bacilli_A > Izemoplasmatales > Hujiaoplasmataceae > UBA2289. The sequence goes on from JBAYZV010000200.1 coordinate 1,232, forward strand.
AAAAATACAAATTATACTCCCCTATAGAGGGCGATATTAAAGACATAACAAATGTTAGTGACCCAGTATTTGCAGAAAAAATGGTTGGAGATGGTATAGCAATCATTCCAAAAGCAAAAGTTATTTGCTCTCCTTGTGATGGGGTCATTAATCATATATTTAAAACAAATCACGCGTTAACAATCATGAATGATGGGGTTGAAGTTCTTATGCATTTAGGAATTGATACAGTCGAACTTGAAGGAGCGGGATTTAAAAGATTAATTACTGGCGAGAAGATTGCTGTAAAAAAAGGACAACCTCTTATTGAAATGGATTTGGATTACATCAAATCTCAAAATAAAGAAACTGATATTATTTTGTTAGTAACTGATGATGAAAAAGTTTATAAAATTAAAAAACTCATACAAAACAATGTTACTTACGATGATTTAGTTATGACTTACAAAGTTAAGAAATAGACTAAATATTGTCTCTTTATACTTTAAACAAGCAGTTATACCTTTAAAGAGGATGTGTGTTAACAAAATGCAGAACGTTCTTAAAAGGATTTACAAAAAAGATATCGAAATAATATTTTGATATCTTTTTTGTATTGATTAAATCTGTTAATTAATAAAAAACCGATATAATTGACATATGTCATAAATGGTATTATAATGAAATTGATTTAATGAACATAATAAAAATAATAATTAAATATTACATCTAGGAGGAAATAAAACAAATGAGTAGTGAACAAAAAGATCCAAATAGCAAAAAAGGCCTAATGTTCGAAAAGGCAAATCCAAAAAGTCATATCACATCAATAATTGGAGTTGTAAGTGGTAAAGGTGGAGTGGGTAAATCAACAGTTACATGCTTGTTGGCATCTGAACTGAAAAAATCAGGTTATGCTGTAGGAGTTATAGATGCAGATATTACAGGGCCTTCAATACCAAAAGGGTTTGGTTTAAGAGATAGGTTAACTGCTAATGAAGATGGATGGTTCCCAGTAGAATCAAAATCTGGGATAAAAATAGTGTCTACAAATTTAATACTTGAACACGAAACCGATCCAGTTCTTTGGAGAGGTCCTTTAATATCAAAAATGGTTAAACAATTTTACACTGATGTAGTTTGGGGTGAACTAGATTTTCTATTGGTTGATTTCCCACCAGGAACTGGAGATGTAGCTATCACAATGTTTCAGTCAATTCCTTTAACAGGTATTGTTGTAGTAACTTCACCTCAAGATTTAGTTTCAATGATAGTAGAAAAAGCTATTAATATGGCTAATAAAATGGAAGTGCCTGTACTTGGACTTGTAGAAAATATGTCTTATTTTGCTTGCCCTAATTGTAAAACAAAATATAATATTTTCGGTGAATCAAAAATAGAAGAAATATCAAAAAATCTCAATATAACATTATTAGCAAAACTACCAATAGATCCCGAAGTAGCTAGTTTATTTGATCAAGGCAAAATTGAAGATGCTGTTTCTGATAACATACGTTTAGCTGCTTTAAATCTTGTAAATAAAACAGTTTCTCATAACAATTAATATCTTATAATGATATTTTGATTATAATATTATTTTATATTATGAAATAAAGGAGTAAGGAATGTCTGTTAATTATATGAGTAATTTTGACTTTATAGCGTTAAAACACTATAATCAAAAT
>JBAYZV010000201.1:0-2859 GCA_041672325.1 Candidatus Izemoplasmatales bacterium
GCTTACCCTTACTCATTTAGAAATACCTTGATAACACTTGATATTCTTCTTCAGTTCCACTAAGTAGATCAAATAAATACTCACCAAATGGCATATCTAAATCATCTGCTTCATCATATATTTTGTTCACTGAAGTCTTTTTAATTCTTTTGAAATTTGCGATTCCGGTTTGATTTGGAATTCCTAAGTAGAGTGAGTTTGGATTAATATAATTCACCAAGAAAGGAGAGTGGCTGGTAATAATAATCTTTGATGTATCTATAAAATTATCTAGTGCTATGATATACTTCTTCAAAAGCCCAGGATTAATTGAATTCTCTGGTTCTTCAATCCCGATTAAAATCACATTGTTAATTTCAGCTAAAACTATGTGAGTCAGCAATAACAATACGCGTCTAACTCCATCTGACATTTCAGAAAAATTTATAGGGATCTTTAAATTCGTATGCTTAGCAAATAAAGTATAAATTTTATCAGCAATTTCAAACGGTGCATCATCATCAATATTTGATCTGAATTGATCAGGACTCAAAACATGTTCTTTAATTTCGATACTTTCGATAAATGAAAACATACTTTTTAGTGTATTTACAATTAAATCAAATTTGTTTTTATAGTTATTTTGCAAACTAAATAATACACGTGCAATATCACTGTTTGAATTAAGCGATAAATCATCTGCCCCTCTTTGAACAATAGGCGAAATTTCATATGATGGTGTTGAATCAAAATGTCTATCTAAATAGAATGTTATTTTATTTAATGGTTTAATCGCTTCATTTAAATAGAATAAATCATCAAATGCTAATAATTTATTAATAATTAGCAAATCTTTGCTGGCAATAATATTTTTATCGCATCTCCCAGTCTGAGAAGCCCTATACAGTTTACTACTCTTATTTCTTTGAATATAAGTAGAATGTTTGTGTGATTCATCAAAATTTCTTATCTTTAAATTTTCTTTAATAATCCCATTATCGTGTTTTTGTGTCTTTCTCCACTCAAATGCGTAAGAGTAAATAACACTGAATACTTTACCACGATATTCGTTTTCTAGCTCAATTTCAAATACGAAATTATCCTTTTCTAATTCAGAATTCAATGGGAAGCCATTTTTCCAACCCATCATTTTTGCTTTTTCTTCTTTTGTTACTCTCATGAATTCAAAACCAAAATCAATCGCTCTTAATAAGTTTGATTTACCAAAATTGTTTGGTGATAACAACGCAGTAATCTTATCAAGTTCAACCTCAACTTCATTAATATTTTTGAATCCATCAATATAAACCTTTTTTAGATTCATATCTACACCCCTTTTCTAAACACAAATATTATACCACTATAAAAATATAAACGCAACTATATTTTACGTATTAATTTATTTTATATATCAATATTATCATTATTTTAAATATAACGCAATAATAAGTTGCATATTAGTAAAAAATAAAAACCAAAATATCAAATATGGTATTTTAGCTTATTTTATTTAACTTCTGATTAAATCATTCATAAATTCTTCTATCGTCTGACTAGAATGATCTTTGATTGGTTTGGTTAATCTTTCTAGGTTATCTTTGATAGATTTTTCAAAGAACTGGTATTTGTTTTCTATGGATACTGTTTTTCTAGATGCATAATTACAAAGATATCTAACTGCTTTAAATACAGTATCTTGATCATAAGCTTGATAGAGCTCTTCAAATAGTTGGTTATATAAGTAAATATCCAGATCATACTCATCAATGTATTTGTAGTTAATCAGGCAAGATGTTAAGTAATGTTTATTAGGACCTTGCTCTTCGATTTTCTTTTTGATTGTTTCTTTTCTTTTAATCCGTTTCTTTTGTTCCTTATCTAGGTGTTGATATTCAACTTCTTCAGTAACAGATTCTTCTTTTACTTTATCTTTGGTTACTTTTATAACTGGTTTACTGATCCAGTATTTTGTATAATCTTGATCTTTTCTGTTTTTGGTCATTATGACAAATCGTTTTTGAATCCCCCTTGAAGTAATGATATGTTCTTCTAATAAACCTTTATCAATTAAATCAATTTCTGCTAGATACAATATAATCTCTTGAAGCTTATATTTGCCTGATACATATTTACCATTTATCATATTTAAGATAATATGAGCTAAATCATCAATACTTGCTTCTAGGAAGTATCCTTTTTGATAGACGCTAATTAAGGTGATCAAATAACACATAACGCCTACAGGTCCATATCGTTTGCTTAATTTGATGATCTTTGGATCATTAAAGAAATCTACATCAATATTGAAATAATCTAATCCTGCTTTATTTGCCATGTTTAAATGCTCTCGCTTTATGTAATGTAATAAACTCTTCAATATCTTTTTCTCTAAATCTCCATCCACTTGGTAATTTATAACCTTTTAACTTTCCTGCTTTTACATATTGATATACAGTTCTTTGTGATAACTGTAAAAAGTCAGCGACTTCTTTTAACCGATAACCTTGTAGGTTATTGTTGCCTTTCATCATTTAATCTTCTTCTCCTTTTAATTGTTCTTGTTCTAACATATTTGCGATACGTTCTTCTGATAGATCTTCTATGCGTCTAATATTGTGTGCATAGATCATGGTTGTTTCAATATTCTTATGTCTTAATAGTTGTTGGGTAGATTCAATACTACCGCCATGTTTTAAATTCAAATGAGCAACGGTATGTCTCAATGAATGCGGTGTAATCTTTGGAGAATCAATTCCTGCTTTTAACAACATCTTTTTAATCATCTTACCAATAAAGTCTCTTGATAATGGTTTATCATTATCTTCTTTTTGATGTCTAGTAAATAAGAACTTGTTTTTATCGGTTCTTTTTCTAATGTAC
>JBAYZV010000202.1:0-2845 GCA_041672325.1 Candidatus Izemoplasmatales bacterium
ATTAGGTTTTTGGTTTACCATTCCGTATACTGCAATTACGATAGCGACTAATGCAGGTAAGAAAAATGCTAAAAAATTAAGAAAACTAAAATTAACCTTAGCACTTCCAAAGATTCCTGCATCTACTATATTTCCACCAAAAATAGCTGTAATACCAGTCATGATCGCTTCATCATTACTTGATAGCGCGGTAAGAAAAGCAGAAAACAATAGTAACAAACCTAAAACCAATGATACTAATGGTAAATATTTTTGAATCTTTAATAACATAAGAATACCTCCTACTATATTATTTATAAATAGTATATGCTATTTATTGTATAAAAGCAAACGTCAAGCGATGTTTGTTCGTTTTCAAAAATGTAAGGAATATAATACTTGATATATAATTTTTAATGTTTAATTATATTTTTTTAAAAAAACAAAATTTATGGTATTATATTTTTGTGCTTTAATTTGAATATAAATACATACACATAAAAGAAGAGGAAAGTAAATGAATTCTAAACGTATAACTAGTAATAATATTATAAAATCTATGACATTAAAAGAAAAGATTGGACAGATGACACAACTGGCTCCAAATTTATATAATCAACACTCTGAAGCTGTCGTTTATGGTGCTTTGCGTAATCTTAATCTTGATGAAAAAAAGATATATACGGCAGGTAGTATTTTAGGTATAGGTAGTCCTACAGAAATGATTAATTTGCAAAAACAATATCTGAAGAATTCTACTCATCAGGTGCCATTAGTATTCATGGCTGATGTTATTCATGGTTATAAAACAATATTTCCAGTTCCTATTGCTTTGGCTTCTTCGTTTAATGTAGATGTCGCAAGAACAGCTGCTAGAATATCAGCTGTTGAAGCTTATACTTCAGGTATTCATGTTGTTTTTTCACCAATGTGTGATTTAACAAGGGATCCTAGATGGGGAAGAGTTGTTGAAGGATTTGGTGAAGATGTATATTTAACTGGTGAAATGTCAAAAGCTATGGTCGAAGGGTATACTAATTACGGAAAGTTAGGTAAAGATGCTGTAGCTTGTTGTATTAAACATTTTGCGGGTTATGGTGCCGCAGAAGGTGGAAGAGATTATAATACAGTTGATATGTCAAGATTATCACTTTTTCGTGATTATCTTCCTGCTTATAAAAAAGCATTAGATGGTGGTGCTGATTTTATCATGACATCATTTAATACTTTAGATGGCATTCCATCGACCATAAATAGCTTTTTATTAAAAGATGTATTAAGAGATAAGTGGGGTAGTAAAGCTATAACTATCGCTGATTATGATGCGCTTAACCAAGTTATCAATCATGGTGCTGCAGAAAGTCAAGAGGAAGCAGCTTTAAAAGGTATAGAAGCAGGTTTAGATATTGAAATGGCATCATCGGTTTATATGAATAAATTAGAATCTTGGGTAGAAAAGAATGTAGTGTCAGAAGAAAAAATTAATCAAGTTGTTTCACGGTTAATTGATTTTAAAATTAAACTTGGTTTATTTGAAAACCCATATTCCGGAGCTGATAAAGAAAGAGAAGAATTAGTTTCGCTTAGTGAAGAACATTTAAAAATGTCAAAAGATACAGCTTTAGAATCTGTGGTTTTACTTGAAAATAACGGAGTTTTACCACTTAAGAAAGATTCGAAAATAGCACTTATAGGTCCTTTTACAAAAACCAGAAATTTTATTGGCCCTTGGGCTTGGAAAGGCAAACATGATATTCATTCTTCATTAGAAGAAGTTTTTGAGGAAAGTATAATAGTAGTGTCTGATAAAAATAGATTTGAAGATTTAACAGAAGAGGAAATATCATTAATTAGACAAGCGGACGTTTGTTTAATGGCACTTGGAGAAGAAGATTATTTGAGTGGAGAAGCTCATTCAAGAAGTGATATTAGTTTACCTAATAATCAAGAAGAGTTCTATAAATCAATTAAAAAAATCTCTAAGGCTGTGATTCCTTTGATATTTGGTGGTCGTCCTTTATTGCTAAACGGCTTGAAAAACGCTGATGCTATGATGATGTGTTGGTTTTTAGGAAGTCAGTCATCAGAAGCTATTCATGATTTGATATTTGGAATAAAAAATCCTTCAGGGAAATTACCGATGAGCTTTCCTAGAAACGTTGGTCAGATCCCAGTTTATTATAATCATTTTAATACCGGAAGACCTTATTATGAAGGGCAAGTTGAGATGTATGTTTCAAAGTACCTTGATGTTAAAAACACTCCACTTTATCCATTTGGCTATGGATTAAGTTATTCTAAGTTTGAGTATTCAAACTTAAAAGTCTCTAAAGAAAGAATAACTGATAAAGATGAACTGATTGTTTCGGTTATAGTATCCAATAAAAGTGATGTTTTAGGTGGTGAAGCAGTACAACTTTATATTAGAGATTATGTATCTAACGTAGTAAGGCCTGTTCAAGAATTAAAAAGTATAAAGAAAATTTGGTTAGATGCAAACGAAAGTAAAGTGGTAGAATTTACTCTAAATATTGAAAATTTATCTTACTATAATTATCAAGGTAATTTAACATGTGAAAGTGGGAAGTTTGCAGTTATGGTTGGTACTTCTAGTGTAAATACTCTAAATAAAGAATTCCATCTAGTTGTAGAATAAACTCAATAAATATTAACCCTGTTTTGTCTATGTAAATTAATTTGTTTGAATTTTTTTAGTCTTTAAATTAGATGATAATAAAAAAGAGAAAAATATAAAATATGAATAAGTAAAGAGTTAGTAGACACAAAAAAAACAATTAATGAAAGTCCAGTTCAAAACGATATTGAATTGGGCTTTTATATTTTAAAGCACAAGCTAATCTTGTTT
>JBAYZV010000203.1:0-2829 GCA_041672325.1 Candidatus Izemoplasmatales bacterium
GGGACTCGAACCCCCGACCTCTAGAGTGCGATTCTAGCGCTCTCCCAACTGAGCTATATCCCCACATGGCGGAGGAGAGGGGATTCGAACCCCTGCACCATTTCTGGCCTACTAGCTTTCGAGGCAAGCCCCTTCAACCACTTGGGTACTCCTCCATGTGATTAATTGCTTTTAAAACATATATATTATACACGAAAAAACGCAAATTTTCAAGATTTTATTGTAAGAAAAAACGGGGCTGTGACGCCCCGTTTAGCAATTAAACATTAACCTAAAGTAGCCTTCAACATCCAAATGTGTTTTTGCAGGCTCGAAAGAATGCCAATCGCCAAGTCGACGGTAACTTCGTCGCCAAGGTCTTGGGCCTTTCCTACGATTTCATAAAATTCCTCGTTAAGTTTTTCAAAATCAGCAATTGTGGCTTGGAGCATTTCATCGGCCGTTTCATTGCCAGCCGCTTCAGAAATCGTTGCGTTTTCCAAGAATTCTTTTAAAGTCCCGAGCGGTTTTGCTTCCAGCATCAGTATCCTCTCGGCTACAGCATCAAAGTGCTCGGTTACCTCGTCATAGAGGTTCTCGAATAATTCATGCAGCCGGTAAAATTGATTCCCGGTTACAAGCCAATGATAATTGTGCAGTTTCGTGTAAAGAACGCCAAAGTTGGCAACTTCGCGATTTAAAAGTTTTACTAAATCTTTCATGATACCTCCTAATTATTTGTACACTTATATTATAACAAATCTTTAATTTTTTTCAATTAATATACAATATTCTTCCCGAAAATCTCGATAATATCAACGTTTTTAGCGTAAATCATCCAAACCGTTTTGTTCTTTAAGCATTTGAATGACCTCTTCTCTACGGGGAAAACTCTCAAGCGCGAAATATTTCTCCACGCTCAGCCCTGAAGCAATAACCGCAAACCTGGCGGAATCAATAAACGACTCCCCGGATCCTATGCGCACGGCCAAGGCCCCGTTAAAAACATCCCCGGCTCCCGTTGTGTTAAGGGCTTTGACCTTGAGCGCTGGTATTAGCCTCACGACACCCTCATTAAACATCGCGCAGCCTTTCTCGCCTAAAGTAATAATCATTCTTTTTAAGTGTTCTTGATATTTCCCAATGATTTTCTTGTTGTCGAGGACGGCTTCATCCGGGGAAAGCCCAAATATCGCGCGCGCCTCAAATTCGTTCGGGGTTATAATAGTATTTTCGTTAATCAGTTTAAAATCAAAATCCCATGGAGGAGCGGGATTAAGAATTGTCGTGACGCCGTGGCGATTGGCGATTTCCAGCGCCTTTTTGTTGGCTTCAAGCGGCACTTCCATCTGCAATAACAAAACATCGGCAGCCTTAATTAATTCTTCATGTCTTTCGATGTCTTCGGCGGTAAGGAATCGCGATGCCCCGCGATAAACCGTCACTTGGTTCTCCCCTTTATCGTCGGTCAAAATAACGGCAAACGCGGTATTTATACCGTCTTTTTTAATTAAACACGAATTGACTCCTTCCTTTATAAGACGTTCTTCACATAACCGGCCGTACTCGTCATTTCCGACCGAGGATATGAAACAGACGTCCCCGCCCAAACGCTTGGCGGCTACAGCCTGGTTAAATCCTTTGCCTCCCGGTTCAAAGAAGACGTCCCCCGCCACAAGCGTTTCGCCGCTTTGGTGAAAATGATTCACATCCATGAATATCGAATATCCGCTTAATCCAACAACAACGATTTTGGGTTCCATGATGCTCCGCCTCTCTTCAGAAAAATAAATACATGCGTATATATTATAACAAATAACCGGCGGAAAAAGAAAATCTTTTAATATCAAGAAGTGAAGTTTATAATAAAATATAAAAGGGCCACCGATAGCGGCCGCCAAAATAAACTAGGTCGATAAAAACCTTATTATATCTCTCCGTGTTCGTTCAACCAATTACACATCCTTTGCATAATCGTTCCCCAAGTTATAAAAATGGTATTTGCCCGCGGATACCAACGAGATAATCATGGCATATCCGGGGACATTTTGGGGCGATATACTTCAAGCATACCTTTCATTTTATATTTTCTTTTTATACTTTTATAATTTTCTCCGTATTTGCTTATAGCGTAAACTTCCGTTTTCCTCCAGGCTTCTTCGTGAATGTCGTCGGGAATAATTGTTCCTTATAAAATTAGTCTGCCTCCGTTTTTCCTCCAATCAACATGGGTTATAATTGATGCGTATTCATCTTAATTTAAAAAATCTTATTTCGGTTCTAATTTTGTGAATTCATCACTGATTATCTCATCAAACAAATCATAAAAGCGATTATAAAATAATTGTAATGTTACATCTATAAACTAAATATTTAATGGTTTACAATATATCATAACCATCACTTAAACGCTTTATTGTATCTCTTATATTGTCCATTAAATTATTTCGATGTATATAAAAACTATTAAGCGTTGGAGAAGTATTATTAGTTTTTATATTTAGATTTATAAGGAAATAATCAAACCACTTGGTTTTATCATCTCTATTATAAATAAACTCTTCAATCAATGGATGATTATATAAAACCACATTTTCAAGGTTATATAAGGAAACGAATTTTATATGTGAACAAATATAATCAAATTCATATTCATTTAGATTCCTATATATTCTTAAATAGTTATACACATCACTTCTATCACAAAAACAATCTTGATAAAAAACTACAAGCCCAAATATATTATCTATAGCAATTTGGTGATGAAAAGGATTAAAAAGTCCTTTTGTAAAATTTGTTATATTATCATAAATTTGAAGAATTGCTTCACCTACTCTTTTAATAAAAACT
>JBAYZV010000204.1:0-2820 GCA_041672325.1 Candidatus Izemoplasmatales bacterium
ACTGTCGTAATTGTCCTTACATCCTGTATCAATTAAAATGTTGTATTTATTATGATGTATGTGAATAGCATCTGCTTGATTAACATCAAGAACACGTACATATGTGGAAGGAATCAATGTATTACTAGAATAAACTAAAACCAATAAACTACATAGTGAAAATATATATTTAAATTTTTTATTTGATTTAAAATTCACAAACAGACCTAAAAGAATCAACCAATATATTATGGAAAAAATCTCACATGTGAATTTAAAGTCAATATAGAAATTAGCTTTATGACTGAACTCAACCATACTCTCAAAAACATTTATTCCCCCTAAATAAATCGTATTAGCTATTGATGGAATGATTAAGATTATAAACGATAAAGGTAAAAAAATAAAACTAACAAATTCCACAAAAACAACATTGTAGATTATGTTCATCACTCCCAAAGTGCCATTTAGGTTTAATACAATCGGTAAACTTATCAAATTAGCTAACAAACCAACTTTTAAAACTTGTATAAGCTTATTCTTATGACTTATAAGTTCTTGCCCTAGAATAATCGAAAAACTAATTAAAAACGATAAAACATAAGCAATATTGTATATTAAATAGGGATTGTATATAAGAAAACCTATCATAATAAAACTTAGATAATCAAGTTTTGTAAAATTTCTACCATTATTAAAAAACATACAGATAGTTAACATTGAAGCTCTAATAATTGATATAGAAAAGCCAGTGATTATGTTATACACCAATAAAAAAATTGTTATTATAAATTGGCTTGTTTTCTTTTTAATAAAAAACTGATTTAAAATCATTGTAACAAACCCTAATATCAAGCTTATGTGCATACCCGATATTGCAAACAAATGACTTATTCCAATATCTCTTGTTTTTTCTAACATATCTTCATTAAGACCATCGATTCCTAATATAAATAATTTTAGATAAGTTCCCACTTTTGTGGAATACTTATTATCAATATTATCAATAAGATACTTAGGAACTATACTAAAAGTAAAACTTGAATCTATCACTTTTATATTAGATACTCTTAATTGTGACTTTACATTTTTACTTTTCAAATATGTTTGATAATCAAAATTACCAGGTATATTCTTTGTTTCAATACTAAACTCTTTTCCTGAAAATTCGATTTGCATACCCAATTTATAGTCTTTAGTGTTATCAGTGTATAAATAATGAAGTCCTTTATTCCTTATAATCATATATTTTTCTTCTATCGCAACAATTTTCCCCTCTTTTGGTACAACTGTCGATTTTTGAAATAGTAAATTGCTCATCAGTAATAAAGCCATAATTATGAAACTATAGATTAAAAGATTTTTGCTAGACTTAAACAAATATATTAGTTCTATTATTAATAAAATAATAACTATATATGACGTTTTAGTTAACGCAAACAAACAAGAAACGATAGCTAGATGAACAAATTTTGAACTATCCCACAGTAATATAGTCTTTAATCTGTTCATAAATATAATCTTTAATTCCTGTCACTAAACAAATTTCATCGATTGAAAAAAAACTTCCATTTTCAATTCGATAGTCGATAATCCTTTGACTAAGAATTTCTCCTATACCCTTTAAAGTTTGTAATTGTTCAGATGAAGCAGTATTGATATTGACAAAACCACTTTGTTCAACAACTACTTGGTAATCATCATCCTTAACACTGGGAATAACAACAATACTACCTAATACTAAGGTTTGGTCAAAGTCTATTCCGCTAGAGTTCGCATCTATAGTCAAGCCACCAGCTAATGTTATTAAATCTTTTACACAAATTGTTTCTTCAACATAATATACATTAGGTTTTACTACTTCACCTTTTATTGACACATAAATTTTCTCAATAGAAGTTATTTTATTTATAACAATGACATCTGAATTATAAATTACTTGATTAAAATTTATCATTGAAAGATCAGCTTTTATAGTTAATCCTCCAGCAGCTATTATTAAATCCCCTAGAATCGAATCTTCACTAATTTCATAATAACCAGGATTCTTAACCTCGCCTTTTATACAAGCATAAATAGAACCAGTTTCTTCTTTTTCAGGAATAACAATCATTATTCCATCGTACACCTCTTGAGCCATATTTATATTAGACATATCTGCATTTGTTGTTAAACCACCTGCAGCTTCAATAATATCAATAACTCTTTGGTTATTAAAAATTTTATAAACCCCAGGCATGTTAACCTCACCCTTGATGTCCGCAAACACATAATTTGTTGCTTTATCCTCAGGAGAGGATTCTGGGTTTTCAAAATCTTCTTTCTTAAGTTCTGGAATAACTATAGAACTATTCTTTTCAATAAGCTGAGCCTGATTAATTGCCTCAATATCAGCATTTTCCGTTAATCCGCCTGCTTTATTAATTAAAGTAATTAATATATCATTTTCACAAATTTGATATACTCCTGGAAACCTTACTTCGCCTTTTATTTCAGCATAGTCATATAATAAAAGTTCAGTTTTACTCTTATTTTCATTTTCATAAGGAACATAAGAATTAACGTTATAAGTAGTTTCATAACTATTAAAATATAAAAAACCGATCAAACCAAGAACTACGATTCCATAACCTATATACTTTTTCACATATCTCACCTCTTAAGTAAATTATACTTTTATAGAGGTGATTTTCTTTTTTAAAAAAAATAAAAAGAACAGATTATTCTTCTGTTCTTTCTTGTTTTTGAACTACATAAATTGTTCTTTCAGGTAAATCTTTAATTTCCAAAATTTTAAAGCCAACTTTTTTTATAATATTCTCATAAGCTTCTTTTTCATGA
>JBAYZV010000205.1:0-2815 GCA_041672325.1 Candidatus Izemoplasmatales bacterium
CTAAGCCACTATTCGAGCCAGAAGCATTTATACCAACCACAATCCTTATATAAGCCCCTGATGCTATATTTAATTCATCAAAAGTTATATCTCTTAAAGTAGAACTAAGTGCGGTAGTATATGTATCCACTGTAGTCCAGTTTGTTTTATCTGTAGAAGTTTGCAAATAAACATTTCCAACATTTCCAGCAGTACCAAAACTTCCAGCATTTACTATTTCAATTTGTGTAATCGTATTGCTAAAAGTAAAATCTGTACTTATATTAGCAGATGGGTTTCCATACTCTGTCGATAGTAATTTCCCACCTAACCTTGTAGCGGTTGTCATACTTAAGTTTGCATAATTAGCTATCCAAGGGGTTGTTCCACTGGTACCGCCGGGATTATCAGCAGCATAAGAAACATTTGTTGCTAAATTTGTACTTGCATAAGCACTATTGTTATTTGATCCTCCATCATTGAAATAGTACGAAAATAAAAGAGTGGGATCTCCAACGCTAGTTTCTTCAATTATTGTAAGCGTAATAGTTTCAGTTGTAACGTGTAAATCACTATCAGTTACTGAATAATTTATTGTATATATTCCAATAGGTAACTCACTAAAATCACCAGGGCTTTCCACAAGAACATCTGAAGAATCTTTCACACTATATATGATTTCAGACGTTAAAACTCCATCTTCAAAATCGCTTGCAGTTACTCCAGTTAGAGGATTATAAGTTTCTCCCTCAGTTATAGTTTCATCTTCAGTTCCTGAGATTATTGGCGGAACACCACCAACCGGATAGTAAGATGTCCAAGATAAGTTATCTAGAACCATTTGACTATCAGCGGATAAGATCTTTAGAACAAACTCACCACCAACATTAATGTTAGATACATAGAAAGTTGAATATATAGAAGCATTTCCCAAATCAAAATCTACTGATGGTGATGTTTCTATTAATTGATCATTAATATACAACTCTACCTGGGCGGCTCCGCCATACGCATCATAATAATCAATTTTAAAATCTGAAATTCCACCTGATATTGTTGCATATAGTGAAGCACCATCTCCATCTTTATCAAGCATTATTGCTTTTCCATCTAGCGAAAAATCCCCCCTAGACTCAGAATAATTCCATTGAATTGAATTATCACCATCATAAAATCCCAGTCCATATGATGAACCAGTTAATGGCAAGTTAGTGAACGTTTCAACGAAATTCCAAGGCTGATACCCATCTGAATAAGTTATAGTCTCTTCCATACCATCACTAGTAATCATATAAGACCTTACATTCTTACCACCATAAGATGAATCTAGTAAACTAACAACGAATTCGCCTGTTAAAGGATTATACTTTTGCACCCTCTTTTTTTCAACCGCTGGAGTATCAAAAGTTATTTCACCAGCTAAATCAGAAATTAAAAGACCAAATTCAACAATTTCTTCACCAACTGGTAAAACAAATTGTCCAATGTAAGTAGTATAATCTGGTCTTAACCCTGAATATGGCAACAAATTAATAAACAATGAATCAGGATCAGGTGATACTTCTACTGCATCATATACTGCAGTAATTTCAGTATCATCAACAACTGTAAATGTATACTCTGGGTTTAAACTAACAATTACCCCTTCATTTTCCCAATATTGGAAGTTGCCTGTTCCACTAGCTGTAACAGTCGCGATTTCATTGTAATCATATGTTCCGCTACCAGTTCCATTATTCACTGTTAGTATAGAAGTTTCTAAGATTGTTGATTCATAAACAACCCATAATACAGAATCTTCTGTTACAGAACTGTAACTACCACTCCATGGTGTAGAACTTGAAACTTCTAAACCAGGTTTGTTAAGTGTGCTTATATTAGGCGGAGTTGCATTAGCTCCACTACTAATAAAACTAACATCTAGCAAATCTTGATTCGAATCCATAAAAGCTACTGCTATTGTACCTGTAGGTTTATAAAGAGCTGTGATATTTAAATCACTAGAAACAGTAAAACTATGATTCGATGGTAACATCGATTCTACTTTACCATTAACAATATAACCCACAAATTCATTCTCAGCATTATAAGACCCAGCATCAATTGTGACCTTTGAGCCGTATCCTTTATTACCTAAAGAAGTTACTACGGCTTCGTTATCACCAATTTTTGTCTCGATAGTAAAGTCAAAAGTTGAACCAATTGGTGAAGCTGCTCTTAGAGGGATGAAACTAAAAGTAACTAATACTGCTAAAAACAAAGTTATACTTAAACTAAGTTTTTTTATCATTAGAACATCTCCTCTCCACACATTGTACTTGACCCAAAATCTCCGCTAGCTGCAATTGAGTCCTCTAACTCAAATTCAACAACTTCGATCTTTGGAGTTTCGTACGTTTCTTTAATTTTTTTCATAAAAAAAGCCTCCCCTTTTTTACAATCCAATATTATTAAAAAGATTCTCTGTTCTCTTCACATCCTCTTTTCTTATTGAGAACCTTCTAATTTTTCTAAAGGTGTTTTTTTTATTATTTACCAATAATCTACAAATTCTAAATATCCAAGCAATAGGCAAGAATAAAAAACATTTTTTAACAAATGGATACATTCCAATCATTTGTTTTCGTGGTAAAAAAATCTTTGAAAAGAAATATTTTATTTTACCAATAAAAACGCTGCCTGACTTCTTTGATGAAAAAGCTATTCCGCCAATAAATAAATTGTAATCTTCACCAATACCATGAATTCCTGAAACCATAACAAAATCTGTGAAGTCATCTATACTTTCGTTTGTCATTTTATCATAAGAAATAATCTTATACAATAGAGTCACGGA
>JBAYZV010000206.1:0-2805 GCA_041672325.1 Candidatus Izemoplasmatales bacterium
AGCTTATGGTGTTTCAATGGGAGCGGCAATAGCTTTTTATTTAACAACAATATTTTCTAAAGTTAAAGCAATGGTTAGTATTGTAGGTTCGCCTTCATTTATAGATTTTTATGAGTATAAACAAGAGGTTTATGATTTTCCTAAAGATAAAGTTTTTTATGAAAGACTAAAAAAATATGAAGATTTAGACCCTCTTATTCATATAAATCGATTTGAAAATAAAGAAGTCTTTATGTCAGTTGGTCTTAGGGACAAAATAGTGCCAATGATTTATGCAGAGTCTTTATCAAAAAAGATTAATTGTACTTATAAAACTTATGATTTAGGACATGAATCTAATCCAAAAATGCTTCAAGATTCATATGATTTCTTAAAAAAACATTTAGTTTAATTTTTCTACTTACTTTACATTTGTTTAACCTATGTTATAATATAATAAATTGATGATTGGAAGAGTAGAATAAGCGCTACATTATAGCGAATGAGGGATGGTGCGAGCCTCAAAATAAGCCTTATTTCGAAAAACGCCCATGAAAGACAGAAGAATTAAGTAGAACTGTACGTAAGTCTTGCGTTAAAGACATTAGAGAGCTAGTGATATAACTAGAACTAAGGTGGTACCACGGAATTTATTCGTCCTTTTTGTGAAAAAAAAGGACGTTTTTTATTTTAAAAGGAGGGGAAAAGTGTTATTTAAAGAATTAAAATCTTTACATGAATATAAAGATCCTATTACTAAAACTAGATTTCATAAAAAACATTATGTGTCTAATAAAGAAGACTATTTTGTAGGGATTAGCGTACCTAATTTAAGAATTTTAGCGAAAAAGTATCAAAATAAACTAAGTGATAATCAAATTATTGATTTACTTAAAAACAAGATACACGAGTACAGACTATTTGGGCTTCTAGTCTTAGTATATCAAATGGAAAAAGCTGATATAATAAGACAAAAATCAATTGTTGAATTATATCTAGAAAATTTAGATTCAGTCAACAATTGGGATTTGGTAGACCTTTCTTGTTCACCAATTCTAGGTAAGTATCTTTATAATATACAAGATTTTTCTTTACTTTATGAACTTTCTTTATCTAAAGATTTATGGTATAAAAGGGTAAGCATAGTTTCTACGTGGTATTTAATAAGAAAAAAAGAATTATCTGTAACACTAGACATTGTTGATAATTTAATTAATGACCCTCAAGATTTAATTCACAAGGCTTCTGGGTGGATGTTAAGAGAGTTAGGAAAGAAAGATATAGAATCATTGACTGATTATATTGAAACAAACTATTTGGCGATGCCAAGAACAATGCTTAGGTATGCAATAGAGAAGTATCCAGAAAATATAAGAAAAAGAATTCTAAAAGGAGATTTTTTATGGCGATAGAAGTGAAAAAATTGTATCTGGATTTTGTTGGATATAAGGAAAAAGAAGTTGAAATTAATGGTTGGGTTAGAAATAATCGAGCACAAAAAGAGTTTGGTTTCATCGATTTGCATGATGGAACTTCTTTTGAAACTGTTCAAGTAGTATATGAAGCAGCTGTGCTAGATAATTTTAAAGAGGTATCGAAGTTTAGAGTTGGGTCTGCTATTACATTAAAGGGAAAAGTCATCTTAACTCCAGATATGAAACAGCCCTTTGAAATTAAAGCGATTCAAATTACATTAGAAGGAGATAGTTTAGATGACTATCCAATTCAACCTAAAAGACATAGTAGAGAATTTTTAAGAGATAATGCTCATCTTCGTATGAGAACAAATCTTTTCAATGCAGTTTTTAGAGTTAGATCTGTTGTATCATATTCAATCCATAAGTTTTTCCAAGAACGTGGATTTGTTTATTTACACGCTCCAATAATTACTGCGAGTGATGCGGAGGGTGCTGGAGAAATGTTCCAAGTAACTACTTTAGCTGAAAAAAAACCAGAAAATAATTATAGCAATGATTTCTTTGGTAAAAAAGCAAATTTATCTGTATCTGGTCAATTACAAGCAGAAGCTTATGCTTTGGCTTTTAAAAATGTTTATACCTTCGGACCAACTTTTAGAGCCGAAAATTCAAATACAACTAGACACGCTTCAGAATTTTGGATGATAGAACCAGAAATTGCTTTTGCTGATTTGAAAACAGACATGGATTTAGCAGAAGCGATGGTTAAATACATAATCAAAGATTTATTTGATGCTTGTGACAGTGAACTAAAGTTTTGTGATCAATTCGTTGAAAAAGGGTTGATTAATAAACTTAAAAAAGTTCTTGAATCTAAGTTTGCTGTTGTAACACATAAGGAAGCAATTGATATATTATTTGCAAACAGTAAAGAATTTGAAGTTAAACCAGTACAAGGACAAGATTTAGCCACTGAACATGAAAAGTATTTAACAAAATTTTTCAATGGGCCAGTTTTTGTCACTGATTGGCCAAAAGATATCAAAGCGTTTTATATGAGAATGAACGATGATTTTGAAACTGTAGCTGCGATGGATCTATTAGTTCCTGGTTCAGGAGAATTGATAGGCGGATCTCAAAGAGAAGAACGGCTTGATTATCTAGAAAAAAGAATAGCAGAATTAGGAATTGATGATAAAGATTTATGGTGGTATAAAGACTTAAGAAAATATGGCGGTTGTAAACACGCTGGCTTTGGTATGGGTCTTGAAAGAATGATAATGTACGTTACTGGTATTGATAATATTAGAGATGTTCTTCCATTTCCAAGAACACCTAAAAAATGTGATTTTTAAAACATTTAAAATAAAAAGCTGATTTCAATGTGAAATCAGCTTTTTTAATATCA
>JBAYZV010000207.1:0-2803 GCA_041672325.1 Candidatus Izemoplasmatales bacterium
AGCATTTGACTTTCTTAAATTATTAGCCCATGATACAAAGCGTTCAAAAATTTGGAACAGATTTTCATTTTCTTCAATTTCTAATTCCTTATTTGATAATATTTTATATATACTTTTGCAAATACTATCATCAATCTCAGAGGATACTTTACCATTTATGCCAAACACCTCAAGAGACTCTTGATCATTTGTAAGACTTCTAATCATACGGACCGTGTTCAAAATATCCTCAATATTGCACTTTCCATCTTTTTTCGATTTTTCCATTTGGATGATATTATTAATTTCATCCTTAAATACGGTTTCTTTAACTATTTTTTCCGTGAGAGTATTTATACCTTGCATTCCTGCTGACATCGAACTACCCGCACCTAAAAAAATACCGGTTTTTGTGTTAGTAGCAAGTTTGTTCATTATATTATCTAGTTCCTGATAAATATTTGTTTTCATTTCATTGTCCTTGTATAATTAAATTAAGTTAATTTAACTATACTTCTCCTTTCTTTTTTTGTTCTTAAAATGTATTTAAATAATTTATTTAATCTCCTATAATGAAGTTACAAACGTTGTGGAGTGTGTCATTCTTTCCTTACACTTCGAGTGTGCTTGGGAGGGTACAACCACAACTTATATGATAAATGTGAATTAGCTAGTTACATCTCGAGTGTGTATTTACAAGGTTACATTTATATTTGTTTGTGGTTTCATGACGCTTGAATAATTCAAACGAGGAGGTTTTTATTTTGATTTTCATTGGCATTGATATCGCAATGGATAAACACGATATCATCATCATAAATGATTTGGGTGAAATCGTTTATGATCACTTTATTATCCAAAATAATCGTTCGGGATTTAAAAAACTTCACACAGTTATTCAATCCTGTACGAAGTCGGTTAACGATATTCGTATAGGAATGGAGGCCACAGGTATCTATCATAATAATCTGCGAGATTTTCTGATATCCAAAGGCTACACTGTATATTGCACTAACCCCATGTTAGTTTCTCTCAGTCGTAAGTCGGCGTCGCCTCGCATGACCAAGACTGATAAAATTGACGCTATAGCAGTGTGTAGGCACCTTATGCATAACCTGAATCGGCTCCATCCCTATACACCACCATTATATCATTTACTCGAGTTAAAACAATTATCTAGAGACTATAATTCTAATAATCAAATCATTACTAAAGCTAAGGGCGAACTTAAAAGATTACTTCAAATGTTCTTCCCCGAGTTTCTTAAACACTTTAATCCATTTTCAAAATGGACTTTAGATCTACTTTATGATTTCCCTTTACCAAGTGATTATAAAGGTCTTCATATTGAATCTTTAGCTCAAAGAATTCGTAGTCGTTCAAACCGTATTGAACAAGCCAAACTTATTAAACATATCGCGAAAAACTCAATAGGAAATTTAAATAACTTAAATGCTTATCTTATTAAGTTTTGTGTTTCTAATATTATTCATTTCAATGGTCAAAATAAAGAACTAAAGAAACTTATTTCTCAACATATGACTCTTTATCCAAAGATATTATCAGTCCCAGGTATCGGCCCTATTAATGGCGCGACTATTCTGGGTGAAACTGGCGATATTAGCAGGTTCCCTGACAAACACAAATATACATCTCTTTTCGGTATTGAACCCATCGTCCATGAGTCTGGAAAATACAAACGTAAGCGTACTCGAATTTCTAAACGTGGTAGTAAGTATTTACGTACTGCCATTTATAGTGCCGCTAGGGTTGCTTGTGTGAATCCAAAGACCAAGGATAATAAATTTAGACGCAAATATCTTAAGATGATGAGTAAAGAAAACAAACATCATTCAACCGTTATTTTCGCGATAGCTAAAAACATGGTTCATTCTATTTACAAAATTCTTAAAACTGATAATTTCTATAATGATCTCTTATAATTAATCACCCATTATATGAAATTTAGGGTTCTTAATCCCTTTTTTAAGTATGTTCAAATATCATAATTTTAATTATTTATCATTTTTACTTGATTTTTGTATAGCTAGCTCCTAATTTAAAACACCAGAAATAGCATTATATTGTCTACTCCTGGTGTCATTTTTATTTGATCTTCTTTATTTTATTAATACAATCATCCATATTGCTAGATGGATTGTCGAAAGGCTCTTTATTATCTAGTCTTTTAATATTTATAACAGCTTCTTCTATTGAATCTTTATTAATCATGTCCATGATTTTCTTACGATTTCTTTGATTCTTATATCTTGACCAGGATTCAACACCAAATATGTCATTCATACTACTGTCATATTGGCTTTTATCAGTTATTGGTGTCGAAAAATAATCGATGTGATTTAATAACCATAATTCAAAAGCATAATTGTTAAAGAATACTCGTCCTTTGTACTTCTTGGTTTCAATCAATCTTTTTATCTCATTATACTTAGGTGAGTTTGAAGCAGCATTATCGACATCAATGATGACAATGACGTTTTTATTGGTTGCATGTTCTTTGATTTTAGTCTCGAAATTAAACTCATTACCCTTTTCATATTTCAAATGCACATTTTCAAAAAAATCTAATTCTTTTAATCTATTTATGTAAGACTTTTCAGTCTCTCCATCCCCTAATATAATAACTGTAGGTCTTACATAACGCGTTTTCTTACTAGTTAGTATCGGCTTTCTTTTCGCCATAGGAACTAAATTCTTTTATTACTTGATATATGTCAGTATCAGGTAGGGGAACTATTTTTTCTTCAACATACATCTTCTCAAAATTACTATTGCTTCTTATGTCTTTATTAGAGTTTGCTTT
>JBAYZV010000208.1:0-2768 GCA_041672325.1 Candidatus Izemoplasmatales bacterium
AATCTACGAAGAAGTAAAAAGCAAAACCCCAAATGCATTTGAAAACTATATCAATCTATTAAAGTCAGGCGGTTCAGAATACCCTGTTACTCAACTTCAAAAAGCTGGAGTAGATTTGACAAAAGAGGATTCTTTTAAAGCTGTTGTTAACCGATTAAATGAATTAGTTGATGAATTAGAACTTGTTTTAAAATCATAAACATGATATAATCACTTAAAATCGATGATTTGGAAGAGTAATCAATTAAAAGAAGTCAAAAAGAGAAAAGACGTTTGGTGAAAGTCTTTAGTCTAAATTGATGAATGGACCAATGAGTGATGTTAATAGCATCCGTTTTATCTAACGTTAACAGATATAAAGTGCTAGTAATTTACTAGAACTAAGGTGGTACCACGGTTATTAAAATCGTCCTTTCAATTTCGAAAGGACGTTTTTTTATTTTAGGAGGATAAACAAATGAAAAGAATTGTATCTGGAATCAAACCAACTGGAACATTGACTCTTGGAAACTATCTAGGAGCTATAAAACAATTTGTAAAACTGCAAAACAAAAGAAAAGACGATGAATTCTTCTTATTCGTCGCTGATATGCATGCAATAACAACAAGACAAATTCCTCACGAACTGAGAAATAGAACTCTAGATATAGCAGCCATGTATTTAGCTTGTGGGCTAGACCGTGAAAGAACTGTTTTATTTATTCAATCAGAAATAAAAGAACATGTTGAATTGGGTTATATACTACAAGCAAACACTTATATGGGTGAATTAGAAAGAATGACTCAATATAAAGACAAAAGTCTAAAGCAAGAGACATCTATTACTTCTGCTTTATTTACCTATCCCGCATTAATGGCTGCGGACATTATTTTGTATGATGCTGATTATGTTCCTGTAGGTGAAGATCAAAAACAACATTTAGAATTAACTAGAGATATTGCTTCTAGATTCAATAGTTATTACGGAGACTTTTTCACCATACCTGAACCACTAATTCCAGAAATCGGGTCTAGAATAATGGACCTTCAAGATCCGACTAAAAAAATGTCAAAATCAGATGAAGTAAATAAAGGCTATATATCTTTATTTGATGATGAACAATCAATAAGAAGAAAAATACGTTCTGCAGTTACTGATTCTATTGGTAAAATTAATTATAATCCTATTAATCAACCGGGACTTGCAAATCTAATTACTATTTATGCTTCAATACTTAATAAACCAATCGAAGAAATTGTTAAACTGCATAAAGAATCTACATACAAAGAATTCAAAGAAGATTTAGGCCAAGTATTAGTTGACGAAATAATACCAATTCAAAATAGATACAATGAATTAGTAAAATCTCAAGAACTTCAAGATATTCTTGACAAAGGAAACAAAATAGCCAGTGACTATGCTTTTAAGAAAATGCGTAAGTGCAAAAAGAAGATTGGTTTAGGAAGAAAATAAGAAAATCGCCTCTTTAATTAGAGGCGAATTTTTTTATAAAGAATCTTTTTGATAGTGATTTTTGAGTATTTTAAAATTCCAAAAATGGTTAAACAAAAATATCGATAACATAATACAACCAACTACAATAAACATAAAACTCATACTGTAATCGGCTAAAGCGCCTATAATAGGAGCGAATATGACCAATAATAATGAAGCTAATTGAGCTTCAATACTAAGAACACTAGCTCTTTTAGTTTTATCACTAGCATTTCCTATTTCATTTATCATCACAGGTTTTCTAAAATTAATGAAAACATATATTAAGATAAAACTGCTAAAAATGATGAATAGATTATTTAAAAAGAAACTAAGAATTATCGCAACTGTAGCCGATAAGAACCACATTAAATTTGTGAAATCAAAATGGTTTACATTCTTAGATACCTTATAAGAATATCGACTAGCTAAAGAACTTATTAAATAGATTATTGCGTACATAATCCCAATATAAATCTTTAGATTTTCATCTTCAGAGAAATTTTTAAAGGCAACTAGACCAGCACCAACTGATAAAGCAATTACGATTGGCTGAATATAGTCTTTGATACTCTTATATCCGGCTTGATATAAAGCCTCATCAAAAACTAACCTTCTTACTTTTCTATCTTTAAAAGTGTATTTGATACTTTCTACATTTTCTTTTATAAATTCTTTAAAATTAAAAGTGTTTATTCTTCTTTCATTCAAATATTTAGGATATGAAGCAATTAATAGCATATCAAGTAAATATGGTATTATTGATATTAAAAATAAATATTTAATATTTGGTAACCAAATAACAAAAACTATAGCAACTATACTCATCACCATTGAACCGATAAGTGACATTGACCTAGTTTGCCCGTAAACTCTAGTTTTAGAAGCTCCAATATCGTTATGATCTAAAAACGACATTATCATGGATTTATGTGTTCCTGATCTAAAAGCTTCTCCAAGCCCAAAAAGAATCATAGCAATTGAAAAAAGCAAAAAACTTTCTGCAATAAAAAACAAGAAAAACGAAATTATATAGAAAACAAAGCACATAATTAACTCAACTTTCTTTCCATACATATCTGCAATTACTCCTGATGGTATTTCAAAAATATAGATAATAATTTCTCTTATTGATATCAGTAACCCAACTTGAAACAAGCTAAGTCCACTTATAGTTAAATAAATAATCAAATAGGGTTCAAAAAACATTAAGCTTTTTAAGAACCCGTACATTTCAAACTTAAAAACCTGTAATCGAAAATCTTTAAATTTTGCCATATTAAACTTTAATACT
>JBAYZV010000209.1:0-2731 GCA_041672325.1 Candidatus Izemoplasmatales bacterium
ATGAGAATAAAAAAACTTTATATATAATGGATGTGGAGTTAAATTTGAGAAGTTTTCTCCACTTAAAACCTTTAAAACTTTTATTACTTCTATATCAGAATACTCCTTAGCTGCATATAAATCAGCTTGGTATTCAAACTTCCTTGAAATTGAATTTGTTAGTAAACCAACAAAAATAAGAATTGACTTAAGTATCACAAAATACAAAATCATATTGAATCCATAATTAATTTGAGAAAATCCGAATGCTATACTAAAAATAGGACTATTTAAAAATAACATCAAACCTAAAATATAAATAGATAACATTACGATTGATTGAAGCATATTAAAAATAATATGTTTATGTTTATTATGACCTATCTCATGGGCTAACACAGCTACTATTTCTTCTTCTGTACATTTTTCAATTAATGTATCATATAAAACTATTCTTTTAGATTTACCAAATCCTGAAAAAAATGCATTTAGTTTTGATGATCTTTTAGAAGCATCCATAACGCTAATTTTACTTATTTCATAACCTACTCCCTCAGCAAAATCAAATATTTTTGTCTTTAAACTAGATTCTTCTAGGGGTTTTAATTTATTAAATATTGGAATTATAAGCGTTGTATAAGATAAATTTATAATAATCATTATAACTATCGCACTTAACCAAGCTATTATGAAGAATAATTTTTCTAAATTTATATACAAGGAAATAATACCTAATATCATTCCTCCACCTAAAACTATGGTAAAAATTAGGCTTTTGATTTTGTCGATAAAAAACAATTTCTTATTCATTTTGTTAAAACCAAATTTATCTTCAATTTTAAATGTGGAGTAATACGAAAATACTAAATCAATTATAAATAATAACAAAAAATAAAACCCAATGACTACTAATACTTGAAAAGATAATTTCATAGTAATACTTTTTGCAAATCCATCAATAAAAAGGAAACAATCAGATATTAATAAGGTAACTATCACAATGAATTTAGTTACCATACTGAATATTGATATTCTGAAATTTTCAGCATAATATGTTTTCCACTTGCTATACTTTTTTAAGTCATAAACATCAGACAACTCATCTGGAATTTTTGTACTGCTATAACGATAATTTATTATGGACAAGAATAGATTTAATCCGAAATCAATTAGTAACATAGTAAAGACTAAAAGAACTATAAAAGTCTCCATCAAACTCACCTCTCTTACGATTTATAGTTATAATACTATATCAGGCACATACTTAATATAGTATAAAAGAAATATTTGTAATTGTAAACAATTCAAGCTTTATTGTTGAATTTTATTATATAGCCTTAATAAATAAAATAGAATAATCAATGCTTCAATCTCAAAAATTTCCTGAATTTTCAATCACAACAAATTAAAACGCTTTCTGCGATTTGATTTGTCTTGTAAAGAATTTTTTTTGTGGTATTCTATACAATAGAATTATATTTAAGCAGACGAGAAATCTGTTTTTACTTTGGAGGCAAAATGCCAAGAATTGGTTTTAGAACAATTAAAACTGCAAGTGCAGTTATGTTAACAATGTTTATTTATTTAGGCCTATATATAATATCTCCTGATTTTGCTAGAACTTGGTATTCTCCATTCTTTGCCGGGATTGCTGCAGCATATTCAATGCAAAGAGAAAACTCTAAATCTTTTCATCAAGCTAAAGTTAGGTCACTCGGTTCTATCCTTGGTGGTTTGTTCGGAATGATTATAATCTATATCTACGAATCAACATTCATGAATCCTATCATTTATAATTTCGGATATATTTATCATTTAGTAATTCTTTATACTATTACTTCTATATTCCTTGTTTTTCTTATACATTTTATGGTTATTATTAAAAAACCAGATTTTGTTTTTGTAGCTACTCTTACTTATTTAAGTATAATAATATCGTCGAGAAATAATTTACCAGTTATCGTATTTGGGTTAGAAAGAATATCCTCAACAATTATCGGGGTTATGGTCGCTTTACTTATCAATAATATTCATTTAAATCATTTCAAAAATAATAATATTCTATTTGTAAGTGGTTTAGACAATTGTCTACTAACAACTGAAGAGAGATTAACACCATATACTAAATATACACTTACTGCTCTTATAGAAAGCGGTATAAATTTTACTATTTCAACCACAAAAACACCCGCTTCATTAACCAAAATTTTTTCTGGTATACCTCTTGATAAAGATATGATGATAATGAATGGTGCAGTGACTTACAATTTAATAACAGAAAAATACATTAATATCACTACAATTTCGAAAAAAGCTCAAGCAGGAATAGACAAATATTTTACTTCACAAGAGCGAAACATTTTTACATTCACTATTGTTGATCAATCTTTATCAATTTATCGAGGCAAATTTGCTAATATTGCTGAAGAAAAATTCTATTATGATCGCAAAAATGAGTATTTTATAAATCATGTTAAGGGCAAACTCAACGATACTGAAGATGTGGTATATTACATTTTGATAGATCAAAAAAATATCATAGAAAAATACATCAAAGATTTAAAATCTGCCGATTTTAGTGATGACTTATCATTTAACATCTATCCCTATAATTCAATGAAAGACTATTATTTTTTAAAAATTAATAATTCCCACATTTCAAAAAAACTCGCATTAGATAACTTTATTTTCAAAACAAAACCTGAATATATCATCGCTTTCGGTTCTATGCAATTTGATATAGATTTTATGC
>JBAYZV010000210.1:0-2724 GCA_041672325.1 Candidatus Izemoplasmatales bacterium
TACTGGCTTTTGGGATGAAATAGTAAAATTTTTATTGATTCAAATTAGTGACATCATCTTAACTGTTATCATAATCTTAATTCTTTCATTCTTGTTAAAATTAATGAAAATCATATTAATGAAAAGTGCTAAAAGAGATGGACCAAATAAAAAACGTAGAATTACAATGCTCAAAGTAACAAATTCCTTAATTAACTACACTGTAAAAATTATAGGATTATTAGTTATTTTAGCAATATGGGGTGTTGATGTTTTACCTGCTTTAGCAGGTTTAGGAATACTCGGGTTAGTTATTGGTCTAGGAGCTCAAAGCTTAATAAAGGATTTTATAGCAGGCTTTTTCATTATATTTGAACATCATTTTGATATTGATGATGTTGTTGAAATCAATGGATTTAAAGGCCGTGTCATTGATATTGGGTTAAAAACAACAAGAGTTCAGAATTGGAAAAACGATATAATGATTTTTTCTAATGGTAATATTACTCAATCTATTAACTATTCAGTGGCTGATTCTATAGCAGTTATAGAGTTTGGTATTTCGTATGAGGAAGATATCCAAAAAACAATTGATTTATTAAATCAAGAATTACCTAAACTAAAGAATACACTTCCAGAAATGATTGAAAACCCTGTGGTTTTAGGGGTAACGGATTTAGCAAGTAGTTCTGTAAATATTAGAGTTATCGCAAGAACACTACCTGAATCGCAGTATAATGTTGAAAGAAAAATTAGACAATCAATTAAAGAATTGCTAACTGATAATGGAATTGAAATACCATTTCCTCAAATTGTGGTTCATGAGTCTAAAACCAAATAATATTAATTATAAAAAAAGGTTGAATTTAGAAAGACATTCTTTCTACAATTCAATTTTTTTTTGACGAGAGGATAACTAGAGGTGTCTAGACTAAGAAAAATGCGTATAATAAACTAACCTCAACCAGTTTAGGGTAGACAATGTCTAATGGGTATCTAAATCTTACCTTCATTTGACGTAGTGTTTGAATCAAGAACTTTTATTCCCAGTTCATGATTTGTAGGTTTTAATGAAGTTTAATTTTCTATGAGGCTCAAGTTCTCTTGTATAATAGGCTAATGTAATACTTTGACAATCTGTCTCATCGGTCTTTATAGAACGGAGTTTGCTTTTACTGATTATCTCCGCTTCCAGTGGTTCCAAGATAATTAAAAAAGAGTCTTTCGACTCTTTAGTTATATAAATTAATTTTCATTTTCTTATTTACTAATGTCTAAGTATACTTTTCCATCTTTTATTTCAATTACTCTATCTGTTTTTTCAGCAACAGTACGATCGTGAGTGATTATAATAAAGGTAGTTTTATACTTTTTATTAATATCTCTTAATAATTCATATACTTTTTCAGTTGTGTCACTATCTAGATTACCAGTGGGTTCATCAGCTAAAACAATACTTGGATTGTTTATCAGACTTCTCGCTATGGCAACACGTTGTTGTTGCCCGCCAGAGAGGTTTGTTGCCAGCTTGTCTTTAAAGTTCTTTAAACCAACTATATCGAGGAGTTCTTGTGCGCGACTTATTACTTCAGGAGTGATTTCTCTTTTTGAAATACGATAAGGCATAAGCACATTCTCAATAGCGGTGAATTCAGGTAGTAAATAATGAAATTGAAAAATGAAACCTAAAGATCTGTTTCTAAAAGCAGCTAAATCATTTTTGCTAAGTTTAGACAACGATTCGTTTTTAAAAAGCATATCTCCACTTGTAGGTCTATCAAGTGATCCTATGATATTTAATAAGGTAGATTTGCCAGAACCAGATTGACCGATGATTGCGTTAAAAGAACTTTCTTCAAATTCTAAATCGATATCAAATAGGACCTTAGTAGGGTTTTTAGTATTTACACCGTATGTTTTGCATACTTTTTTTAAACTTAAAATACTAGCCATTACGAATCACCTCTATTACGCTTAATTTAGAAGATTTTATTGCCGGACTTAAAGCTGCAAGAGTGGAAGCGGTTATTGCAATCCCAGCTGATAAAGCTAAAAATCCTACATTGAATGTTATTGGAATATCGGTGCCACTAAATGTAGTGAAGGCATATAATAATCCAATGCCAAGCAAAATACCAACAACAGCTCCAAAGATACCAAGCAATACACCTTCAAATAAGAATATCAAACTAGCATCTCCATCTTGAATACCCATTGCTTTTAGAATGCCTAACTGTTTAGATTTTTGTAATACAGTGATAGCTAGAGTAGAAGATATGCCCAGTACAACAGAAACAATGACAAATATTTGAATCATTAATGAAGAAATGCTTTGACCTTGTAATCCTGATAATAATGATTCGTTTTCACTTATCCAAGTATTAATGGAATACTCATCAGATAATTTAGAATCAATTTCGACTTTTGTGATATCTTCAGCTTCAAAAACATCATTTAGTTGAATTTCGATATTACTAACAACATCTCCTTGATCAATAATTGCTTGTACTGTATTAATGTTGGTGATGGTCCAAGTGTTGTTGATTTCGTTAATACCAAAATCAAAAAAACCAACTACAGTAAATTCTCTACTAGAATAAACAGCAGAATCAAATGTAACTGTACTTCCAATATCTATCCCAAGGGAATCTTTTAAACTTATTCCTAAGGCTACTTCGTTATCTGTTTTAGGCAAAACACTATTCTCAGTTAACTTGTTAGAAAATTTGTAGATATCATCTGCAG
>JBAYZV010000211.1:0-2718 GCA_041672325.1 Candidatus Izemoplasmatales bacterium
AACTGTAGGCGCTAGTACAGAACTTTCTTTGGACCGGAGTTCGACTCTCCGCATCTCCACCATCAGAATTATACCAAGTTGCTATGTATTTGAAGTTGTCATACCCAAGTTGCAATGTCTTGTCCTACCCAACAAGTAATGAATGAGACGCAACGACTTTGAAAACACGCAGCTGATGACAAAAAGAACTCGGTCCGAAATGGCTGAGTTCTTTTGTTTTTAGATGGCGGAATTGAAACTAAATCTGGCGGGGATTCGCCCTCCACAATAGCGATAAGCCAATGCCAACAAAACAGGAATTTCCCCCATTATCTGTGGATATTTATGTTTGTTTTGGAGATAACCCAAACATTCGGGTTAATTTCAACAGTTAGTGCATTATTTTGAATAACCCAATTATTCAGCACAATCAAGGGGTTTTCAAGAGTAATTGAAACTCTACTCACAATCCTCAAACGATACACGAGGAAACTCGAAACATTTTTGTTGGGTCATTTTCAGATTTTCAAAAAAATGGTCTCGCGTAAAAATTATGTCCCCTCAGCGGTATCCTTGCCTCGATTTCAAAATTTGACCGGGGGGGGTAATATATTGATTATGGTTGTAAAAAAGTGGTTTTGCTTTTCTTAATCTTTCTTAAGTAGTGCTTTCGGTAGATAAGCAGTATACCTTGCATAGTGGTATCCTTCACTCTCTATTAAAATCCCGAAATCAAAATCTTTGGAGGTAACGAAGATACAATGATAGATCCCTTTGTTGTCAAAAGACATGGACTCAATATTCTCGATAATGAAATCATAATCTTGAAGTGGGGCTCTAACAAAGCTTTCGAAGTCATCCTTGGTTAAATTGACAATCTTTTCAATGATGAATTCATCTTGAGGAATTAATTCTTCGGTTGTTGCCTTGCGAATAAAATTTACCTTCATTTTCTTCACCCTTTCTGTATATTCATACATCACTCAAAACAGCAAAATTATCAAGTTTTTTCATTTCTAAAAGCTTGATGACAAAAACACCGATTCTAAGGTAAAATATTGACAACACACAATAAACAAGGGGAAAGAAATATCCGATTCGTTTTTTGTGCTTGCTTCATGGCAGCCAACATCATTAGGAAGAAAGCAAATAACTCAACAAAAGCTCAATGAGAATGGAGGATAATTATGAAACTAGATCTTAGGGAAGAAGTCCAAAAAATACAAAACAACGATACCCCCACTCATATTCACAAACTTGTCTCATCAAGACTAAAGAAAATCGATTACAAACTCTATCAATATTGCTCATTTGATTCGACCAACAATCCATTCTCCGATGACCCAATTGATTCATTATCAAATCTATATTTCAAGAATGTTCTTAATCGCCAGATTTACGCCTCAAAACCAAGTGGATTCAATGATCCCTTTGATTGCGTAATTGGTGTATCTACTCAAACCATTCTCTCCGCCATCGTCATGTCATTTCTTAATAGCGAGTATCTAAAACCGCGGATAAACAAAGGCGAAGTAAAGCGAATGCTCAATGGCGAAATCAATCATCAGCGATCGATTGAGATCTTGAGTCATCGTGCGCCAAACTTGGTAAATGATGTAATTCTCGGGATACTAAATAATCCATCAGTGCAGAGCAGGCTCCAACAAGCTAATAAAAAACGGATTTCCAAAGCCGAGTCAAATGAACTATTCGTACAAATCTTCCAAGATAAAAAGTTTATTGATTATTTCGTCAACAATTTTATCAAACCGGAATTTTCCTCGAACGAAACTGTTGAGAAAATTAGCTCTTTACTGATTTCAAGTAGCTCATTAATGTCTCAGCTCATGATTGGTTCATCTTCAATGGAGTTGGATGAAAACGGCAAAGTGACTAATTTCAACTTATCACTCGATAAGCTTCAAAACATTGCCACAATTCAGGGGTACGATGTTGAAAAAGATGCAGTTGCATTAAAAGACACTCTAGAAGTAGCTTTCAGTGTAGCTTCAAAAGGACTGACTCAGTTTTCTCAACAAATCGATGAACAGTTTGGGATAACCTGCTTTAGTGAGCGGAGCGATATTGCTTTAATGTGGTCACACTATGCGAAAAAGCATACTGGTTTTGTGGTTGAATATGATTTTTCTAACCTTACCGAGGAAGACGCTCAAAAAATCTCATTTTTGATGAAAGTGAACTATTCAAAGTTCCGTCCCGCGCTTGATAATCGATTGCTTGATGATATCAATGTTCATAAAAAGGATTTCCAGTTTAAGGACACCATTCTTAGTGGAGTTGTTTCAGCACTATACACAAAATCGAGTATCTGGAGATATGAGAAAGAATGGCGAAACATAGCCCTTGTTAAACACACCGATAATCGAAAAATCCCATTGAATTACATCAGCAAGATCATCCTAGGAGCGAATATCCCAACTACGGCAATGGAGCACTTTAAAAGATTACACGAACTCACTGGAATTCCGGTAGCTAGATATAAACTGGATGACGACAAATATGATTTGATTTTAGAATCGTTTGATTTTTATACGATTGACGAAACTGAAAAACTTTGAAACCTGAAGTTATTTACTAGTTCAAAGACACGATGAATTGATACCATTTTCTTGTACTTTATGTTCTTTGTAGTTATTGTATCATTTGTTGATTCATTAACCTATATTGAATAGGTGAATAACCACCTAGAGTTAATTTTATTCTATCGTGATTGTACCA
>JBAYZV010000212.1:0-2675 GCA_041672325.1 Candidatus Izemoplasmatales bacterium
ATGATGAGAGTTAGAAATCTAGGTAAAAAATCATTGAAGGAAGTTAAGCAAAAGCTTGAAGAAATGAATTTAAGCTTAGCTAAACACTAATCGATAGGAGGAAATCATGAGAGGATACACAAAACTTAATCGTAATAGCGCTAACCGTAAAGCACTTATTCGTGATTTGGCTACACAACTCATTATGCATGGTAAAATTGAAACTTCTGTTGTTAAAGCTAAAGAAGTTAGAAGAACAGTAGAAAAATTAATTACCTTAGCAAAAAAGGGTGACTTAAATTCAGCTAGAATTGCAGAAAAAACTGTTAGAGAATTAAAAATAGACGATCAATATGCTTTGGTTAAACTTCTAAAAGAACTAGGACCAAAATATCAAGATCGTAATGGCGGATATACACGTATTTATAAAATTGGCCCACGTCTAGGTGACGCTTGTCCAATGGCTATTATTGAATTAGTATAATACAATTAAATATTAAAACCTAGAGATTATATCTTTAGGTTTTTTTGTTATAAATCACGTGTATTATCTTTTTATTGTTAATTTTTTTCAATATAAATGATATTATATTTATATATGTAATATGTTTTTGACTGATTTGGTGAGATTTAGATTTCCAAGAAAAAAACCATTAGGTTTTTTGTTATAATGAAGGTAAATGTAAATAATGGTATTAAACAATTAGATAAAACAAATACAGAAAACTAATACATGAAAACTTACTTAACTAAGCGATAATTAACAACAATGATTAGTTTCTTTAATATGGTGGATTATGATGATAGAAAAAGAAAAACAATTTATAAAACTTTTTAATGAATTAGAACAGTTTTTAAGAATTACTTACTCTAAAGGTGATTATTCCTACACTGGTTTTGTAACAAAACTATATCAAATTAAAAAAAGTAAAGAAAATATGATTATCAATAATAATCAAAATTTTGAAGTGATAAAACAAGCAGCACAAATGCGTAATATTATCGCCCATAATAATGATATTTTAGTACCTAGTGATAGATTTATAGAACAATTTAAATCTATAGTAGATAGAATAACCAAGCCTTTAACGGTAAGACAAATAATGACCTCGTATCAAAACTTGAAAACAGTAACTTCAAAAACTACCATTGGAGATGTTGTTGATTTATTACGAGATTCTGGTTTTTCCACTATTCCTGTGATTGAAAATGATGAATTAAAAGGTATATTTACTGAGAAATCTTTATATGATTATATGTCTCTAAAGAATTCAAAATCCATCAGCAAGCATATGAAAATAGAAGAAATTATGGAAGCAATAGATTTAAATAATCATCCTCGTAAGTACTACGATTTTGTAAGTATAAAAACTAATATATATGATGCTTATTTAATGTTTAACAAAGATTTGAAACATCGTCGCGAAATGTTGCTTTTATTAGTAACTGAGAATGGCAAAGATGGTGAACATTTATTAGGAATAGTAGCTTTAAGAGATTTAGAAAAACATCTAATAAATTAGGAATTTTATATATTTTTTGATATAATATTAATTTGGGCGGTGAGTATGATGAGCTATATTGATGTTAAGAATCTAACTTTCTCTTATAATGAAAGATCAATTGTTCTAAACGACATTAATCTTGAAATAAATAAAGGTGAATGGATAGCTGTGTTAGGACATAACGGATCTGGGAAATCTACTTTAGCCAAAACTTTAGTTGGACTTCTTGAACCAAAAATTGGTGAAATCATTATTGATGGAATGACTCTAGATGATAATAATGCTTTTGAAATAAGAAAAAAGATTGGTATTGTTTTTCAAAATCCTGACAATCAATTTGTTGGAGTTACAGTAAGAGACGATATCGCTTTTGGTATGGAAAATTTGTGTGTGCCTCGAGAAGAAATGTTAGAAAAAATTGATTTTTATTCTAAAAAAGTTAATATGTATAATTTTTTGGATAATGAACCAAGTAATCTTTCTGGCGGACAAAAACAACGAGTTGCAATTGCTGGTATTTTAGCGATGCAATCAGATATTATTATATTTGATGAAGCAACTTCAATGCTTGATCCTTTTTCTCGTGAGGAATTGATAAAATATATTAAAACTTTACATAAAGATGGATTAACAATTATTATGATTACTCATGATATAAATGAGGCTTTATTAGCTGATAAAATATTGGTGTTAAATAAAGGCAAAGTTCATGCGTTCGAAGCAACATCTACAATAATGAAAAAGAAAGAAGTATTTACAATGAGCAATCTTGAGTTACCGGTATCTCTAGATATAGCTAGTTCATTAGAAAATAATGATAAATTCAAAGAAGTAAGGGATAAATTATGGGAATACGCTTCAATCAAGTAAGTTATGATTATTCTTCATTTGCCCAAGGGTTATATACGGCAATTAAAGATATTAACTTAGAAATAACTGAAAAAAATGAATTTATTGCATTAGTTGGCCATACCGGGTCTGGAAAATCAACTCTAGCAAAACATATGAATGCACTAATATTTCCAACTTCAGGTAATTTGGAAATATTTGGACGTATAATAACTACCAAGCGTAACAAAAAAATAAAATATAACGAAATCCGAAAAAAAGTTGGATTAGTATTTCAATTCCCTGAATATCAATTATTTGAAGAAACAGTGGAAAAAGATATTATGTTTGGACCTATGAATT
>JBAYZV010000213.1:0-2633 GCA_041672325.1 Candidatus Izemoplasmatales bacterium
GGCGCCTTATGTAGCGATTGGAGATAAATATATGACGCAGGCAGGTCGGACATGGTCTGAAATTTATCAGATTGTACGTGAGAACTGCATCGGCGAATTCGATGGTGCAAACCCGCAGGATGATGTAATGGAGAGACTTCTTACTGCACGGAAAGGAAAAAAGTAATATGTTTGAAAAAGTAAACCCATCACACCCGGATAAACTGGCTGACAGGATAGCCGGGGCTGTTGTAGATCTAGCATATAAAAAAGAAGAAAACCCCAGAATTGCAGTTGAGGTTCTCATAGGTCACGGTGTCTGTCATATTATTGCGGAAACATCGGTAAAAATCTGCCCAGCTGATGTAGGATGTGCCGTGCGGCGCATAGCCGGAGATGTTGCGGTAAATTTCAGTCAGTACCCTCAGGACAAACATCTCTCGAAGTATCAGTCTAATAATATCCGCTGTGGGGACAATGGCATATTCAAAGGGGTACCGTTGACACAGGAGCAGAAAGTGCTCTCGGGGATAGCGAGGAATTTGTATACCTCGTATCCCTATGACGGGAAATACATAATTGACGGCGAGCGGCTCATCATTTGCCAAAGCAACGTGAAAACAAAAAACCTGAGAATTGTGTTCCCGAATGCGGTCATTAATCCCTTGGGTGATTGGACTGGCGGCACCGATGTGGATACCAGACTTGAACCGTTTGGCAACGATAAGGTCTTTATACGTTTGGATGATCCTTTTTATCTCTCCTTTTTTATTTGGGTCATCACAGTCAAAGAGTTTTGCTTGTTCATCAATCAATCGTTCAGAGAGCGCAGAATATAGAAGAACTTAAAAAATAGTCAGCACTTAATGAAAATTAAGAATATGTGGGAATTCAGTCGGCGTTTACCAACACTTCTGTTTTTGACAGACCCTATCTCGAGGCGCTTTTCGGGGGCGCGATTTTCCCCGACGGTTCACCCATGATTGACGAAATCGAAGGAATAATGGGATTCCAAAAATTATATATGGAAACCATGTCAGAAATACGCGCTAAGAACATGATGACTTATCCCGTTTCCACAATCAGCCTTTTGAAAAAGGATGGGAAATTTGAGGACGAAGAATTCGCGGTTTGGGCGTGCAGCCATAATTTGAAATGGTTAGACAGTAATTTTTATATAGACGATTCTGTTACTTCGTTAAGTAACTGTTGCCGGCTAAAGAGCAGCATCTCCGAACTCGGATATTTTAACTCCATAGGGGGCACCTCGCTTCGGGTCGGAAGCGTAAAGGTGAACACCATAAACCTTGCGCGTATCGCGCTCGAATCGCGCACCGAGGAGGAATATTTAGAAAAGTTAAAAGAAACCACAGAGTTAAATATAATGGTACTTGACCGCGTAAGGCACATCATCCAAAGAAACGCGGAAAAGGGTCTTTTAAAGAACTTTTCATGCGGCTTAATTGATTTCGGGCATTTGTATAACACGATAGGTTTTATCGGCATTTACGAAACCATGAAAACCTTCGGCTATGTCTTCACCGACGAATTTGATTATACCTTTTATACAGAACAAGCGGAAAACTTCGGGCGCAAAATATTCGATATTATCCGTGACTGTATAAACAGAGCCCCCATAATAATGGCTTCAAACGGCTCTGCCGAACAGGTAACGGCGGCGGAAAGGGTACAGATTAACTGCGAGCAAGTCCCCGGTGAAAGCGCCGCCGCGAAGCTTATGGAGAAAGACAAAATATTTTACCCCGGCACCGTTGTCGAGGATTTACCGCTTTATGGAAACCAATTCATACCTCTCGGAATAAAAACAACGCTTCAAGAACGAATTCGAATTGCGTCAGTATTCGACGGCTTTTGTAACGGCGGTTCCATTTTACATGTTAATGTCGAGGCGCCCTTCAAAAATTTCGAACAGGCTTGGAGCCTTCTAAACTATATCAGTGATGAAAAGGTCACATATTTCGCCTTTAACACTAAAATTCAATCCTGTAAGCACAACCACGCGTTTTTCGGGAAAATCTGCCCCGAATGCGGTGAGCCGGTCTCAACCGAATATACGCGCATTGTTGGGTTTTACGTGCCCGTAAAAAGCTATAGCAAAGAAAGAAAGGCGGAATTTATGCTTAGAGAATGGGAGCGGTAAATTTCACAAACACTGTAAAACAAATAGGCGTTGCGTTTTTTATGAACTATGCTATAATGAAAGAAAAATAAATTAAAGTTTTTACCTATAAGAGACTGGGAGGAACCGTAAGTGATTTTAAAAGGTTTTATCGTGGAAGATTACGCAAATTACCGCAAACCGTCAATGTTTTTGGCGTTTCCCTATTGCAATTTCAAGTGCGACGCCGAATCGGGACAACCCGTTTGCCAAAACAGCCACCTGGCAAACGCGCCCTATATCGCAATTTCCGATGCGCAGATGATGCTATACTATTTAAATAACAAAATTACCTGCGCGGCGGTATGCGGTGGGCTTGAACCCTTCGATTGCTGGGAGGACTTAAAAGGCTTTATAAAATCCTTCAGACTGTCAACGCGCGACGATATTGTCATTTATACCGGCTATAACGAGGACGAATTGCAAGAAGAAATACAGTGGCTAAAACAGTATAGGAATATCATTATTAAATTTG
>JBAYZV010000214.1:0-2618 GCA_041672325.1 Candidatus Izemoplasmatales bacterium
ACAACATCGTTGCAAGTACTGACGAAGCAACGGTTGTTGCTGAATATGTACCTGATTATAGTAATCGTCCCCAGAAATATCAGAGCGAGAAAGAACTTGAAGAAGAATTTATAAAGCAGCTCATTTCGCAAGGATACGAATACATTTCCATAGAAAATGAAGAGGCCTTAATAACAAATCTTCGAAAACAATTAGAAAAACTCAACGGCTTTACCTTTACGGATAATGAATGGAATACTTTTTTCTTTGAATGCATTGCGAATGTTAATGAAGGAATCGTTGAGAAAACTAGAAAAACGCAAGATGATTATATTCAAATATTAAGGCGGGAAGATGGAACAATAAAAAATGTTTATCTTCTAGATAAGAAGAATATTCATAACAATCATTTACAGGTAATTAACCAATATGGAGAAACAACTGGTAAACATAAAACTCGCTATGATGTTACCATACTTGTAAATGGCTTGCCTCTCGTTCACGTGGAGCTAAAAAGACGTGGAGTCGCTATTAGGGAAGCCTTTAATCAAATAAATCGATATCAACGCGATAGTTTTTGGGCATCATCTGGATTATATGAATATGTGCATATTTTTGTAATATCAAATGGAACTCACACAAAATATTACAGTAACACCACAAGAAACGCTCATATCAAAGAACAACGAAAAAGCGAAAGTCGTAGAACCCCTAAAACAAGTAACAGTTTCAAATTCACTAGTTATTGGGCTGATGCGAACAATAAAATCATTCCCGATCTTGTTGATTTCACAAAGACGTTTTTTGCGAAACACACCATTTTGAATATCATTACAAAATACTGTGTTCTTACTACCGACAACATGCTTTTGGTGATGCGCCCCTATCAAATAGCGGCTGCGGAGAAGATATTATCCCGCATTATAATATCAACAAATTATAAAAAAATGGGGACGCTCGCAGCCGGGGGTTATATTTGGCATACAACCGGCTCGGGGAAAACCTTAACCAGTTTTAAGACAGCGATACTTGCTTCGGCTTTACCTTTTATTGATAAAGTGTTGTTTGTTGTTGACCGTAAGGATTTGGACTATCAAACGATGAAGGAATATGATCGTTTTGAAAAAGGCGCGGCCAACGGCAATACTTCCACGCGGATACTCCAAAGGCAATTGGAAGACCGGGATGAAAAAGGCAACCCTCATAAATATAAAATTATTGTAACAACCATACAAAAGTTAGATAGGTTTATCCGCACAAACAAACAACACGACATATACAAAAAGCATGTCGTGTTGATTTTTGATGAGTGTCATCGATCGCAGTTTGGAGAAATGCATAAAGCCATCACGAGAAGTTTTAAGAATTATCATATTTTTGGTTTCACAGGAACGCCAATTTTTGCTGTAAATGCGGTTTCGGGAGGAAACCCTTTGCTTAAGACTACGGAACAGGCTTTCGGTGAACGACTCCACACCTATACTATCGTTGATGCCATCAATGACGATAACGTATTGCCTTTCCGAATTGATTTTATTAATACTATTAAAATGCCGGATCATATCAAGGATAAGAAAGTTTACGCCATTGACCGAGAAAAAGCCTTGGCCGCCCGGAAACGTATCAGCGAAATAGTTGCATACGTTCTTGATCATTTCGATCAGAAGACAAAACGCAGCGTTTATTATACGTTCACTGCCAAATGGGACGAATATGATAAATTAATCCCAAGAAAAATAATTGAGAAGACTGAAACAAGGCATCTGGCTGGTTTCAATTCCATTTTCGCCACTTCTTCAATCCCGATGGCGATAAAATATTATAAGGAATTTAAAAAACAGATTGCGGAAACCAATCGCGATCTTATCATCGCCACCATATTCAGTTTTAGTCCCAACGAGGAAGAGCCGGAAGGACTTCTGCCGGATGAGGATTTTAACGCGGCCAATCTTGACCGGAGTCATCGTGATTTTCTTGAAGAAGCGATAAAGGATTATAATGCTGTATTCAGCACGAATTTTGATACGTCAGCGGATAAGTTTCAAAATTATTATAAAGATATATCGCAGCGTGTAAAAAACAGGGAAATCGATATATTGATCGTCGTGAACATGTTTTTGACGGGTTTTGACGCTACCACTCTTAACACGCTTTGGGTAGATAAAAATTTAAGACAGCACGGTTTGATCCAGGCTTTCTCGCGGACAAACCGGATACTCAACAGCGTGAAAACCTTCGGTAACATTGTTTGTTTTCGTGATTTGAAGGAAGAAACAGACAAAGCTATTGCCCTTTTCGGTAATAAAGATGCCGGCGGTATTGTACTGCTAAAAACTTACGACGAATATTACAACGGTTACGAGGAAAAAGGCGAACACAAACCGGGTTATAAAGAATTAATCGAATCGCTTCTAACGCAATTTCCTCTTGGACAATTTATTCTCGGGGAAAGCGCGAAAAGAGAATTTATTAAATTGTTTGGCGCAATTCTTCGGATCAGAAACATCCTCACTTGTTTTGATGAATTTTTAGGGAATGAAATTTTATCGGAAAGAGATTTTCAAGATTACCAAAGCGTCTATATTGACTTATATCAAGAATTCCGGGAAAGAATTGGCGCCGACAAAGAAATCATTAAC
>JBAYZV010000215.1:0-2576 GCA_041672325.1 Candidatus Izemoplasmatales bacterium
ATAAGAGTAGATTCTGAATACATTCAGTGGCAGTATGTAGGCGATGATATTTGGTATAATTTGATTGATATAGCAACAATTACAGGTATAGATGGTGTTGATGGTAAATCCGCATATGAAATTTATTGCGAACACTATCCAGATTATACTGGTGATGAAGAACAATGGTTATATGATCTAGTTAATGGAAATTTATCGATTTATGATCCAGAAATTTATATTGTGACTTTTAATCCGGATAACTTTACTAGTGAATTTACTCAAGAAGTAATAGAAAATAAGAAAATAGTTAAACCAGAAGATCCTGTCAAAATCGGCTTTACATTCTTAGGCTGGTTTAATGAATATGGAGAAAAATGGGTTTTTGGTGGTTTTTCTGTTTCAGAAGATGTTATATTAACAGCAAGATGGCAGTTGAACAATGAAGATGATTTTGTTTATACCGAAGGAATAGAATATTCCTACATAGACGGGGTATATGAAGTTGTTGGTTATACAGGAATAGGCTTAGATGTCGTTATAGCAAAGATTTTTAGCGATGGTGTGAATCCTTATGGCTATGTAACATCAATAGGAGTCTCTGCTTTTATGTCCGCAAACATTCGTACCTTAGACCTTCCTAATACGATAATAGAGATTAAGGGAAGTGCATTTCAAAATTGTAGCAGTCTACAGGAAATAAATCTACAAGAAGGATTAGAGATTATTGGTAGCTTAGCTTTTAATGAATGTAGTAGTCTATTGACTATTCATATACCAGCATCAGTAACTACTTTAGGTGTGAGCTCTTTTGGAAATAAGAATTTTTCTGAATTTCTATTTTTAGGTAACGCTCCAGAAAACGTTGATTTAGGAGCTTTTTCTGGCACATTTTCTACTATATATTATTTGCCAGGAACAACTGGATGGACGGATTATTATTGGTATGGATGTCCAATCGAAGAATATGGATATGAATATGTTCCAGTCAATAATTCATATCTAGATGAGATCGCAATTTGGAATCAAGCAGCTCTTGATTATGCAGGCTTGATGTATTCTGCTGAAGACATTGATTGGAGTATTAGAATGAATACTCTTGAACAGGATGAGTTATCAGTACTAACGGATTTAGCAATAAATATAACAGAAGGATATACAACCGATGCTGAAAAAGCATATCAGTTGTATCTTTGGTTAACTCAAAACATAAGTTATAATGATGCGGCATTATTTTATGATGCTTATGAAGTGTATGAAAATAATATTGCAGTTTGTTCTGGATACACACTTTTATATGGTGATTTGCTCATGTCCATTGGAATTCCGTCATTATATGTTAGCGGTTATCTCAGCAGTTCAACAACATCATTTGTTGAGTTATTTGCTCTTGATCAAAGTCTAGATACAACAATGGCACACTCTTGGAATTATGTTTATGTGGATGGTTCTTGGATCATTGTCGATGCTACTCTAGGATATTATGATTTATCAATGGAAGTATATAATTCAAATTATTATACACAAATGGTTGAAGGAGTAACTTATTATAAAGAAGGCATGAATATGCTTCTGAGAGATGGTATATATTATTATGACTCCAATCTTTCATGGTTTATTGATGGTCATATAAAAGTACTTAATTATTCATTAACTGTCTTCAATTATTCATATTATATATACTACGTTTCAAATAAGGATAGCTTATATCTAGGAACAGAAATGATACCTAGTGGAGCTTACGTTTATAATGGGTGGTTACAACACGGATATGATTACCATTACGCATCCTTTGATGGTCACCTTTATCGTAGCATGACTATAATGATTGATAACTACCTATGCACTTTCGATGAAGGAGGGAAATTAATTGATAAGATTGATTTCGATTATATTACTGTAGAAGGGCTCCAGTTTGAAGTTTCAGATAATGAAGACTATGTTTCAATAGTCGGTTATTATGGTAATTCTCCGATAGTCACTATCCCTTCAACCATAAACGGGCTACCAGTATATGATATTAAATACGAAGCTTTTAAAGATAATGAACTTATAACTGATCTTATCATCGAAAGCGGCTTGCAAAATATTGAACAGTATGCCTTTTCTAATTGTACAAATCTTACAAACATACTATTACCAGACAATA
Source organism: Candidatus Izemoplasmatales bacterium (assembly GCA_041672325.1). Lineage (GTDB taxonomy): Bacteria > Bacillota_I > Bacilli_A > Izemoplasmatales > Hujiaoplasmataceae > UBA2289. Next base: position 2,129 of record JBAYZV010000215.1, read on the forward strand.
TGTTAACTATTCAATTTTATGCATTTAATAACTGTACAAGTTTGGTAACATTATCAATCCCTGAAAATACTTACTTCTTAGCAGCTTCATTCTATGGTTGTACTTCTTTAACAAATATAAGTGTATCTGAAAATAACTTATATTATCAGTCAATTGAAGGTATTGTGTTCTCAAAAGATGCCTCAACATTAGTTATGTATCCTGCTGGTCTAGTTGGTGCAAGTTATTCAATTCCATATGGTATAAATTATATAGGACGCTTTGCTTTTGCTAATACTCAATACTTGGAAGTCATAACATTACCCGAAACAGTCAGAGAAATTCATGACAGTGCATTTATTGATTCCTTAAGTTTGAATACTGTAGACCTTAATGTTGGATTAGAATCAATAGGATTTAATGCTTTTTACGGCTCTAGCAGTTTGACTAGTATTATTATTCCAGATAC
>JBAYZV010000216.1:0-2542 GCA_041672325.1 Candidatus Izemoplasmatales bacterium
ACTAAACTTTTTAAAGACACTGGAATTCTCACTAAACTAACAGGATCAACTAAAAAGTAATTGTTATTATCATTAAAAATTATACCTTCTGTAGTAAATATTTCAGAAACAAATAAATCATTATGTCCTTCTAAAACATCATATTCAGAAAATCTCAATTCCTCTGGTGTTCTTGTTGGTTGTTCTGTATTTAAAACTGTCACAGAAGTCCCTTGAAGATAAGGTTGATTAAAACTATCAAATAATAACATACCTTCAATTTCTAATTCCTCGCCAATATTCACAGAAGAATTATCTGCATATACATAAACTTTACCTGTATCATCGCCAACATAATAACCCATATAAGAATTATTGTGTTTTGCATAAACTACACCTCTAAGTACAACTAAAACACCACTATCTTTATTAACATTAACTATAATTGAGTAAGGATCACTAGCGTCTATCCATTTAGCATAAAGTAATAAATCATTAGCCGGCATTGTCGAGTAATTAAACGGTGTTGAAAGACTTTCTTCTAAGAACCAACCACCAAAAATGAAATCATCTTTGGTTGGATCATCCGCTAAAACTATTGTTTCCCCAAAATCAAAATCCGCACTAATTATAGTTGAACCACCAAGACTGTTATAACTGATTGAAAAAGTTTTTGGTTCCCATTTAGCATAAATAGTAATTTCTCCCGCTGGCATCAAAGTACTTGAAAAAGCAGTTTGGAGTAAAGGACTTTCAAACCACCCTAAAAAATCAAACCCTATTTTAACTGGTGTTGGTAAAGAAATTTCAGTTCCAGTGTTTTGAGTTAATTCAGTTATTACTTCTCCACCATTTGTATCAAAATTAATAGTTGAAGGAACTCCTATCCACCCAGCATAAATTGTAATATCTGAAGTAGGATACTTATCAAAAACATAAACTTGGGTTAGACCTTCATCACTAAACCAATTTACAAATTCATAACCTGTTCTAACAGGAGTTTCAGGTTCAGTTAGAACACTATTATATAAACCTTCAGAAGCAACTACCGAAATAGATGCATTTGTTTCGTAACTAACAGTTACTATGTTTCTATTATAGTAAACTTCTATAACAGAAGAATTATCCTCTAATACCATAATTGTTAATACATTATTTTCATTTTCACTATCAAAAGTAAAACCTAGATGTTCTATAGGAGTATAGGTATAATTTGTTCCAGCGGCTTGAACAGTTACTTCTGTTTGCCCTAAATCAAATTCACCTTGATTTAGACTTTCAAAATATGGTTTTATAGTTACATTACCTGTAATCAACTCCCATTTTGCATAAAGTGTGATTTGAGTCTCTTCTAAAGCAGCACTTTGATCAAACTCAACACTTAAATTTTCATCTTCGAACCACCCTAAAAATCTATACCCTACTCTTAAAGGAGTTGGCAAACTAATAGGTGATCCATAATCAAGAACCAAATCATCGACAGAAAGACCTCCATTTGATACGAAAATAAATGTATGTGTATCAGGAGTCCACATTGCATATAGTGTTATACTTTCTCCTGTAAGTGCTGGGATTGTATCACCAAACCTCTGTTCTAAATCACTATCTAGATACCATCCAGCAAAAACATATCCATCTTTCGTAGTTGTAGGAATATCCAATGAAATAGTAGCGGTAGTGATTGTTAAATCACTAATAGGGCTACCCCCATTGGTCTCAAATATAATTGTAATTGATTCAATTTGAGTTGATGTATCTATACTTGACTGATTAGTATCTGTGCTTTTGCCATTACAACCAAACGCAAATATAAGCACAAACATAAAGATAAAAATTCCTATGATTTTTCTCATAGTTTCCTCCTTTTTATAATAAAGTTTGAGCTTTAGCAAAATGGTTGAGTATTTAACTACACAACCCATATTCAATTCTACACAACTAACTCTTAATTAAATAATATAATTTAGTGAATATAATTTCAATACACTTATAAGAAAAAACAAAATGCTACAAAAAAAAAGCATATTTATAATATAAAAAATAATTACATTATTAATTATTAAAAATGAAACAAATCTCCTATTGACTATAAACGCATATGCTTTTTTAAATTTAATCTTATTTATATTGTCATTAATAAGCTAATCATTCATGTTTCTTTTCTATCGTATAGAGAATTTTTTCTAACATCTCTTCTCCTAATAATCATTGATTTTTATCATTTTATAAATTATTCAAGTCCTTTTGCTTTTTTATCTAAATAGACTAAGTATTCAATTCTTCCCTCAACGCTATTATACCAATTATCGCTTATTCTTTAATGCTACTTTATACTTTAACAAATAATCTTTTGTTTCTTTTGATAATCTTAGACTTTCACGACATTTCTGTATTCCTTTATTAATCATTTTTGGATTAATATTATATTTTTCAAGATAAATCAAAGACTTTTCTTGATAACGAATAATACATTCACATAAAAGCCAACCAGCCATCATAATTAGATAATATTCCTCATCTTCATTTATTTTTCTAAGATAGTAAATGCATACTCCAAATATTT
>JBAYZV010000217.1:0-2502 GCA_041672325.1 Candidatus Izemoplasmatales bacterium
AGCAGGGACTCCTTGACCCCACCATCCGGTGAGATCCTCGGAAAATGTTGATTTTAGTGATTGAACAACATCGATTCTAATCATATTTTCTAATGATTGTCCAGTCTCACGTCCTTTTTCATTTCTTACTCTATTCTCTTGAGAGTGTTTTTCACGATAATTTTGTGCACGTAATGGCTGAAAATCTGGATATATATTATTAACAAGAGTCGCAAAATGATCAGTTGTGCTGGTAATTCCGCTCTCACCTGCTGATTTTTTCATCAGAGACAAATCTGTAGGTGACGCTGATTCAAGATATTGAATTACAGGTTGAATATAGGGTTCTATTTCAGCAATTAATTTATTTCGATCAAGGTCCCGTACCTTTTGTCCAGTCCCCTCTTTGAGAAGACTCCCTTCAATATATTCAAGAATGTATGTTAGTAGTCTTAAAGTAGATTTTATACCATGATTCGTACATAAAAATCCATTCTCGCCACTTCCGAGATCCCACTGGGTCTTAATTACGTGGTTTTTCAGATATAATTGATAATACTCACAAATAATGTTCTCAACATGTTGACATGTTCCATCAAATTCATCAACATAAAGGCAACCTCGGATATAATCTTTTGGATTTTTTGAGTCATATGCACCAATGAGTCTCGATCTTTTTAACTCATCAACTAGCATCGTTTTTGTAATATTTTTGTTCTGATTTCTAGGTACATTAGCCTCAACTATTTTATCATAAAATAAGGATTTTTTATCTGAATTTAAGTCAAGTGTTATTTGAGAATAAATCGCCTCAAGTCTATCATTTCCCTTCTTAGAATATCTTAGAATATTTGCTTTAATCTCAAGGAGCAAAGTGTTCTCTACTTTTTCTTGTTTTCCATTAATGTCTACAAAAAGTTTTGCTTGTTGTGCTTCTGGAAGATTTTCAAATGCAATTACTGGTAATGATGCAGTTTTTGCTTCTTCTTCTAATTTGGAATAGGCATATAATCTATGTTGCCCGTCAATAACCCACGCCGAGTTATATTCATTTGGCAAATATAATGTCCCTAGTTGCGAAGAGGATTTATTTTTATTTGGACCCGGCTCAAACCGCAATTTATCTGAGGAGAGATTTACGACAACACTTGTTGGAAATATCCCTCCGGTTCCATTTTCTCCTCCCTCTTTAATATATTGTGCAATACTTTCTAACCGATTTTTCTTTGCAATTCGTTGATATGTTTTTATAGATGTTAATTGGGAATTTCCACGATGTGATAAAAAACTGATACGTAACAATTTTTCGGGTGCAATTACAAATGAATAAAATGTATATTTTCCCATCATACTCTTAATTGCGGGAACTGAGGTAACTTCACCTGGTATTTTTTTGTTTGACATGTAATTCCCTAAAAACATGTATTTTGCAGTAGTACCAAAGTGTTTTGCTAGTTGCTCATAGTAATTTATAAGTGAATCATCGAGGATGTAAATATCAGAATTTGTGGCTCTCTCCTTATCCTTATCACTAATTTCAATATTTTTTAGTGCCAACATCCAGATAATTTTATAGGTATTTCGTTTTCCCTCTTTATTGTAATAATGTCGAAATATACTCTCCTCCATTCTTTCTTTTTTCATAGCAATAATATCATTAATTGCATCCCTTACATCAACTCTATTTGTTGATGATGTGTGAGGTGTCTCAGAGGATTTGCATTCGACAATACAGATTGTGTGCTCACTACGAGCATACACATCAATCTGCTTTGGAACTCCACTTTCAAATCTGGCTATTTCAAATTTTTCAGATCGACTATTAAATTCCTCAAACCCCATTTTATAAAAAATATTCCATATTTCATTTTCAAATTGTGACCCAAAAGTCTTCTCTTTGATTATCTTTGTACCTGATTTTATCTTTTTTTGAATCTTCCATCCCTTATCCAGATATTCAGTTTTGAGAAGACTTGGATCTGAGGTAACTGTTTTTATTTCATACTTCTTTGAGCGAACAGATGCAGCTGATTTTAAATTATCACCACTTACTAAACCATCAATTGTATATTCATCCGAAACCTTTGGCATATACCTTCCTTCTATTCAAAAATAGAGATTATAGAGATATATGTGTTTCTATAATCTATTGTAAAAAAATGATAATTTCGATTAATTTCTGTCTAGAAACATCTCTTTCAAAAGTTGATACCCTTTTCCCGTACCTTTCTTACCAAGGAAGTAGGAAAAATCAGATGTATCAACTGACCAGTCCATGTCTTTTAATAGTTCAACATATGGATATACATCTTCTTTTAACAAGGGATTCTTACCATCCTCTATCATTTTCTTCAAAATATCAACAGACAGAGAATTCATTGGATACATGCCAACGGTCTTGGTGAGTAAATATTTCTTATCTTCATCAAAAGCATAGGGGAACACGGCCCTAACTGCGCTCCAATATCCCTTGAGAAATTCAAGTCTTTCCTCTTCTGAATATGAATGAAAGACAGGATTGTC